>NZ_JAFKIC010000142.1 GCF_017306585.1 Mesorhizobium sp. | reverse complement strand
GGCGCCTTTCGTTTGGATGGCCCGCCTCGCGTCGGATGTCAGAACTTATAGCTGACCCGCGCGGTCACGGTGGACAGGCTCGCATCGATGTTGGAACCGCAGCCGGTGCAAGGACCGGTATTGAACTCGGAGCCGAGGAACTTCGAGCCGAAGTCCATATGGTCGAATTCCAGCCCGGCGATCCAGTTCGGCGCGAACGCATAGTCCCAGCCGACCCCGATGACATAGCCGCTGCGGCGGGAGCCCTGGTCGCTGGATGTGCCGAACGTGTTCAGCGAATGTGTGTTGATCCGGGCATTGGCGTAGCCGCCGCGCAGGTAAAGGAATGACGTATCCCCGACGGCTGCGCCAACGCGCCCTGTGAGCGTCGCGATGTCGCGGAACCGGGTTTCGCGCGTGGATGATCCGCTTGGCGTCTGTTCCGTCCTGGAAATGTCGGCATAGGACCAGGAGCCCTCTATGCCCAGAACCCACATGCCGCTCTGCCAGTTGTAGCCGGCATGGATGCCGCCCAATCCGCCGCGCGGGCTGACATCGTCATTGGCGGTGCTGTATCCTACATTGTCGCGCCAGTCGCCGCGCCCCCAGCCATAGCCGCCCTGAACGCCGATATAGACCCCGCTCCAGTCGTAGGCCTGCTGGACGGGTGCCGCGGAAATATCCGCGGCCGAGGCATTGGCCGCAGGAAGGGCGAGAGCGAAGACAAGAGCGATAAGACGTTTCATTGAGATTCCTTCTGAGTCGGCATGCCGCCGCATTTGCGCCTGAGAGGGAACCGGCACGAATCTGTCCAAGGGCAACCCACCGATTCCGATTGGAAACGGTAGTGATGAAAAGCGAGCGCCGACACGGACAACTAGGGAAAGGTACGGGTAAACGCGGACACGCCAGCCGCGGCGCTGCCCACGCGATCGGCGAACGCGTTTGCGTCAGGAGGCCGCGGCCATCTGTTCGTTGCCCGAACTGATTTCCTGGTCCGGCGATACCGAGACACATCCACGGCCTGCTGCCTTGGCCGCGTAGCAGGCCGCGTCGGCCCTGGCGATAATCTCGTCGGCTTCGCCGCAGCCTTTGTCGATCGGCGCCAATCCGATGCTGGCGCCGATCTGGTACGGGCGGCCTTCCCAGCTGAAGTTCAGACCTCGGATCGCATCGATGATCGAACGCGCCGCGATGCCGGCGCCGGCAGCCGACGCCGATTTCAGGATGACCGCGAATTCGTCACCGCCCAGCCGCGCAACGATGTCGTCGGGACCGAGCACGCCGCGCATGGCCTCGGCCACCCGCTTCAGCAAGGCGTCGCCGGCGGCGTGGCCGCCTGTATCGTTCACCAGCTTGAAGTGATCGAGGTCGATGAACATGAACTGCTGGCCGCCTCTGGCCGTCGGGCCATTCCTGCGCGCCTGGTCTACAAGGTCTTCCATCGTGCGGATGAAGCTTGAACGGTTGGCAAGGCCGGTCAGCGCGTCATGCGCGGCGGCATGGGCGAGCTGCCGCTGCAGGGCGCGTGCATCGGTGAAGTCCTGGAAGACGATAACCAGACCGCAGAATTCGTTGCGCTCGTTCACGATGGGCGAAACGACCTGACGGATGCTGCAGCGTGTGTCGTCGCGCCGGATCAGAACAGCGCGGCTGTTCTGATCCGCCCGGGCGTCGGCGCCTATCGCGGGTCGCGCCACGCCGATCCTGTGGCCCGTCTCCTCGTCGACCGCCCAGTAGACATGGCCGAGCATCTTGCCGAGCGCCTCGCTGCCGGAAACGCCGGTCAGCTTCTCGGCCACCGGGTTCATGAAGGTGACGCGGTTGGCGGCATCCGTGCAGATGACAGCGTCGCCGATCGACCGCAGCGTCACCCTGAGCCGCTCTTTCTCGTCGGCCAGCATCGCGGCCGAGACGATGAGGCGTTCCTCGGCCTGCTTGCGCTGCGTGATGTCGGTAAGGCTGCCTATCGCCCTGATCAGTTGTCCGTCGCCATCGCGCTCGATCGCCTTGCCGCGATCGAGAATCCAGATCCAATGGCCATCCTTGTGGCGCATCCGGAACTCGGCCTCGAAGAATTCCGTATTGCCTTCCAGATGGGCGCGATCGGCCGCCAGGACCGCCTCGCGGTCATCGGGATGGATCATCGTCAGCCAGTGGTCGGGATCGCCGTCGAGTTCGCCTTCCGCATAGCCCAGCATCTTGACCCAGGTCGAGGAGTAGGTCGTGCCGCCCCTGCGCATATTGAGATCCCAGACCCCCTGGCCGGCACCGGCCAGCGCGAAATTCCAGCGCGTCTCGGCCTCGGCGATGCGCGCCTCGGCCTGCTTGCGCGCGTCGATGTCCTCGATCTGTGAGACCAGATAGAGCGGAATACCGCTCTTCTCGTCGCGAATGACGGAGCCGGCAAGACGGGCCCAGATCGGCATGCCGTCTTTTTTGAGGTAGCGCTTCTCGAAATGGAAGGCGTCGACCGTGCCCGCTTTCATGCCCTCCATGGTTTCGCGCCCGATATGCAGGTCGTCAGGGTGCGTGATCTGGAAGAAGGTCAGCGCCTCGATCTCCTGGCGGCTGTAGCCCAGCATGGCCGCAAAGGCCGGATTGGTTTCGAGGATACGCCCATCGAGGCCGACGATGGCGATACCGATCGATGAATCCTCCATCGCGCGGCGGAACCGCTGCTCGCTCTGCGCGATCTGGCGGCGATCGTCCGAGATCCGGCCGATGACCAGATAGGCGAAGAAAAGCGCGCAGCCGGTCGCCACGACCGACGCTTGCAGACAGAATTTCAGCCCTTCGGGACCGAGGGCAACCCTGGAAAACAGGACGAGGACGGCCACCACGGCAAGGCTGAGCACAAGCAGGCTCAATGCATGTTTGTGGGGCTTCGGCCCGATCATTCCGCGCAATGTCACGACCCGTGCCACCCCCGTGGGCAATCGCTTTTTCCCGTAAAAACCCTGAAGGATCGATTTTAAGGAAAGGTTGCGCCCGGGGTACTGGGGATATGGACAACCGGCAAACAATCGCCGGCATGATTAAGGATCGGTATGCGCGCTCGCGTGCAGCCTGCTACCAGCGCACGAAAAACCTCCCGCCGAGCGCGCCAAGCAAGGCGAGGACCGCGATAGCGATCGTGTACCAGGTGGCGACGAACAGCGGCGAATCGTCAAAGCAGTGTGCGGCATAGAAGGTCGCCGCCAGGCCGCCGGCAAGCAGGCCCGCCACCGTGCCGGCAAGCACCGGGCGCGTCGGCGCGCCGTAGCGCAGCATCCACAGGAAGACAGCCAGCGGGCCGATGCCGATCAGCGGGATGAAGCCCATGCAGATCATCATGTTGGAGCCGACCATGCGCGTGCCCCAAAGTCTCTCCGGCACCATGAAGAGTTCCAGGACCACCGCCAAGGCAACCAGCAGCGGCGCCGCGGCCATCCAGGCCATTGCGCGCCCTGTCGCCGCGCCTGGCGTCGACAGGGTGCGGATCAGGGCAAAGGCGCTGATGGCGAGCACGATGGTGAAAACGAATTTGGAGAGGAAGCGCACCGTGTGCGCGGCCACCATGAAATCCGTACGCGGGCCGATCGTCATCCAAAAGACCGCGGCCGCGATGATAACGGCGGCACCGGCTGCCAGCCACCATGCGGGCCGCAGCGGCATCGCCTTGCTGCTGATGTCGGCGTCCAGCGCCTTGATGAGATCCTCGGTCCTCATGTCATTCCCGCCCGAAGCGCCCCTGGCTGAACCGCTTGGCTATGGCGGCCAACCCCCGATGCAAAGACACGCGCACCGCTGTCTCGGTGATGCCGAATTTCGCCGCCGTCTCGCCGATCGAACGCCCTTCCACCGATACGGACGACACCACCGAACGCTGCGCCGGCGGCAGCCCGTCCAGCGCCCGGTTGATGTCGCGCTCGCTGACGGTCTCGGTTTCGGGCTCGGCAAAAGTCTCGGCGATATCGTCGACGTCGATCTCGATACGCCGGCCACGCCGCCGGAAGGCGTCGATCAGCTTGAAGCGGGCTATGGCATAGACCCACGGCAATACCGGCGCTTCCTGGCGCCAGGTATGCCGCTTCACATGAATGGCCAGCAAGGTTTCCTGCACGACATCCTCGGGATCGACCCCGCCCTGCACGATCTTGCGCCGGACAAAGCCGCGCACCAGCGCGGCGATCCGGTGGAGAAAATCGGCGTAGGCCTTCTCATCTCCCGCGATCGCGGCCCGCAACAGCCGGGAAAGCTCGGCCTCGTCCTTGCCGCTCACAAGAGTTCACTCCCCCGATTTTCGTGTCTCGGCACTGATTTGTTACGTGGCCGGCGAAATAATGTCCAAGCCAAACTGCGGGCAAATCACGAAAGTTTGCGGGCCTGCGACTTCAGCCCGGCCATCCCCGCCGTCGGCGGCATCGCGCCATCGGGGCCCGGGCAACGGCTTGATTCATTTCGCATTCCGCCTCCATCCGGCCGCCGGGAAAAACAATTTCGCGCTGCCCGGAATTATCCGCCCGATGCCGACGTTTATGCCTGTGCGCGGCCAAAAATGTTGACTACTATGGTCATGTATCGATAGGTGGGCGCGCCAACCCCTGGATCAAGGATGACCCCATGAAATATGCTCTTTCCACCTTGGCTGGCGCCACGGCGCTTGTTGTCAGCCTGATCGGCGGTCCGGCGATGGCCGAGGACGATGGCATCGTCGTCTACAATGCCCAGCATGAAAGCCTGGCCAAGGAATGGGCTGAAGGTTTCACCAAGGAAACCGGCATCAAGGTCACGCTGCGCAATGGCGGCGACAGCGACTTTTCCAACCAGATCGTCGCCGAGGGCGCTGCCTCGCCTGCCGATGTTTTCCTGACCGAGAATTCGCCGGCCATGGCGCTGGTCGAAGCAGCCGGCCTGTTCGCCCCGGTCGACGCCGACACGCTGGCCCAGGTGCCGCAGGACTATCAGCCTTCCACCGGCAAATGGGTGGGCGTGGCCGCGCGCAGCACCGTATTCGCCTACAACAAGACCAAGCTCAGCGCCGACAAGCTGCCCAAGTCGCTGCTCGACCTCGCCGACCCGAGCTGGAAGGGCCGCTGGGCCGCGTCGCCTTCGGGCGCTGACTTCCAGGCTATCGTCAGCGCGCTGCTGCAGCTCAAGGGCGAAGCGGCCACCGCCGACTGGCTGAAGGCGATGAAGACCAATTTCACCGCCTACAAAGGCAACTCCACGGTGATGAAAGCGGTCAATGCCGGCGAGATCGAAGGCGGCGTGATCTACCACTATTACTATTTCGGCGATCAGGCCAAGACCGGCGAAAACAGCGGCAATGTCGAACTGCACTACTTCAAGAACCAGGATCCGGGCGCGTTCGTCTCGGTCTCGGGCGGCGGCGTGCTCGCCTCGAGCAAGCATCAGAAGGAAGCGCAGGCCTTCCTGAAGTGGGTGACCGGCAAAGGCGGCCAGGACGTTCTGAAGAACGGAACCTCCTTCGAATACGCCGTCGGCAAGGATGCGCAGTCGAATCCGAAGCTGGTGCCGCTCGCCGACCTGCAGGCGCCGAAGGTCGATGCGGCAACGCTGAACTCCAAGAAGGTCACCGACCTGATGACGGCAGCCGGCTTGCTTTAGTTGCCATTCGTCCTAATAAGGACGTCCGACCGTGCTCCCGCGGTAACCCCGCGGGAGCGCTTTGTTTTTCGAGACCTGTCGATGACGGCATGCTCCCTCTCCGGCCGCGATAGCGGCCATCAGATTGCCGCCACCGGCGCCGCAACGGCCCGGCATCTCGACTGATGCAGTCCGCGGTCGATCTTTCACGCACGAGCCTGCCGCCCAAGACGCGCCGGCGGACGCATCGGCGCGTCGCGCCCTGGATCGTCACTGCCGCTGTGGCCGTCTCGCTGCTGGCGCTCGTGCCGCTCGCCTTCATCATCTGGATCGCGATCCAGACGGGCTGGGAGACGGTCTCGGCATTGGTCTTCCGGCCCCGCGTGGGCGAGCTCCTGGTCAACACCACCCTGCTGGTGCTGCTCTCCGTGCCGATCGCCATCGTGCTGTCCGTCGCGCTGGCCTGGCTGACCGAGCGCAGCGACCTGCCCGGCGGCCGCCTGTGGGCTTGGTTATGTGTTGCACCGCTCGCCATTCCGGCCTTCGTGCACTCCTATGCCTGGATCACCCTGGTGCCCGGACTGCATGGCTTGTGGGCCGGCGTGCTGGTGTCGGTGATCGCCTATTTCCCGTTCCTCTATCTGCCGGTGTCGGCGGCGCTCCGCCGGCTCGATCCGGCGCTGGAAGACGCGGCCGCAGCACTTGGCCTGGGACCCTGGCGCGTGTTCCGACGCGTCGTGCTGCCGCAGCTGAGGCTCGCCATCTGCGGCGGCTCGCTGCTCGTCGGCCTGCACCTGCTGGCCGAATACGGCCTCTATGTCTTCATCCGGTTCGACACCTTCACCACCGCGATCGTCGACCAGTTCCAGTCGACCTTCAACGGGCCGGCGGCCAACATGCTGGCCGGCGTGCTGGCGACCTGCTGCTTCGTACTGCTCGGCATCGAAGTGCTGGTGCGCGGCGAGGAGCGTTATGCCCGTGTCGGTTCCGGCGCGGCGCGCCATCAGCAACGCATGAGCCTCGGCCGCGCAACCGTCCCGAGCCTGGCCCTGCTCGTCATCACCACCTTGCTGGCGCTTGGCGTGCCGTTCGTCACCATTGGCCGCTGGCTCCTTGCGGGCGGCGCCGGCGTCTGGCGCCTCGACGAGATCGGCCTGGCGCTTGGCCAAACGCTGTTCCTGTCGCTTGCAGGCGCGCTGCTCGCCACCATTGCTGCGATGCCGATGGCCTGGATCTCGATCCGCGCGCCGGGACCGCTGCAGCGTCTGCTGGAGGGTTGCAACTATATCGTCGGCTCGCTACCGGGTGTCGTCATCGCGCTGGCGCTGGTCACAATCACCGTGCGCATCGCGCAGCCGCTCTATCAGACGCTGTTCACCATCCTGGTTGCTTATGCCCTCATGTTCCTGCCGCGCGCCCTGGTCAGCCTGCGGGCCTCGATCGCCCAGGCGCCGGTCGAGCTCGAACGCGCCGCGTCCAGCCTCGGCCGGCGCCCGCTCAACGCGCTCTGGTCAACCACGATCCGGCTCTCGGCGCCCGGCGCGGCGGCCGGCATGGCGCTGGTGGCGCTCGGCATCATGAACGAGCTGACCGCGACCCAGATGCTGGCGCCGAACGGCACCCGCACACTGGCCATGGCGTTCTGGTCCTACAGCGGCGAGATCGACTATGCCGCCGCAGCGCCTTATGCCTTCATCATGGTGGCGATGTCACTGCCCCTGACCTGGCTGCTCTATGTCCAGTCGAAGCGGATGGCCGGACGATGAGCTTTCTCGAAATCAGCCGCCTGGAAAAGCAGTACGGCCCCGTCGCCGCACTGGCCGGCGTCGACCTCAATGTCGCCAGCGGCAGCCGCACGGCGATCGTCGGCCCTTCCGGTTGCGGCAAGACCACCTTGCTGCGGCTTATCGCCGGCTTCGAGGCGCCCGACCAGGGCCGCATCGTGCTCGACGGCGAAGTGCTGGCCAATGGCGGCGCCGCCGTACCGGCGCATCGTCGCGGCATCGGCGTGGTGGCGCAGGACGGCGCCCTGTTCCCGCATCTGACCATAGCGGACAATATCGGTTTCGGCATGGATCGCGGCCAGGACAAGCGCACCGAGCGCATCGTCGAACTCGCCTATATCGTGGGACTGGACAAAGCCATCCTCAAACGCCGCCCGCATGAGCTCTCCGGCGGCCAGCAGCAGCGCGTGGCGCTCGCCCGCGCCATGGCGATGAAGCCCAGGCTGATGCTGCTCGACGAGCCGTTCTCGGCGCTGGACACCGGCCTGCGCGCCTCGATGCGCAAGGCGGTGGCCGAACTGCTGGAAGCCGCGGGCATTACCACCATACTGGTGACGCACGACCAGGCCGAGGCCCTGTCCTTCGCCAGTCAGGTGGCGGTCATGCGCGACGGTAGATTCTCGCAGGTCGGCACGCCGCGCGACCTCTATCTCAAGCCGAAGGACAGGATGATCGCCGAGTTCCTCGGCGATGCCATCATCCTGCCGGCCAGCATCTCCGGCGGCTTCGCCATTTCGCCGCTGGGCCGGATCGCGGTCGACACCAAGGACAGCCGCGATGTCGTCCGCATCATGCTGCGGCCGGAACAGATCGGGCTGAAGCGAACGTCGCGCGAGGGCATGTCGGGCACATCGGACATGCTGTTCGGCGAAGTGACGGAATCGGAATTCGCCGGCTCGACATGCACGATCGCGGTGCGGCTTCTGAACAATGCCGATCCGCCCGATGCCGCCGCGATCGGCGGCACGCCGCTGATCCTGCGCAGATCCGGCATGGACGCGCCAGCGGTAGGAGAGATCGTACGGCTCACCGTGTCCGGAAAGGCCCACGTCTTCGCATAAGGTTCCGGTGAGGATTTAGACCGGCTCGGGCACGGATGCCTTGAAGACATCGAGGCGGCTGCCCGTCTCGGAGGAGAAGAAATGCATGTCGTCGGCTGAAAGCTTCAGACCGACCGTGCTGCCGGGCTCGGGGTGGATGGCCTCCGATGTCATCACCGAGAACGGCGCCCCGTCTAGATCGGCGTAGATCACCCGCCCGGCGCCAAGTTCCTCGACGAGGTCGACGGTAGCGTTGAGGGCGCCTGATGTGCCCGGCGCCACCAGCCGGACCGCTTCCGGCCGGATGCCCATGGCGACCTTCGTGCCGACCGGCAGGCCGGCGCGCGCGATCGACAGGCGCCGGCTGCCGTCGAGCAGCGACAGTCCGTCGAGTTCGACGGTGCCTTCCAGGATGTTCATCGCCGGCGCGCCGACAAAGGTGGCGACGAAGCGGCTGGCCGGACGCGTGTAGATTTCGCCCGGCGTGCCGACCTGTTCGACGCGTCCGCCATTCATGACCACCAGCCGGTCGGCGAGTGTCATCGCCTCGACCTGGTCGTGGGTGACGAAGACGGAGGTCGCATTGAGCCGGCGGTGCAGCTTGCGGATCTCGGAACGCATCTGGACGCGCAGCTTGGCGTCCAGATTGGACAACGGCTCGTCGAACAGGAACACTTTCGGCTCACGGATCATGGCGCGGCCCATGGCGACGCGCTGCCGCTGGCCGCCCGAAAGCGCCATCGGCTTGCGGTCGAGCAGATGTTCGAGCTCCAGCGTGCGGGCCACCGCCCGGATGCGCTGGTCGCGCTCGGCGGCGGGGATGCCGGCGACCTTGAGCGAATAGCCGATGTTCTGGGCGACACTCATATGCGGATAGAGCGCGTAGTTCTGGAACACCATGGCGCAGCCGCGCTCGCGCGGCTCGAGCTTGTTCACCACCGTACCGTCGATGGCGATCGTGCCGTCGGAAATCTCTTCCAGTCCGGCGATCATGCGCAAAAGCGTAGACTTGCCGCAGCCGGACGGCCCGAGAATGACGACGAATTCGCCCGATGCGAAATCGAGATCGACGCCGTGCACGACCTGCGTCTTGGCGTAGTTCTTCTTGACGCCGCGTATCGTGATGGAGGCCATTTTCCGTCTCCCTTTTATTTCTCGGTGACGATGAGGCCGCGCACGAACCAGCGCTGCATCAGCACGACGACGATAAGCGGCGGCAGCATGACGATGAGCGTGCCTGCCATAGCGATATGCCACTCCGGAGAGCCGCCGACATTGGGAATGAGCTGCTTCAGCTCGGTGACCGCCATCGCGCGCGACTGGTCGGTGGTGATGAGCAACGGCCACAGATACTGGTTCCAGGCCCACAGGAACATGATGGTGCCGAGAGCCGCCATGTTGTTGCGCGACAAGGGCAGCAGGATATCGACGAAGAAGCGCAACGGACCGGCGCCATCCATGCGCGCGGCCTCGGTCAGCTCATCCGGCACGGTCAGGAAGAACTGCCGGTAGAGGAATGTGCCGGTGGCGGTGGCGACCAGCGGCAATATCAGGCCGCTGTAGCTGTTGAGCAATCCACGGCTGAGCGAGACCCGTACACCTGATATCTTTTCGATCAGCCAGGAGAGCCCGGTCACGTCCAGGATCGCCTGGTAGGGCTCGAGCACATTGGCGACCACGGCATAGGTCGGCACGATACGCACTTCGAGCGGCAGCATGAGCGTGATGAAGATCAGCCAGAACATCAACGTGCGGCCGGGAAAGCGGAAATAGACGATCGAGAAGGCGGTCAGCGCCGAGACGATCACCTTGCCGGCCGCGGCGCCGCCAGCCACGATGAAGGAGTTGAGCAGCTTCGGTCCGAGATCGGCCGTAACCCAGGCGGTCTTGATGTTGACCCAGAAGTCGCTGCCCGGCAGCAGCGACATCGGCACGTCGTTGACATCCTTGAGATTGTGCGAGGCCGCGATCGCCACGATGACGAACGGCGCGACGCAGAAAACGAAGCCGGCGAACAGGATCAGATGGGTGAAGAAATTGAGGAATGGGGTGCGCTCGACCATAACCATCTCACCTGTAATGCACGCGCCGCTCGATGAAGCGGAACTGGACGATGGTGAGGACGATGATGAGCAGCATCAGGATGATGCTCTGCGCGGCGGCGCCCGAGTAGTCGAGGCCTTTGAACCCGTCCGAATAGATCTTGTAGACCATCAGATTGGTCGCGTTGGCCGGCCCGCCGGCGGTCATGATGTCGACGATGCCGAAGGAATCCTGGAAGCTCTCGGTGATGTTGATGACCAGCAGGAAGAAGATGGTCGGCGTGATCAGCGGGAACTGGATGTCCCAGAAGCGCCTGATGACGCCGGAGCCGTCCATCGCCGCCGCTTCGATCAACGAACGCGGGATGGCCTGGAACGCGGCCAGGAAGAAGATGAAATTGTAGCCGACATACTTCCACGAGAAGGCGACGATGATCGAAGCCATGGCATCGGCCCCGTCTAGGCCCGGATCCCAGACGCCGGGCCAGACCTTGTTGACGACGGCCATGAAGCCGGCTTCGGGCGCCAGGATGAAGCGGAACGCCAGCGCGAGCGCGGGTGCGGCGATACCGTAGGGCCAGATCAGCACCACGCGGTAGAGCCATGAGCCGGCAAGTTGCCGGTCGGTCAAAGCGGCAAGCACAAGCGCGATGAACATCGCCAAGCCGGTGCTGATGCCCGCGAATACGAGGCTGGCCGATATCGAGTTCCAATAGTCGGCGTTGGACAGGATCGAGCGGAAATTGTCGAGCCCGACCCAGATATTGCCGCCACCCCAGGGCTGCTGAAGCGTCAGCGACCAGTACACCGCCTGGCCTGCCGGCCAGTAGAAGAAGGTGAAAATCAGGATGAGCTGCGGCACCGCGAACAGGATGCCGATCGTCCATTTGCTGAAAGTGACGCGTTTTTCCATCGATCCGCCGATGCCGTTGAACCGTCAAACCGCCCGGGATGAGACTAAAGCATGTCTCCCGAAAGTGGGAACCGGTTTCGGGAGACACACGCAAGATCACAGCCGATGCGAAATGGCCGCCCGTGTCTGGCGGGCGGCCATTGAACTATCCGGGATCAGGGCAGGGTCTTACCCGGATAGGTCTGCTGGAAGCGGTCGAGGATGGCGTCGCCGTTCTTGACCAGCGTGTCGAGGCCTTCCTGGACGCTCACCTTGTTGGCGAAGATCGCCTGCATCTGCGTGCCGAACTCGGCGCGGATCTGGGTGAAATTGCCCAAACGGATACCGCGGGTGATTTCGGTCGGCTCGGACGCGGTCAGGCTGGCGATCGCGACTTCACGCCCCTTGTAGGGAGCCTTGTCGTAGAAACCGCTGGACTTCATGAAGTCGAAGCCCGACTTGGTCACCGGGATGTAGCCGGTGTTGCTCGACCAGAACAAAGCCGTCTTGGGATCGTGGATGAAGTTCAGGAAGGCGGCCGCGCCCTTGTATTCAGCGTCGGACTTGCCGGACAGCACCCACAGCGAGGCGCCGCCGACCAGCGAATTCTTGCGCTCGGTGCCGGCATAGACAGGCAGTTCGGCGACGTCCCAGTTCATGCCTTCCTTCTGTGTGCGGCCGACCGTGCCATGGTCGCCGACCGAGGTCAGGATTACCTGGCAGGTGCCGGTCGCGAAGGCCTGCACCATGTCCTGGCCGAGATCCTTCGACTTGATCTTGATCAGGCCGGCGTCATACCACTTCTTGAGGTCGGTGACGTACTGGACGAACTTGGTCTTGTTGACCTCCAGGCGGGCGTCGAGGCCGTCATAGCCGTTGTTCTTGGTGGCGATCGGCTGGTTGTGAAGCGCCGAGAACTGCTCCATCAGCTGCCAGCTTTCGTTGGCCGAGATGTTGATGGCCATCGGGCATTCATAGCCGGCGTCCTTCATCGCCTTGAGGTCGGCGCCGACATCTTCCCAGGTCTTGGGCGCCTCGGTCTTGCCGATCTTGGCGAAGGCGTCCTTGTTCCAGTACATCAGCGCGGTCGAGGAATTGAACGGGAAGGACAGCATCTCGCCCTTGGAGGTCGCGTAGTAGCGCGCGATGCCGGGGAAATAGTCGGCGTAGTCGATCTTGTAGCCATTTTCTTCCATCAGCTTGTCGGCGGGCTTGTAGGCGCCCGACAGCATCATCGTGGCGGTGCCGACGTCATAGACCTGGACGACGGTCGGCTGCTTGCCAGCGCGGAAGGCGGCGATGGTGTTCTGCAGCGTGGCGTCGTAATTGCCCTGGCTGGTGCAGACGACCTCGTAGTCCTTCTGCGATTCGTTGAAGTTCTTGCACATCGTGTCGACGACCCGGGCGAGATCGCCCGAAAGACCGAACCAGAAATCGAACTTTACCGGCTCCGCAAAGGCGGGCATCGCCAGCAAGGAGCTGAGCGCGCCGGCGGCAAGGGCGACAGCGCCCCGCTTGATGATGGTCATGGTTTTTCCCTCTTGAGTGGCTGGTGACAAGGGTTCTTGCGCAAGTCCTTGCCCGCTCTCTTAGAGAAGGTATGTGACAGTTCTGTTGTCGGCCCCGGGCCTTTGCACAGCTGTTCGTTTCCTCTCCTTCGGCGGCTTGGCCGGCATCAAAACGTCGGACCGGCAACCAGGTAGCTAGGACGGCGGCCGGAGACGTAAAGGCTAGAAACGGAATGGCCATGATTATCCGGCTAAGCGATCAGCCGGGCGCTGGCGCAATGGCTGGTCATGATGCCTGGCGGTTGTCGGTCCGCGGCTCTGCCCGGACCATTATTCCCCCGGCGGCGGCATCCGCCCGAAAGCGGCGCGTCTCCTGAAACTGCGGCTTGCTTCGACCGGACGTCGCCGTCTGCGCCCGAAAAGCACGCTATGGTTGCAGAAGACTTCATCGATCCTTCAATGGCCAAGCATTAATCAGTCGTATTTCGTTTTTTATTTCCGGCGGCTCGGGGGAAATAAGATGTTGACGGTCTACAACTGTATCGTGAACCAGCACGATCTGAGGCTGGTTGTTCTGGCCGCGCTGGTTTGCGGAATTTCCTGCTTCTCGGCTGCCAATCTGCTTCATCACATCAGTCGTTCCACCGACCGGAACCGTCTTGCCTGGCTGATGATCGCGG
Source organism: Mesorhizobium sp. (assembly GCF_017306585.1). Taxonomy (GTDB): domain Bacteria; phylum Pseudomonadota; class Alphaproteobacteria; order Rhizobiales; family Rhizobiaceae; genus Mesorhizobium. The sequence goes on along the minus strand of NZ_JAFKIC010000142.1, from coordinate 27,840 downwards.
CCACGTCGACCGGTTTTGGCATCTGGGCAACGCACTTCATCGCCATGCTCGCCTTCACGCCCGGCATACCCAGCGCCTACGACCCGGAGCTTTCGGTACTCTCGCTCGCCGCCTCGGTCACGTTGACGGCCGCCGGCATGTGGATCGCAACCTTGCGCGACGAACTCGATTATCATCTGGTCGGCGGCGCCGTCCTGGGCGGCGGCATCGCCGCCATGCATTACATCGGCATGGCCGCATTCGAGGTCCAGGGCCGGATCGAATGGAATCTGCTGCTGGTCGCCGTTTCCCTGGTGGCCGGCGTCGCGCTGGCCGCGCTCGCCCTGCGCGTCGTCCTGCGCCGCTCTTCCTTCCCGGCGGCATGCGCCAGCGCGGTGCTGCTGACACTGGCGATCTGCACCTTGCATTTCATCGGCATGGGCGCCGTCTCCATCTTTCCCGATTCCTCGATCGTCATATCCGAATATACGATCGCGCCGACCTCGCAGGCTTTCGCGGCGGCGGCGGCCACACTGGTGATCCTGGTGCTGGCGGCGTCGGCGCTGTGGATCGATCTGCGCTTCCGCCGCCAGAAGCTCGAGGTCGAACGGATGCACGGCCTGGCCAATGCCGCCGTCGAGGGGCTGATCGTCTGCGACGGCACCCGTATCGTCAGCGCCAATGACAGCATGGGCAAGCTGACCGGCACCCCGGCCGAAACGCTGAACGGTATGGAGTTGGGCAGGCTTTTCGAGGCAGGGATCACATCCGATGCCGCCATGCTCGAAGGCCAGCCTCGGGAGGCGGAATTGAAGAACCGCGACGGGACGAGAATTCCCGTCGAACTGATCGCTCGAAGCATCGACTATTGCGGCAAACCCCACGACGTCATTGCCGTGCGCGATATACGCGAACGCAAGAAGGCGGAAGAGGAAATCCTCCGGCTCGCCCATTTCGATCCTCTGACAGGGCTTGCCAATCGCCGCTCGTTTTCATCCCGTCTCGAGGCCGAGATTGCGTCGATGAACCGGACGGCGACCGCCAAAGGCAGGCATCTCGCGCTGCTGCTGCTCGACCTCGACCGCTTCAAGGAGGTGAACGACCTCTATGGGCACGGCGCCGGCGACGCCATGTTGCAGAAGGTCGCAAGCTGCGCCGGAGGCGTCCTGCGCCACGGGCAGATGCTTGCGCGCCTCGGCGGCGACGAATTCGCCATTATCGTGCCGAACCTGCCCGACCCGCAGGCGGCCGGCCGCATCGCCGCTTCGGTGCTTGCCGCCATGCGCGAGGAAAACCGGGCGGCCGTCGGCGGCGGCCTTGTCTCGGCCAGCATCGGCATCGCGATCTATCCGCTGGATGCCGAGGATCAGACCAGCCTTATCAGCCATGCCGACACCGCGCTCTACCGCGCCAAGACCGAAGGCCGCGACACATACCGCTATTTCGAGGCGTCGATGGGCGCCGAGGCCCGCGACAAGCGCGTGATGGAGCATGAACTGCGCCAGGCCGTGGTGCGCGGTGAATTCTACCTCGTCTATCAGCCGCAGAAAGAGATCAGCAGCGGCAGGATGGTCGGCTTCGAGGCCCTGATCCGCTGGCGTCACCCTGAACGGGGTGACGTTTCCCCTGCCATCTTCATCCCGGTGGCCGAGGATAGCGGCGCGATCGGGCAGATCGGCGACTGGGTGCTCGAGGCTGCCTGCGAGGAAGCCGCCAGTTGGGAGAACCCGCTGACGGTCGCCGTCAATGTCTCGGCGGTACAGCTTCACAATCCCAATTTCAGCCGCAAGGTCCACGAGACCTTGCTGAAGTCGGGCCTCGCCCCGGCCAGGCTGGAACTTGAGATTACGGAAACCGCGCTGGTGAAGGACATGCCGCGCGCGCTCGCGACCCTGCGGCAGGTCAAGGCGTTGGGCGTGCACGTGGCCATGGACGATTTCGGGACCGGCTATTCCTCCCTGTCGAACCTGCGCGCTTTTCCCTTCGACAAGATCAAGATCGACGCCTCCTTCATCAAGGCGGTCGATACGAACGGCCAGGTTGCGGCTATCGTGCGTGCCGTGCTGGGACTGGGGCGCGGCCTCGGCCTGCCGGTGCTGGCCGAGGGCGTCGAGACGCTGGGCGAGCTGAAGTTCCTGGACGCCGAGGCCTGCGAGATCGGCCAGGGCTACTATCTGGGCAAGCCGGCGCCGATCGAGGCGTTTGACGATCTGACCGGACATCGCGCTCCAGCCGCGCCCAATCCCGAGGAGCAGCCGCCCGCGATGCCCAGGCAGCGGGTCCGGTCAGCCTAATTCAGCCGGCCGCTCATGAGCCAAGGGCTGTCTCGACCAGCCTTTTGGCGTCAGGGCCTGCCCACTCGGCCGGACCGTTCATATGGGCGATCAGGCAGCCTTCGCCGTCGATCAGCATGGTGACGGGAAGGCCGAGCGCCAGGCCGCGCGTCTTCAGGTCGTTGAACAGCGCCATCGTCGAATCCCGGTAGTAGCCAAGCGTGTGCACCCCGGTATCGGCAAGGAACTTCTTCGGCTTCACATCGTCGCCGGCATCGACATTGACGGCGACAACTTCGAACTTGTCGCTGCCCTTTTCCTTCTGCAGCGCGTCGAGCGCCGGCATTTCGGCGCGGCATGGCGCGCACCATGTCGCCCAGAGGTTCATGAGCACCGTCTTGCCGGCATGACCGGCGATGGTCATCGGCTTGCCGTCCGGGCCGTTGAAGGCCAGGCTTTTCATCGATTGCGGCGGGTCGGCCGGCAAAAGTGCGGCGACCTCGCCGGTGGCGGCGGCCGCGACCTTCTTGGCGCGGTCGCTCTTGGCGGCGCAGGCAACATCGTCCTTGCTGTCGCCGGCCGCCACTTGCGGCGCGGCATTGTTGCCAGACCGGCTCTCGCTGACATATACCGCCACCGCGCCGGCCAGCGCTCCCGCCACCAGGGCGGCGAGGATCAGGCGCGGGGCCGGGAAGAATCTGTTTCCGTCTGCCATGTTCTCAAAACTGCTCCGAAGCACGGGTTTTATAGCGATGAGCGACAAGAAGACCAGCAACCAGATGTGGGGCGGACGATTTGCCTCGGGTCCGGCCGCGATCATGGAAGCGATCAACGCGTCGATCTCGTTCGACCGAAAGCTCTATGCCCAGGACATCAGAGGCTCGATCGCCCATAGCGAAATGCTGGCGCAAACGGGCATTATTTCGGCGGCCGATCAAGAAAAAATAGCGGCGGGGCTGAACACGATCCTGAAGGAGATCGAGGCCGGCACCTTCGAGTTCTCGACGAAGCTCGAGGACATCCACATGAATGTCGAGGCACGCCTCGCCGACCTGATCGGTCCGGCGGCGGGCCGCCTGCACACCGCCCGCTCGCGCAACGACCAGGTGGCGGTCGATCTGAGGCTCTGGGTCAAGGACGAATGTTTTCGCGTCGCCGAGGCGCTGAAAGGGCTGATCACGGCATTGCTCGAACGGGCCGAGGAACACGCTGCCACCGTGATGCCGGGCTTTACCCACATGCAGGCGGCGCAGCCGGTCACCTTCGGCCATCACTGCATGGCCTATGTCGAGATGTTTTCGCGCGACCTGTCACGCGTGCGCGATGCCATTGAACGGATGGACGAGAGCCCGCTCGGCGCGGCCGCGCTCGCCGGCACCAGCTTCCCGATCAACCGCCACCGGACCGCGAGCGCGCTCGGCTTCCGCGAGCCGATGCGCAATTCGCTCGACAGCGTTTCGGATCGCGATTTCGCGCTGGAATTCCTCGGCATGGCGGCGATCTGCGCCACGCATCTGTCGCGTCTGGCCGAGGAGATCATCATCTGGTCGACGCCGCAGTTCGGCTTCATCAGGCTGTCGGATTCCTTCTCGACCGGCTCCTCGATCATGCCGCAGAAGAAGAACCCCGACGCCGCCGAGCTGGTGCGCGGCAAGACCGGCCGCGTCAACGGCCATCTCGTCGGCCTGCTGACGGTGATGAAGGGCATGCCTCTGACCTATGGCAAGGACATGCAGGAAGACAAGGAATCGATCTTCGACGCCGCCGAGACGCTCGACCTGATGCTGGCGGCCACGACCGGCATGGTCTCCGACATGACGGTCAACGCCGCCGCGATGAAGAAGGCCGCCGGGTCCGGCCACGCCACCGCCACCGACCTTGCCGACTGGCTGGTGCGCACGCTGGGCCTGCCGTTCCGCGAGGCGCATCATGTCACCGGCCGTGCGGTGGCGCTGGCCGAAGAGAAGAAAGTGAGCCTGGAGAGGCTTTCGCTGGAGGATTTGCAATCGATCAATCCCGGCATCACATCCGACATCTTCTCGGTCCTGGCGGTGCAGAACTCGGTCAAGAGCCGGGTGAGTTTCGGCGGCACGGCGCCGTCGGAAGTGAGGAAGCAGATCCGCTATTGGAAAAAGCGCATCGCAAAGGCGTAATGCCGGCTGGTGCGTCGCAGTATCCGGGATATTCAATCGGCAATATTCCAGATATTGCGCCCAGCAATATCCGGGGTGCAATGCGCCGAGAACTCGGCTAAAAGCGGCGGCTGGCAAATGTTTCGGACGGATGGATCGATGACCGGAAGCAGGATCTTGGTGACGCTGACGCTTCTGGCGGCGATGGCCGCCGTAACCGCCTGCGGCCGCAAAGCGCCTCTCGACACCCCCTATGCGGCGGCGGTCCAGGCGCGCAAGGATGCCGAGAAGGCCCACCAGCCTGTGCCGCCGGAGCCGGAAAAACCGGTCCAGGACAAGAAGTTTATCCTCGACCCGCTGATCTAGGCCGGTCGGATCGGTTTCACATCCGATCCGGTCCAATTTTTCCGGAACCACTCCCGTGAACCATTTCGACTACCGCGACGGCGTGCTGCATGCCGAGGACGTGGCAATCCCCGATATCGCCGCTCAGGTCGGCACGCCGTTCTATTGCTATTCGACGGCGACATTGACCAGGCACTATCGCGTCTTCGCCCAGGCCTTCTCCGGGCTGGACGCGCTGGTCTGCTATGCCATGAAGGCCAATTCCAACCAGGCGGTGCTGCGCACCCTGGCCAGGCTTGGCGCCGGCGCCGACGTGGTCTCGGAAGGCGAATTGCGCCGCGCGCTAGCCGCTGGCATTCCGGCTGGCAAGATCCTGTTCTCGGGCGTCGGCAAGACGGCGCGTGAAATGGACTTCGCGCTTCAAGCCGGCATTCTCTGCTTCAATGTCGAATCCGAGCCGGAACTTGAACTCCTGTCGGCCCGCGCCACGGCGCTCGGCAAGGTGGCGCCGGTTTCGCTGCGCATCAATCCCGATGTCGACGCCAGGACCCATAAGAAGATTTCCACGGGCAAGGCGGAGAACAAGTTCGGCATTCCATGGCAGCGTGCGCGGCATGTCTATGGCCGCGCGGCGGAGCTTCCCGGCATCAAGGTCACCGGCATCGATACCCATATCGGCAGCCAGATCACCGAACTGCAGCCCTTCGACGACGCTTTCGCCCTGCTGGTCGACCTGGTCGGCGTGCTGCGCGGCGACGGCCACGCGATCGATCATGTCGATCTCGGCGGCGGGCTCGGCATTCCCTACCGCGTCGACAACAATCCGCCGCCTCTCCCCGATGCCTACGCCCAGATCGTGCGCAAGCATGTCACCAGGCTCGGGCTGAAGGTGATGTTCGAGCCGGGCCGGCTGATCGTTGGCAATGCCGGTATCCTGGTCTCCGAAGTGATTTTCGTGAAGGAAGGCGACGCCAAGAATTTCCTCGTCGTCGACGCCGCCATGAACGATCTGATCCGGCCAACGCTCTACGACGCCTTCCACGACATCAGGCCGGTCGTGCAGCCGCCGGCCGACACGCCGCGCATGATGGTCGACGTGGTCGGCCAGGTCTGCGAGACCGGGGACTATCTCGGCCTCGACCGCGACCTGCCGAGGCTGAAGGCCGGCGATCTCGTCGCCGTCTCCACGGCCGGCGCTTATGGCGCGGTGCAGGCAGGCACCTACAACACCCGCCTGCTGGTGCCCGAGGTTCTGGTCGATGGCGACCGCTTCCACGTCGTGCGCCCGCGCCTGACCTATGACGACCTGATCGGGCTTGATTCGGTGCCGGACTGGCTGAAGTAGCTGCAAGGGAGGAGATAGCCATGCCGGAAACCACCATCACCCGCGAACGCATTGCCGCGATGGAGCCGCGTATCCGCCCCTATATCAGGCACACGCCGGTGCTGCGCGTCGACATGGCCGATTTCGACCGGCCGCCGCTGGCGGTCGACCTCAAGCTCGAATGCCTGCAGCATTCCGGCTCGTTCAAGGCGCGCGGCGCCTTCACAAATCTTTTGGAGCGGCCGGTTCCCGAAGCCGGCGTGGTAGCCGCGTCGGGCGGCAATCACGGCGCCGCCGTCGCCTACGCCGCCATGCGGCTTGGCCACAAGGCGACGATCTTCGTCCCCGAGGTGAGTCCGCAGGCCAAGCTGGACCGTATTCGCGGCTATGGCGCCGACCTCGTGGTGGGCGGCGCCCGCTACGCCGAGGCGCTCGCCGCCAGCGAGGATTTCGCCGCAAAGACCGGCGCCTTGCCGATCCACGCCTTCAACCAGGAGCAAACGCTGGTCGGCCAGGGCACGCTGGGGCTGGAGATCGAAGCGGACCTGCCCGAGATCGATACGCTGCTGGTCGCTGTCGGCGGTGGTGGCCTGATCGGCGGCATCGCCGCCTGGTATGCCGGCCGCATCCGCATCGTCGCCATCGAGCCCGAGGGCGCGCCGACGCTGCACCGTGCCTTCGAGGCGGGCCATCCCGTCGACGCGCCGGCGGAAGGCGTAGCCGCCGATTCGCTGGCGCCGAAGCGCGTCGGCGAAATGATGTTTCCCATCGCCGAAGCCTTCGTCGAACGCTCGATCCTGGTCAGCGATGACGACATTATTGCCGCGCAGAAGGCGCTGTGGAACCGGGTACGCATCATTTCCGAACCGGGCGGTGCGGCAGCCTTCGCGGCTGTCCTTTCCGGTCGCTATACGCCGGCACCGGGCGAACGGGTTGCGGTGCTGGTCTGTGGCGCCAACGCCAACCCCGCCACTTTCTGAGCGCAACCCTTTCAACGGCCTTCACGTTTTTACCAATCGCCTCGCCTTTGCCGTGTTTGCTGGTAAACTTCGAATCGTGAGGATCGGGCCGTTCAGCCCGAGTCCAGGAAGGGCCGATGACGCAACGACCCATCTTCAGCAGTGATCGCGGGCTGGCCGGACGCCTGGCTCTGAGCCGGCTGGCGACACGGGTCTCGATGATTGCCGAGCGCGGCTGGCCGCTGCTGCTTCCGCTCATCATTGTGGCCTGCCTGTTTTTGAGCGCCTCGTGGTTCGGCATCTTCTCCCGGCTGCCGGATGTAGCGCGCATAGGCCTTGTCGCGGCGTTCGGCCTGGCTGGGCTCGCCGCCCTCTATCCGTTTCGGTTCTTCCGCATCCCGGCGGCGGCCGAGGTCGACCGCCGCATCGAAGCCGCCAACCAGCTGCTGCACAGCCCCGTGCAGGTGCAGACCGACCGGCCGAGCGGCCGCGAAAGCAGCTTCTCGCAGGCGCTGTGGCGCGAGCACCAGAAGCGTATGGCCGGCAGGCTCGACAGCCTCGGCGCCGACCTGCCGCGCACGCAAGTGCCGGAGCGCGACCCCTGGGGGCTGCGCGCCGTGGCCGCGCTTCTGCTGGTCACCGCCTTCGCCTTTTCCTTCGGGCCGGAAGGCGGCAGGATAGAAGACGGCTTCAGCGCCCAGGGCGTTCACGACGCCGTGCCGCCGCGCATCGACGCATGGGTCACGCCGCCGGCCTACACCGGCAAGCCGCCGGTCTTCCTCACCGCTGACGCCAACCAGGCGACACCCACCTTCCACGTCCCCGAGGGCAGCGATGTCTCGTTGCGGGTGACCGGAGGCTCGGGCGAAGAAACGCTTGCCTATGCCGACAAGGACGGCAACGAGCGCGCCATCGACCCTGCCGCGCCGCAAGCCGCCACCACAGCCAAATCCTCGGCGCCGTCCCCGGCCTCCCCCGCCAAGGTGCGCCAGTTTACAAGTAAGCTCGCCGGCGACGGCACGCTGACGCTGAAATCGGGTGACGAAAACCTTGACCGCTGGGCCTTCGCGGTGATTCCGGACAAGCCGCCGCAGATCCGCTTCGTCGGCGAGCCCAAGCGCGCCGCCAATGGCGCCTTCGAACTCAACTACCAGATCGATGACGATTATGGCGCCGCCACCGCCAAGGCGGTCTTCTCGCTGGCCGACCCACAGGCGCCGGACGCGCATCCGCTCTATGGTCCGCCCGACATGCCGCTGACGCTGCCGCGCCGTGGCGGCAAGTCGAACGCAGCCCGCACCACGAAGGACCTGACCGAGCATGTCTGGGCCGGCAGCAGCATCAAGCTGACGCTGGTTGCCACCGACGACGCCGGTCACACCGCCTCGAGCGAAACCAAGACGCTTGTCATGCCCGAAAGGCCCTTCACCAACCCGCTGGCCCGCGCGGTGATCGAACAGCGCCGCCTGCTGGCGCTCGACGCCAACGCCAAGCCGCGCGTGCTCGACCTGATCGACGCCATCACGCTGAGGCCGGAAGACACGTTCTCCAACATGTCCCACTACCTCGCCATCATGAGCGCGCGCAGCCGGCTGAAGCTGGCGCAGAACGACGACCAGTTGCGCAACGAAGTGGCCTATCTCTGGGAGATCGCGCTCGGCATCGAGGAGGGCAACCTCTCGGCCGCCGAAAAGCGGTTGCGCCAGGCGCAGCAGGCGCTGCAGGACGCCATCAAGAACGGCGCCAGCGACCAGGAAATCGAGAAGGCGATGAAGGAACTGCGCGAGGCGATGAACCAGTTCCTGCAGGAATTCGCCGAACGCGCCAAGCAGAATCCGAATGCGCCGCAGATGCAGCAGAACGGCCAGGAACTGCGCCAGAGCGACATCGACCGCATGATGGACCAGATCGAGAACCTGGCGAAGTCGGGTGACCGCGACAAGGCGCAGCAATTGCTGTCGCAGTTGCAGGACATGATGAACAACCTCCAGGCCGGACGCCAGCAGCAGGGCGGCGAGCAGGACAGCCAGATGCGCCAGCAGATGGACAAGCTCGGCGATATCCTGCGGCGTCAGCAGGAGATGATGAACGACACCTTCCGCATGGACCAGATGCGGCGCGGCGAGCAGCAGCGCGGACAGAACCGTGACGAGCAGCTGGGCCAGGGCGGCCAGGAGCAGGACCAGCAGGGTGGCGGGCAAGACCCGCAAGCCGGGCAGAAGCCGATGACGCCGCAGGAATTCGCCGATGCGCTGAAGCAGCTGCAGGAAGGCCAGGGCCAGCTCAAAAGCGATCTCGAACAGCTGAAGAAGAGCCTCGAAGGCATGGGCATGGAGCCCAATGAAGGATTTGGCGAGGCCGGCAAGTCGATGGGCAGCGCCGAGCAGGCGCTGGGCGAAGGCCAGGGCGACGAGGCCGTCGGCCACCAGGGCCGGGCGCTGGAGGCGCTGCGCAAGGGCGCCAAGGACATGATGAAGCAGATGCAGGCCATGCAGGGCGACCAGGGCGGCAGCCAGGAAGGCGGCCGTCAGCAGAACGCCGACCGCGATCCGCTTGGCCGGCCACGCGCCAGCCAGGGCCCCGACTTCGGCGATTCGGTGAAGGTGCCCGACGAGATCGACGTGCAGCGCGCCCGCCAGATCCTGGAAGCGATCCGCAAGCGGCTCGGCAACGCGCTCAGCCCCGATATCGAACGCAGCTACCTCGAACGGCTGTTGGAGCTGAAATAGGCCCTTCCGTCCAAAACCCTCTCAAGCGATTGTACCGCCGTGCCGAAGCTGAGCACCGTCACTCCCATCCTGCGGATATTCGATGTTGCCAAGGCGCACGAATTCTACGTCGGCTTTCTCGGCTTTAAAGTGCAGTTCGAACACCGCTTCAATGACAACGCGCCGCTCTATACGGGTGTTTGCCGTGACGGCTGCGTGTTGCATCTGAGCGAACATCATGGCGATGGCACGCCGGGCTCCCACATCCGGATCGAGACGACCGACGTTGCGGGGCTCCACCATGAATTGACCGCCAGGAAGTACCGCTTTGCCGGGCCGGGTCTGGAGGAGACGCCTTGGAAGACGAGGGAGGTCACGGTCGACGATCCGTTCGGCAACCGCCTGACCTTCTATGAAGATGTCAGAGACTGACCCTGCTGTTGACGAACGCCTCGCGGATCGCTTCCTCCATCCCATCGATCGCCTCCCCCGAAGCATTCGGGTTGCGGTGCATAACCACATTCGATGAATCGATGTCGCCGAACCCGTCGGCGGCGGTCAGTTCGCGGCAGTCCGCCGGAATGTTGCTGCGCGAGATCGGCGCGATCGCCAGGCCCGACGTGACAGCGAGTTTCAGGCCGCCCGTGGTGTCGCTGGTATAGGCGACGCGGTAGGCGAGCCCGCGCTGTTCCAGCGATTTGATGGCGAAGTGCTTGCACCAGCTGATCCGGTTGTAGAGCGCGATCGGGACCGGACGCTCTTCGTGTGTGTGGTGGAAGGCCGACGTCACCCAGACGGTCGGGTCATGCATCAGCACTTCGCCACCCGAAGGATCCTGCCATTCGAACACGACACAGAGATCGAGTTCGCCAGCGGCGAGCGCGGCGATCTGCGCCTCCGAATGCGCGTAGCGGACGGTGACCTCGACCTTGGTGTGGCGCTTCGAGAAGGCGCCCAGCGCGCGCGACAGGATGGCGTGGCCATATTCCTCGGGAATGCCGATACGCACCGGCCCCCCGAGCGGCGCCGCGGTCATCGAGGCCGCCGTTTCATCGAGCAGCGAAACGATGCGACGGGCATTGACGATCAGCTCGCCGCCTCGCCGCGTCAGCGCGACACCGCGTGAACCGCGCTCGAACAGGCTGTCGCCCACCAGGCTCTCGAGCTTCTTCATCTGCATCGACACAGCCGACTGGGTGCGGCCGGCCAGTTCCGCGGCCCTGGTGAAATTGCCGGCCTCGGCAATGGCGACGAAGGTGCGCAGAAGATCGCTGTCGAGGGTCGGGCGCATAAAATCCGCCATAAGAATTTTTGATCACTGGCATCATCCCAATTCGTTTGCAACATGTCAAACGCCAGATGATAGTCGCCTCACCCATTGGATAAGCGGCTGATTTGTCGGCTGCGGACCAATCAAAGAGTCCTCACTCATGCCCGCTGCCCGAAACGGTGGCGGGTTCTTTTTACCGTAGGTGCGGGAGCCCTGACGCAGATGCAGAACCAGATGGTGCGCGGCATACTGAGCCTGTGCCTGGGGGTGCTGGTGTTTTCGCTTCAGGACCCGCTCGTCAAGGCCGTGTCGGGCGGTTACCCCGTCACCGAGGTGATGGCGATCCGCGCGATCGTCGCCCTGCCGATCCTGATCTTTCTGGTCCACATCGATGTCGGACTGAAGGCCATCTGGTCGAGGCGGTTCGGCATGCTGACGACGCGCGCCTTCATCCAGTTCACTTCCTACACCGTCTACTATCTGGCCATCGCCGCCTTGCCGCTCGCCGACGCCGTGGCCCTCTATTTCATGGCGCCGCTCTGCATCATGGCGATGGCCGGTCCCTATCTCGGCGAGCGCGTTTCCTGGCAGACGCTGGCGACGGTGCTGATCGGCCTGCTCGGCGTGCTGGTCATGCTGCGTCCGGGGGCCGGCCTGTTCGACTGGGCTGCCCTGCTGTCGCTGGGCTCGGCCGTGCTCTACGCCTTCTCGCAATTGATGGCGCGCAAGATCGGCGATACCGAATCGTCGACCGTGATGGCCTTCTACCAGAACGGCGCCTATCTGACCGGCGCGATCGTGGTTGCCGGCGCGTTCCACCTTGCCGGCATAACCCACGCCGTCCACCCAAGCCTGGAATTCCTGGTTCGGCCGTGGGTATGGCCGACGCTGCCGGATTTCCTGAAAATGGCGGCCTGCGGTTTCGTCGCCTCCGCCGGCATGATCCTGTTGTCGCAAGGCTACCGGCTGGCGCCCGCCAACCGCGTCGCCACCTTCGAATACACCGGCATCCTGTGGTCGCCGCTGTGGGGGTTCCTGTTCTTCGCCGAGGTGCCCAGGTCAACGACCGTCATCGGTGCGGCGCTGATCATCGGCGCCGGCTTGCTGGCGCTCAACACGGCACGGCGCAAGAGCGTCGTCCCGGTGCTTGCGTCAGCGGGCGAGACGACTGGCTGAGATCACTGCGGCGGCGGCCCTCTGCCTGTGATGTAGTTGGCGTTGATCGCGAACACGCAGCGCCATAGCCCCTGCCGCGTCTTGAAACATTCGCCTTCGGCATTGTCGATCTCCAGCGAAGTGCAGTTCGATCCCTGATTGCTGTCATTGAGCGGACTGCACGTGTAGGTGATGTACCGCTGCGCATAGATGTCTTGAATCGGCTGGTCCGAATCCGCGGCCGACGGATCGTGATCGATGTTAAACGTACGAGGTTCGCCAACCTCGATGGGTGTGAATTCCGCCAGTTTCAGATCGCCGCTATGCGTGGAATAATATTCGACTTCGCAAAGCACATAGACCGAGGCCTGCTCGGCGGAGATTGGCCCATCACTGGGCTCGCTGGTCGTTTCCGGGCAAACAGCCGGATCCCGCGCGCCGAATTGTTCCCCAATGCCGGCACGCGCGGGATTGACCCAAAAAATTGCCAGCACGACAAAGGCCGAAAAAACTCGCAGCATTCATCACCCCAATATCTCGATTGACTCAGCCGGACAGGATTTCGATGAAGCGCTGGATGACCGGCCGCGTCGGCGAGTTCGACTTGTCCAGTTCGAGGAACTTCTTGTAGGCGGCGATGGCTTCGGGCTTGCGGCCGGTGTCGCGGTAGCTGTCGCCGAGAGCGCTGTAGATTTCGGCCTTTTCCGGCGCGAGTTTCACCGCCGTTTCCAGCGCCTCCAGTGCTTCTTTCTGCTTTTCCAGCGCCTGCAGGCAACGCCCATATTCCAGCCAGTAGCCGGCATTGGCGGGTTCGAGCGTCTTGGCGCGATTGTAGCGCTCGGCCGCCTGGTCCCATTTGTGAAGCAAAGCGAGCAGATTGGCGTCCTCGGCCTGCGCCTGCGCATTCTGCGGCGAATAGTCGGCGGCGTCGCGAAAGACCTTTTCCGCCTCCTCGTAATTGCTGTCGCCGAGATACATCGACGCCAGATAGGCGAACGCCACGAGATAGCCGGGATCGAGTTCCAGCGAGCGGCGCAACAGGTCCACACCTTGCTCCTTGCGCCCGCGATCGAGTTCGATCTTGCCGGCCTTGGCATAGTAGCGCGGATTCTCCGGATCGAGATCGGCCGCCTGGATCAGGAATTTTATCGCCTCGTCCGGCTGCTTGCGCGCCATTGCGATGTCGGAGAAACCTTCGACGGCCAGCGCATTGCTCGCGTCGCGGCTGTGAACCTCGTTGAACTCCGCCTGCCCACCGTCGAGATCGCCGGAGACGCGCAACACATTTCCAAGGTTGAGCCGGGCCGGCAGGAAGCCGGCATCGAGCGCGATCGCGGCGCGAAAATCCTCGGTCGCCGCCGGCAGGTCATTGGCGTTGTAACGGATCAGACCAACGAGATTATAGGCCCACTTCGCATCCTTGTGGTGCGAGCGGATCAGCCGCCGCGCCAGCGTGGTTGCCCGCAAAGGCTCCTTCTCGGCATCGGCCGCGATGGCGATGAACGGGTCGAGTGTGGCCATGATGCTGGAGGCCGCGTCGGCGAAATACTGCCGTTCGGGCTCATCGCCGATAGCAGGCAGATCGATAATTTCGACCGTGTCGCGCACAACCCTCAGGCGCAACCGCAGGCCCGATCGCGCGCAGGCCGCGTCGGAACAGACGAATTCTCCCGAAATGCGCGTCTCATAGGCGTTGAACAGGCGGCGCACATGGAAGATCAGCGATTCGATCGAGAAGCCGGAATCGGGGAAGGAAAACTCGACCCGGCGCGATTGCGGGATGGCGGAGATGCTCGCCTTGCTGGTCTTGGCCTTGGCCGCCACGTCCTGCAGCCCATCCCAGACACGGCTTGCGGCGACATCGGCGGTCAGCCCCTCCTTGCTCAGCGCCTCCGGCACGGCGATCGGTTCGATAACCACCTCGTCGCGGCGGAACTGGCTGACCAGCACCGGAAAAACGACGATCACCGCGACCAGGAACAGCGCGTTGAGGAAGATGCTGCGAACCGTGGTCGACCAGGTGTCGAAGCCGGCAAGCGAGAACCGCTCGCGCAGCCGGGTGCGCGGCTTCGGCGGCGAAGCTCCTGCCTTGCCTCCGGTCTCTTCCGCCACTGTCGATTCAGCCTTGCGACGCTGGCGCGCCATGCCACCCACCCACAATCCCCAAGGCATATTAGGGGATGCGAAGATAGATTGTCACGCAGCGCGGTTTTTTTACGGCAACTTGGTTAGCGCGCGAAATGTCTCAGGCGAAGCAGGCGATCGCCTTTTCGACCCGGGCGCGGATTTCGGCGAGCGTGAACGGCTTCTGCACGACATCGAGGATGATGCCGTTCAACTCCTCGGCGCGCTCGCGCTGGTCGGCATAGCCTGTCATCAGCATGATCTTCATCGCCGGGAAAAGGGCCGCCGCCGCGATCGCCATCTCGATGCCGTCCATTTCCGGCATGCGGATGTCGGACACGACGAGGTCATAGCCGCCCTGCGCGGCGCGTATCTGCGCCAGGCCTTGCGCGCCGTCGGCCGCGATATCGATTGCATGGCCGGCGCGTTCGAGCGCGCGGGCTGCGAGGGTGCGGACGGACTCATCGTCCTCGACGATCAGAAGCTTTGCCATGGCCGGCATATTTGGCGGCGAAACGTTGACTTTTCCTGAAGGCCACGGCGGGCCGGCAGGGCAAATTTTCTTGCCGTCGTTAAGGTCTTTTTCAGCACTCGCGCATCGCGGCGCGGGCCTCAGACATCGCCCTTGACGACGCCTACGAACGGCAGTTCGCGGAAGGCATGCGCCACGTCCATGCCGTAACCGACGACGAAGTAATCCGGGCAGTCGAAACCGACATAATCGGCGTTGAGCGCGGTCTGGCGGCGCATGCGCTTGTCGAGCAGCACGGCGATGGAACAACTCCTGGCGCCGCGCGACAGCATCAGGTCGCGGGTGAAGGTCAGCGTCTTTCCCGATTCGAGGATGTCGTCGATCAAAAGCACATCGCGGCCGGCGACCTCATTGTCGATGTCGCGCAGAACCCGCACCTCGCCGCTGGTGGTGCCGGCGCCGTAGCTGGAAATGAAGATAAACTCGACCTCGGGCGACAGGCCGACATCATGCATGGCGCGGATGAGATCGGCCGCGAAGATGAACGAGCCTTTCAGCACCGAAATCACCAGGAGATCGTGATAGTCGTGCTCGGCGATGTCCTTGGCGAGTTCCAGATTGCGCCGCGCGATGGCGGACGCCGAAAACAGGACTTCGATGTCCTTGCCGCGTACGATGGGCATTGATGATGTTCCCCGGTGGTCGCCTATTCGGCGAAGGTGACCGAAACGGTCTTGACCCCGTTTCTAGGCACGTCGAGCCGGCTGGCAAAGCCGAATCTTTCCCCCGAAGCCAGCAAACGCCCGGATGTCCCCAACGTATAGCGGGTCAGGCGGCCGTCATTGCCTGTAACCCGGATCTCGAGCGGCGGCAGAGGCGTTGGCCCTACCCCGTCATTGGCGGCCTCGCCGTCGACGAACAGCACGGGATTGGGACCGGAGGCGTCGACGCGTGAGGTGACGCCCGAAATGGTCAGCGCGGACGCCGGCGTGTCAGACAGGAAAGGCGTGTGGCGCATCAGCGCATGCCCGCCGGAAACCCAGAAGGCGGCAAGGGCGGCTCCAATGCCTGCGATCCAGAAGATCGGCCCGCCACGCGAGGCGGGCGGCCGCTCCGCCGGCGCTTCCGGCCTGCGCAGCATGTCCATGCCCTCGATGGCCGGCGTTGCGACGACGCGCTGCGGGGACGATACCGCTTCGATGACCGGGGCACGCCGTGGTGTCACCACATAGTCGGCGTCGACGATGTCGGCCGCCGGACCGCGCACGATCCGGTCCGCGACGGCAATTGCCGGCGGATCGGTCATGATTTCGCCGGAAACCGGGCGCGCGGTTCGCTCGTCAGCCATCATGGCCCGTTATTGCACCTGTTCGCTTTTCGTTTCTTTTGCGTAAACATAAATGGTTAACGCTTCCCCACCGGAGCCCTCGTGAGACGCCGAAATAGCCCAGCAATTAACCGCCGGTTAACCATGCCGGCCGATGGTCTTTTCTCACAAACGGCCGGTTCGCCGCCGCCAGGGCCGGATGATTTCAGGTCGATTCGACCTGAAATCCAAATCCGCCTCTGAATCAGAGATAGAGCACGATGTCGCCCGAAACCCGCCCGACACTTTTCGGCATCATGCTCTTAATTGCAGGTCGTCGAAATTGATTCGCTTCGAAAATGTCGGCCTTCGCTATGGCATGGGTCCGGAAATCCTCCGCGACATTTCCCTGCACATACCGGAGCGCTCGTTCCAGTTCCTGAGCGGGCCCTCCGGCGCCGGCAAGACGACGCTGCTGCGCCTTCTGTTCATGTCGCTGAAGCCGACGCGCGGGCTGATCACCATTTTCGGCAAGGACCGTTCGCGCATCTCGCGCACCGAACTGCCGCATCTCCGGCGGCGCATCGGCGTGGTGTTCCAGGACTTTCGCCTGCTGGACCACATGACCACCTACGAGAATGTCGCGCTGCCCCTGCGCGTGCGCGGGCGCGAGGAGGCGAGCTACCGAACCGACGTTACAGAGCTGTTGAAGTGGGTGGGACTGGGCGAGCGCATGCATGTGCTGCCGCCGGTCCTGTCGGGCGGCGAGAAGCAGCGCGCGGCGATCGCCCGCGCCCTGATCGAGCAGCCGGAGATCCTGCTGGCCGACGAGCCGACCGGCAATGTCGACCCGCCGCTGGCGCGCCGTCTGCTCAGGCTGTTCATCGAGCTCAACCGTCTCGGCACCGCCGTGGTGATCGCGACCCACGATCTTGGCCTGATGGAACAGGTCGACGCGCGCCGCATGATCCTGGCGGGCGGAAGGCTGGACATCTATGACTGACCTGTCCGCCGAACATCTTGACGAACAGGAGGCGGAGGTAGCGCCCGCGAGGCAACGCGCCCAGCGCCGGATGGCGCCGATCGTGCCGGCTCAGAACATAGCCGGCCGCGCGCTGGTGCTGGTCATCGCCATCATGACCTTCCTCTCCTGCCTGACTTTCGGAGCGGTGACGCTGGTGCGCGACACCGCCTCGGTCTGGGAGAACCAGATTTCGCGCGAGGCGACGATCCAGATCAAACCGGCCGACGGCCTCGACATGGAGGCGGCGCTTACCCAGGCCTCGCAGATCGCCGGCGAATTCCCGGGCGTGAAGTCAACCCGCATCATCGACCGCGACGCGACCGCACGGCTGCTTGAGCCATGGCTGGGTTCGGGCCTCAACATCGACGACTTGCCGGTGCCGCGCCTGATCATCGTCACCATCGACGAGAACAGCCCGCCCGACTTCACCGCCATGCGCGCCGCGATCACGCCAAAGCTGCCGAGCGCCTCGCTCGACGACCATCGCACCTGGGTCGACAGGCTGGTGGCCATGGCCCGCACCACGGTGACCATCGGCGTCGCCGTGCTGGCCCTGATGCTGTCGGCCACGGTCCTGACCGTGGTTTTTGCCACGCGTGGCGCCATGGCCGGCAATGGCCACATCATCGAGGTGCTGCATTTCGTCGGCGCCGAGGCGGCCTTCATCGCGCGCGAATTCCGCCGCCATTTCCTGGTCACCGGCATGAAGGGCGCGGCCGCCGGCGGCGCGGCCGCCGTGCTGGTCTTCATCGTCTTTTCCTGGTGGTCGTCGCGCAACATGGCGACGCCCCAGGCCGATCAGGCAACCGCCCTGTTCGGCAATTTCGCCATCGGCTCGGCCGGCTATCTCGGCGTGGTCCTCATGGTGCTGGTCATCGGTGCGCTGACCGCCGCGACCTCGCACGCCACCGTCGTCGCCTATCTCAGCGACATCGACGTTCGCCAGCCCGATGCATAAGGCGACCGGCCCATGAGATCGCGCGATCACGGATGGAGAATTGGCGTAACGCAAAGTGCGTCTTCTACCTACCAAAGACCGCATTTCGGGGTTAACCATATGCCCATGGACGCGCGGGATTCGACCGGGACGGCTGGACAGATGCCAGTGGTGGTTGCCCGTTCGCGCGACCACCAGAAGTTTAGCCGCCTCAGGGCCGCGCTGCGTATCTCGGCCTTTTCCCTCATCCTGCTCGCCACCATGTTCGCCGGCGGCTTCGGCTGGTTCGCCAACAAGGTCGGCCACATGACCACGCCGGCCAATCCGGCCAAGGCCGATGCGATCATCGTGTTGACCGGCGGCCAGTCTCGCCTTGACGCCGCGATGGACCTTCTGGCCTCCGGAAAAGGCGAACGGCTGCTGATCAGCGGTGTGCATCCTTCCGCCAGCCGCCACCAGTTGCAGGCCGCGACGGGCGGCGACGTCAGGCTGTTTTCCTGCTGCGTCGACATCGACCGCGCCGCGCTGGACACGATCGGCAATGCCGAGGAAAGCGCCAAATGGGTGGAGAGCCATGCCTACGGCACGGTCATCCTCGTCACCAACAACTACCACATGCCGCGCAGCCTGCTGGAAATGGGCCGGCTGCTCCATAAGGCCAAGCTGGAGCCCTATCCGGTGGTCAACGCCAATCTCGACAATGGCAACTGGCTGACCAAGCCACGGGCGCTGCGCGTGCTGTTCACCGAATACACCAAATATCTGCTGGCGCTGGCGCGCGGCATCGTGCCTGTTAGGCCGACACCCGATGGCATCGCACTGGCCGAGACCGCGGCCGGCGGCTGAGCCCTAATCATTTACTGGCAGAGGCACCTGCCTTCAGCCGCGCGATCTCCTGTTCGAGCCCCTGGATGCGCCTGTCGCGTTCGCCAAGCGCTGCCGCCACGTCGGCGGCCTCGAAGCGCTGCGGGATGTGTTGCGGGCAATTGGCGTCCCAGGCCGAGACGGTGAACAGGATGACCTGCTCGGGGCGGGCTCTGTAGTCCTGTGGCATCAACCTGGCCGTCAGCTCGGCATCATTCTCGACGACACGCGCGTTACCCCAGATCTTGATGCGCTGGCGCATCATGTAATCGATCAGGAACAGGAAGGCTCGTGGATTGTCGGCCAGGTTGCCCTGCGTGATGAACTGCCTGTTGCCGGAAAAATCCGCGAAGCCGATCGTCTTTTCGTCGAGCACCTTGAGAAAACCGGCCGGGCCGCCGCGATGCTGAATGTAAGGCTGGCCCTCGCCATTGGCCGTCGACAGGAAGACGCTGGTCTGCATCCCGATGAAGGCGGCAAGATCCGGCGTGATGACGTCCTGCCAGCCGCCGCGCTCCTCGATCCGGGCATAGGACTGGCGTGAACCCTTGCGGGCCTGGATCGCCTTGACGGTCGGCGTAAAGGCGACGTCGCTGGTAAAGGCATGCGCGTTCATCGAAACGCCTCCTCGGAAGGCTGAGCCAGAGCAATTCCAGGAAAAGTGTGAAACGGTTTTCCGTCCGGAATTGCTAAAAAACAAAGAGCTAAAGTCCTAGCGCCGAGAGCGATGGATGGTCGTCCGGGCGGCGGCCGAGCGGCCAGTGATATTTGCGGTCGGCCTCGGCCATCGGCAGGTCGTTGATGCTGGCGATGCGTAGCCGCATCAGGCCATGCTCGTCGAACTCCCAGTTCTCGTTGCCGTAGCTGCGGAACCATGAGCCCGAATCGTCATGCCATTCATAGGCGAAGCGCACGGCGATGCGGTTGCCGTGGAAGGCCCACACCTCCTTGATCAGCCGGTAGTCGAGTTCACGCGCCCATTTGCGCGTCAGGAAAGCCTGGATGGCCTCGCGCCCCTGCAGGAATTCGGCGCGGTTGCGCCAGCGGCTGTCCGCCGTATAGGCGAGCGCCACCCGCGCGGGATCGCGCGAATTCCAGGCATCCTCGGCCATGCGCGCCTTCTGCGCGGCGGTCTCGGCGGTGAAGGGCGGAAGCGGCGGACGGCTTTCAGACACGGCAATTCTCTCCTGCTCAAGACCGCCTGCACTCAGGCAGCGAATATGGAGCCTTCCATCATCCAGATGTAGCTGGCATATCTGTAACCCTTCCTTCCATTTTACGGAAGAAATATGGATCGTCTGGAGGCCATGTCCCTGTTCATAGGCGCGGTGGAGGCTGGCAGCCTTTCCGGCGCCGCACGCCAGCTGGGCATTCCGCTGGCGACCGTCAGCCGCAAGATTTCCGAGCTGGAGCGACATCTGAACACGCGTCTGCTGACCCGCTCGACGCGGCGGCTGACCCTGACCGATGCCGGGCACGCCTATCTTGCCGCCTGTCGGCGCATTCTCGATGACGTTGTTGGAGGCGATGGTGTCGGCCTCGACCGCGATGCCGACGCCGAATCCCGGCGGGTCCGCGGTGTAGGGGCCTGATGTCGACAGATTGCGCACGATGTTGCCGGAGCAGACGCCCATGCGGCCGCCTTCGTTGAAGTTGACGATCGAGATGCCGTTGGCGGCGCCGTCGACGATGTTGTTGCTGATGACAGCGCCTTCGAACGAGAATTCGGAATAGACCGCCGTTTCACCCGAACGCGAGCAGGTATTGCCCGATATCTGCAGATTGCTGGAACTGTTGGCGCGGATCGCCGAGAAAGCGCAATCCGAAACCACATTGCCCGAAATGACGACATTGCCGGCGCGGAAGGCGTTGATGCCGTTGCCGTTCTGGCCGGTTCCGCCGCTGCGCGCGCCGATGCGCTCGACGCGGTTGCCGGTGACCATGGTGCCGTCTTCGGCCGCTTGCCAGCGGTGCACGAGGATACCGCCATTGGCGCAGTCGGAGACCGTGTTGCCTGTGATCGCCAGCCCGGCCGCCTCGACCGAATAGATGCCGGCGTCGGCGGCGCCCGATATGTCGGAGCGTTCGATGCGGCCCGCTGCATGTTCCAGGGAAAGCCCGTTCTTGCCGCTGCCGGTGATCTGGCAATTGTCCACCACCAGATGCCCGACCCGGCGCAGATCCAGCAGCCCCTGCGCGTAATCGCCGATCGAGCGGTTCGATCCGTCGAAGACCAGGCCGCTGAGCTCGATATGCTCGGCCTGTTCGGCCATGAAGAGATGGCCGTCGCCCCCATAGACGATGCGGGTCGCGCCCGGCACGCCCGAGAGGCGCACGCGGCTGGGCAGCGAGAGGTTGGACACGACATAGGTGCCCGCCGGCAGGAACACCGCCATGTCGCGGCTGTTCGCATCGCGCAGCAGCTTGGCGAAGGCCTTGCTCTGATCGTCAAAGGTTCCGGGCTGCACGCCAAGTTCGGTGGCGTTGATCGAGCCGCGCATCGAGGCTTTCTCAATGCCGGTCAGGCTGGCGGCGGTCGCCTTGCCGAGCGCGAGGCCCATGACGGCAAAGCCGGTGGTCCCGGTCAGCAGCGTTCTTCTGTTCAACATCGGCACAGGGTCCTGGTGTCCGCCCCTGGCGTCGCAGGAATCATGCCAGCCATCGTGTCTCGTCGGCCAATGGCTTGCCGAGCAGCCCACAGGTGCCTAAGTTCAGGAGATGAGCAGAGCTTTTACCCGAGAAGAAGACAGCGAAAACGCCATCGCCGGGGTCGGCGAGCGGCCGATCAGCCAACACCGCAATCTGGTGACGGAGCGTGGCCTGGCGCAGATCGAGGGCAATCTGGCCGATCTGCGCGATATCCTGGCAAAGGCCGAGAAGAAAGCCGACCGCGAGCGTATCGCGGTCGTGTCGCGCGACCTGCGCTACTGGACCGCGCGGCGCGAAAACGCCGAGCTTTCCGTGCCCGAGCCCGGCAGCGACGTCGTACGCTTCGGCATGGGCGTCACGCTGGAAGGCGACGACGGCAAGAAGGTGCACTGGAAGACCGTCGGCGAGGACGAAGCCGACCCGTCGAAGGGCAGCATCTCACATGTTTCGCCAATGGCGGTGGCGCTGTTCGGCAAGAAGGTAGGCGACGTCGCCGCCGTCAACGGCAAGGAGTGGGAGATCGTCAAGCTTTCAGACAAGCTGGAGAACTAGTCGTCCAGCTTGATTGAGTTTTCATGAATTGGGCTTGCGGTAACTGCTATTCGGCTCCCAGCAACCGATCCAACAACCGGTCTGCCGCTTCCGGAATGACCGTGCCCGGCGGGAATATTTCCGCCGCACCGGCCTCCAGCACCGCATCGTAGTCCTGCGGCGGGATGACGCCGCCGGCGACGATCAGCATGTCGGCGTGGCCGAGCTTTTTCAGCGCATCCCTGAGTTCCGGGATCAGCGTCAGGTGCCCCGCCGCCAGCGAGGAGGCGCCGATGATGTGGACGTCGTGCTCGACCGCCAGTTTCGCGATCTCTTCCGGCGTCTGGAACATCGCGCCGACGGTGACGTCGAAGCCGAGATCGGCGAAGGCGGTGGCGATCACCTTCTGGCCACGGTCGTGGCCATCCTGTCCCATCTTGGCAACGAGGATGCGCGGCTTGCCGCCGGTCTTCTTCTCGAAAGCATCAAGCTTGTCCTGCAACCTGTCGACCACGGGACTGTCGCCAAGCGCCTTGCGGTAGACGCCCGAAATGGTCTGGACCGTGGCGACGTGGCGGCCGAAGGCTCTTTCCAGGGCAAAGGAGATTTCGCCGACCGTCGCATTGGCGCGCGCGGCGCGGATGGCGAACTCCAGCAGGTTTTCGTTTCCCTGCGCTGCACGGGTCAACGCATCCAGGGCGCTTTCGACGGCCGCGACGTCGCGCGTGCCCTTGAGCCGCTGCAGCTTCGACAATTGCCGGGCCCTGACCTCGGCATTGTCGATCTTGAGCACGTCGACCTCGATATCGTTCTCCGGGCGATGTGCGTTGACGCCAACCAGCATCTGCTCGCCGGAATCGATACGCGCCTGCGTACGCGCCGCCGCTTCCTCGATACGCAGCTTTGGAATGCCTTGCTCGGTCGCGGCGGCCATGCCGCCGAGGCTCTCGACCTCCTCGATATGGCTCAGCGCGCGCGCCGCCAGATCATGGGTCAGCCGCTCCACATAGGCCGACCCTCCCCAGGGATCGATCATGCGCGTGGTGCCGGATTCCTTCTGCAGGATGAGCTGCGTGTTGCGCGCGATCCGTGCCGAATGGTCGGTCGGCAACGCCATCGCCTCGTCGAAGGAGTTGGTGTGCAGCGACTGGGTGTGGCCCTGGGTCGCGGCCATCGCCTCGAGCATGGTGCGGATGATGTTGTTGTAGGGGTCCTGCGCCGTCAGCGACCAGCCTGATGTCTGGCAATGGGTGCGCAGCGACAGCGAACGCTCGTCCTTCGGCGCGAAATTCTTCTTCATCAGCGTTGCCCACAACAGGCGAGCGGCCCTGAGCTTGGCCACCTCCATGAAGAAGTTCATGCCGATCGCCCAGAAGAAGGACAGGCGCGGCGCGAAGCGGTCGATGTCGAGGCCTGCCGCGACACCGGCGCGGGCATATTCGATGCCGTCGGCGATCGTATAGGCGAGTTCCAGGTCGGCCGTCGCGCCGGCTTCCTGCATGTGGTACCCGGAGATCGAGATCGAGTTGAACTTCGGCATGTTCCTGGAGGTGTAGGAGAAGATGTCCGAAACGATCCGCATCGAGGGTTTTGGCGGATAGATATAGGTGTTGCGGACCATGAACTCCTTCAGAATGTCGTTCTGAATGGTGCCGGCCAGATCCTTCTGCGCCACGCCCTGTTCCTCGGCCGCCACGATATAGAGCGCCATGATCGGCAGCACGGCGCCGTTCATGGTCATCGACACCGTCATGTCGCCAAGTGGAATGCCCTCAAACAGCTGCCGCATGTCGAGGATGGAATCGATGGCGACGCCCGCCATGCCGACATCGCCGGCAACCCGCGGATGGTCGCTGTCGTAGCCGCGATGCGTGGCCAGATCGAAGGCGACCGACAGGCCCTTCTGGCCGGCGGCAAGATTGCGCCGGTAGAAGGCGTTGGACTCCTCGGCCGTGGAGAAGCCGGCATATTGCCGGATTGTCCAGGGTTGCTGGACATACATGGTCGGGTAGGGGCCGCGCACGAAAGGCGGCAGGCCAGGATAGGTATCAAGATGCGGCAGACCCTTGAGGTCGCCCTGGTTGTACAGATGCTTGACGACAAGGCCCTCCGGCGTCGTCCGCTGCCCTTTGACCTCGATCGGCGCGCGGCGTGGCGGCACCCAACCGATCTGGCTGAAATCCGGAATCAAGAGGCGGCCCCGATGGCTTGGTCAATACGTGTCGGCACCAGCGGTTCGCACAAGACGACACCTTCGGTGAAAGCAGGCCGCCGTTCCGCGTCGAGCGTCTCGACCGGACGCTCGCTTTTCTGCGGATAGAGCGTGGTGCCGATGATGGTCTTCTCTCCGGCCCTGAAGGCGGCGTCGCGTCGCGCGGTGGCAGTGCGGACGCGCTGCTGGATGTGTCCGTCGCGCAGGCTTGACAGAACGCCCCCCTCGGCCTCGATCGTCTGCAACTCCCTCCAGGCTGCCTCGCAAAGGTCCGACGTCAGCGCCTCGACCGCGCCCGACCCGTAGGCTGGGTCGGCGACATGATCGATATGGCTTTCATTGGCCATGATCAGCTGAGCGTTGCGGGCAACGCGGCGCGCGAAAGCCGCGGGCAGGCCGTGCACGATCGTGTGCGGGAGTATGGAGATTGAATCCGCTCCGCCAGCCGCCGCGCCGAAACCGGCAATGGCCGTGCGCAGGATGTTGGTTTCCGGATCCAGCGACGCCATCATGCGAAACGATGTCTCGGCATGGATGTTGGCCGCCGAATTGGGGATCGAGCAGGCCTCCTGCGCCCGTGCCCACAGCCTGCGCAAGGCGCGTACCTTGGCCATCGACAGGAACTGGTCCTGGTCGACGCTGAGCGCGAAGCCGATATGCGGCGCCGCGTAGACAAGCGGCTGCCGGGCCTTTTCGAACATCCTCAGATACGAAACCGCCGAAGCCAGCATGATGCCGAGTTCCTGCGCCTCCGTGGCGCCGGCATTGTGGAAGACGCGACCATCCGCCTCGAGAAGCACGCCAGGCACGCCCATCGAGAAGAAATGCGCCAGCGACTGCGGCATGGATTCCTGTAGCGCCTCGATCGACATGCGCAGCCGCCCGGTGCCGGCAAGGATAGCGGCGGGATCGATGCCGAAGGACAGATTGAGCTTTGCCGGATCGGAGCGGCGCTTGCTCAGGAATGCCACCAGCCAGTCGGCCATCGGCCGGCTCCACGGATGGGTATCGATACGAATCTGAACCCGATTGAGGGGAACACCGTCCAGCACCGTCTCGAGCGCCTGCGGCGTCCTGGGCAAGCCGTAGCCGAAGGCGTTCGGCGCGCCTTCGAAGACAAGCGACAACCCTGTCGCGCCTTGCGCGATATCGTCCAGCGCCTGAGCCTTGGCGCGATCGATGTCGGGGTCGTCGACACGCTGGCTGACGATCCAGGGCGATCGCGGATTCGTGCGCACGATCGGCTCGGCTCCCGTCGCGCGGTCGTAGAGCGGCTCGATGCGGATGTTGTCGTCGGTGTGCGAAACCAGCTTTTCCTCGAAGGATGCGCCGGCCAACGCCTTTTCCGCCAGGGCCAGCCATCGCTGGCGCTCGGCATCCGCTCGTTCGACATCCCTGGTCAAGGCTCCGGCGCCCATCCATATTCCTCGTTTTCTCGCGGCCGCATCAGCCGGGAGCATTCAGTCTAAGGTCCCCGGTACATTACCGCAATGCAAAGCACTTCCGCAGGCCAACCGTCATCCATCAGATATAGGATGGCCCGCGTGGACGAACCATGAACGATTGCCAAACACCAGCACAATCCGCAAGTTCCAAAAAACCGATTTTCGGCGATTGCCCGTTTGGACGATTGGCATTGTAGCTGCCCGGCAGCCTCACTATACCTTTGGTTAAAGGCTGGCTTTGGACACATCGATTTGCGGAGACCCTGGATATGGCTGACGACACCAGTATTTTCATCGGCGCCAGCCGCAAGCCCGACGACAGTTATCAGCGCCCCGAGCAGCTGTTGTTGCAGTATGGCAATCGCCACGGCCTGGTGACCGGTGCCACGGGCACCGGCAAGACCGTCAGCTTGCAGATCCTGGCAGAGGGGTTTTCCAATGCCGGCGTGCCGGTCTTCTGCGCCGATATCAAGGGCGACTTGTCCGGCATTGCCATGATGGGTACGGCGCAGGATTTCCTGGTCAAGCGCGCCGAGCAGGTCAAGCTCGATCCTTACGACTTCCAGGAATTTCCAGTCATATTCTGGGACTTGTTCGGGGAGCAGGGCCACCCCATCCGGGCCACGATTTCCGAAATGGGCCCGCTGCTTCTGTCGCGGCTGATGAACCTGACCGACGCGCAGGAGGGCATCATGAACATCGCCTTCCGCATCGCCGACGAGGAGGGCCTGCTGCTGCTCGACCTCAAGGATTTGCAGGCGCTTCTGGCCAACATCGCCGAGCGCGCCGACGAGATCAGCGCGCGCTACGGCAATGTCACCAAGCCGTCGGTCGGTGCCATCCAGCGCACGCTGCTGGTGCTGGAGCAACAGGGAGCCAAGAACTTCTTCGGCGAACCGGCCTTGCGCATCGCCGATATCATGCGCACGACCCGCGACGGGCGCGGCGCCATCAGCGTTCTGGCCGCCGACAAGCTTATGATGAATCCGCGGCTCTACGCGACCTTCCTGCTCTGGCTGATGTCGGAACTGTTCGAGGAACTGCCCGAGGTCGGCGATCCCGACAAGCCAAAGCTGGTCTTCTTCTTCGACGAGGCGCATCTGCTTTTCGACGAAGCACCCAAGGTTCTCATCGACCGCGTCGAGCAGGTGGTGCGCCTGATTCGCTCGAAAGGCGTCGGCGTCTATTTCGTCACACAGAACCCCCTGGATATCCCTGAGAAGGTGCTGGCCCAGCTCGGCAATCGCGTCCAGCACGCGCTCCGCGCCTATACGCCGCGCGAGCAGCAAGCGGTGAGGACGGCGGCCGAAACCTTCCGGCCGAATCCGGATTTCGACTGCGCCACCGCCATCACCCAACTCGCCACCGGCGAGGCGCTGGTTTCGACGCTGGAGGCCAAGGGCATTCCGTCAATGGTTCAACGCACCTTGATCCGCCCGCCTTCGTCGCGGCTTGGACCGATAACCCCTGCCGAGCGGCAGAAGCTGATCCAGGAAAGTCCTGTCGCGGGCCAGTACGATGAGGTCATCGACCGCGAATCGGCCTTCGAGATATTGCAGAAGAAGGCCAAGGAGGCACAGGATGCCGAGCAGCAGGCCGGGAGCGGCGGCTCGCGCTGGACCATTCCTGGCTTCGGCAACGATGATCCGCCACAGTCTGGCGGCCGCCGCGCGCCTGCGCCGCGCCCCTCCAATCGCCAGACGGTGGCGGAAGCCGCGATCAAGTCGGTGGTGCGCTCGGTCGGCTCCTCGGTCGGACGCGCGATCGTGCGCGGGATTCTCGGTAGTCTGTCCAAGGGGCGCTGAACTCTAGCCGTAAACGTCGAAGGGCGCCGGTGGCGCCCTTCGATTTCAGTCTCTCTTGGCTCCGGATGACAGGCGGCCTTCTTGGCTTGGTCGCCGGCCATGGGTATCCGTATCAGAATATGGCGTTGGTGACCGCCTTGACCGGTCCAAGCAGCACCGACCCCGCCGGCACGCCGGCATCGATCGGAATGGCCTGGTGGTTCGCCGTCGCCACCATCGAGTTGCGGGGGTCGCTGGTCACGATAACAGGGGTTTTGGAGGGCACGCGGTCGTAGAGATCGATGATGTCCTGGTTCATCAGGCGCACGCAGCCCGACGACACGGAT
>NZ_JAFKIC010000367.1 GCF_017306585.1 Mesorhizobium sp. | reverse complement strand
GATGGCGTAGGGATCGGTCAGCAGCTTGTCGGGATCGAACCACAGTCCCCGGTCGGGCGCATAATCGCCGTCGGCGCGGAAGCCATAGCGCGTGCCTGCGGCAAGGCCAGGGACAAGGCGCGCGTGGACGCCATCGCCTTGAGGTTGCAGTTCGAGCCGGTCGATCTCGCGGTTTCCCTGATCGTCGAAGATCGAGACCCACAGGCGACGGGCCGACGAGGACCAGGCGGCGAAGCGGATGCCTTCGGGGGTGATGGTGGCGCCGAGCTGGGTCATGCGGGCTCCTCGCCTTCTCCCCTTGCGGGAGAAGGTGGATCGGCGCGCAGCGCCGAGACGGATGAGGGGTGCTGGAAGGAATGAGGCGACGGCGTTCCGGTCTCCGGTTTACTCCAGGTTGGAGCACCCCTCATCCGTCCGAGCTCCGCTCGGACACCTTCTCCCACAAGGGGAGAAGGGAAAGCCCTCACCGCCACCCTCAAGTAATCACGCTCGGCTTGTTGCGGCCGGTATGGCTCTTGATGCCGGCAATGTCGTTGGCGGCCGCGATCAGGTCGGCGAGCGCCACTTGCGTGTCGAGGTCGTGCCTGGCCGTGTCCGGTTCGTAGCGCTCGATATAGACGCGCAGTGTCGCGCCGGAGGTACCGGTGCCGGAAAGCCGGAAAACGACACGGGAGCCGCCTTCGAACAGGATCCTGATGCCCTGATGCTCGCTGGTCGAGCCGTCGACCGGGTCGTGATAGGCAAAGTCATCGGCATTGGCGATCTTCAGGCCTCGCACGCTGGTGCCGGGCAATGAGCCGAGCTTGGCCCTGAGTTCGTCGACAAGCGCATTGGCGCGGTCGCTCTCGACCTCCTCATAGTCGTGGCGCGAATAGTAGTTGCGCCCATAGGTCGCCCAATGCTCGGTAACGACCTGTTTGCAGCTCTCGCCGCGCGCGGCGAGGATGTTGAGCCACAGAAGCACCGCCCAAAGGCCGTCCTTCTCGCGGACATGGTTGGACCCGGTGCCGGCACTTTCCTCGCCGCAGATCGTCGCCATGCCGGCGTCGAGCAGATTGCCGAAGAACTTCCAGCCGGTCGGCGTCTCATAAATGCCAATGCCGAGCTTGTGCGCAACGCGGTCGGCGGCGCCGCTGGTCGGCATGGAACGGGCAATACCCTTCAGGCCGTCCTTGTAGCCAGGTGCCAGGCGCGCA
Source organism: Mesorhizobium sp. (assembly GCF_017306585.1). Classification (GTDB taxonomy): domain Bacteria; phylum Pseudomonadota; class Alphaproteobacteria; order Rhizobiales; family Rhizobiaceae; genus Mesorhizobium. Next base: position 1,286 of record NZ_JAFKIC010000367.1, on the reverse strand, counting down.
TTGGCGGCAAGCATGGCAACCGAATCCGACGGGGTGACGAAAATGCCCTTGCCGATGATCAGGTTGCGGTCGCCGTCGCCGTCGGAAGCGGCGCCGAAATCGGGCGCGTCGGGACCCATCATCTCGTCATAGAGGTGTTTTGCGTGGACGAGGTTCGGATCGGGGTGGTGGCCGCCGAAATCCGGCAGCGGCTTGAAGTTGCGGCAAGTGCCGTTGGGCGCGCCAAGCCGATGTTCGAGGATTTCCTTGGCATAGGGGCCGGTTACCGCATGCATGGCGTCGAAGCGCATGCGGAAGCCCGACTTGAACAGCTTGCGCAGCGCATCGAAGTCGAACAGGCTTTCCATCATCTCGGCATAGTCGGTGACCGGATCGATGATCTCGACCGTCATGCCGGCGGCCTTCACCGTGCCGATCGTATCGATGTCGATCGGATCGATGTCCACGGTCTTGAAACTCGAGATCGCCTTGGTCTTGGCGAAGATCGCGTCCGTCAGCTTTTCCGGCGCCGGGCCGCCATTGCCAGCATTGTACTTGATGCCGAAATCCTCGTGCGGGCCGCCAGGATTGTGGCTGGCCGACAGGATGATGCCGCCGAAAGTCTTGTATTTGCGGATGACATGCGAGGCGGCCGGCGTCGACAGGATGCCGCCCTGCCCCACCATAACCTTGCCGAAGCCGTTGGCGGCTGCGATGGCGATGGCCTTCTGGATGACCTCGCGATTGTAGTAGCGGCCGTCGCCGCCGATCACCAGCGTCTTGCCCTTGAACCCGTCGAGCGCATCGAAGATCGACTGGATGAAATTCTCGGCATAGTGCTCCTGCTGGAACACGGGCACTTTCTTGCGCAGGCCCGACGTGCCTGGCTTCTGGTCGGAATAGGGCTTGGTGGGGACGGTCCGTATCATGCTTCAGGCAACCCTTTTCGAAAGCAGCAGGCGGTAGAGTTCAACGTATCTGTCAGCGCTTCGATCCCACGACACATCGGTCTTCATACCCTGGCGCTGGATGGTTTCGAAGGTCGCCGGGTTGGCATGGGCGTCGACCAGGCGGCGAATGGCGTGCAGCATGGCGCCGCCATTGTTGGGCGCGAACTGGAAGCCCGTGGCGACGCCAGCGGCAAGCGCCGCCTCATTGGCGTCGATGATGGTGTCGGCAAGACCGCCGGTGCGGGCGACCACCGGGACGCAGCCGTAGCGCAGGCCGTAGAGCGGCGTCAGCCCGCAGGGGTCGAATCGCGAGGGAATGACGATCGCGTCGCGGCCGCCCTGCATGATGTGGGACAG
>NZ_JAFKIC010000141.1 GCF_017306585.1 Mesorhizobium sp. | reverse complement strand
TGGCCCGCGGCGGCGAGCATGAAAAGGCCGAGGGACCCGGCCGCGCCCGCAACGTCATCATCGAGTTTCCCTCGCTGGCCGCCGCGCATGACTGCTACCATTCGCCGGAATATCAGCGCGCGGTGGCGATCCGCCAGAAGGTCGCCGATGGCGAGATCGTGCTGGTGGAGGGCATTTAGGCCTGGCGGGGGAAGGCGAGGTCACGCCGGATGTTCGTCACTGGCCAGCGCTTGCGCCTGGTGGCGGTGCCCGAGCGTTTCGTAACCGACGACGGTAACGGCCGGCGCCAGCATCAGGATGACGAGGCAGACAGCCATGTCGACACCGGCAAGCGCGGCCAGTATGGCGAGCGCGACCACCGCCGCCGTCGCGACCAGCAGCCAGATGTGGAACGGGTCGAAACGCCGGACGAGATAGGTGTAGAGCGCATAGACCCCCGCCAGGAAAACGGCGGCGGGAATAGCGGTGGCCAGCAGCGTCGCGAGCGGGCCGATATGGGCCTTGTGTTCGATGAAATATGCCGCGACATGCAGGCCGGCGCCGGTCGCCACGATTGAAGCGACAATCAGCATCTGGCCGTAGCCCCAGACGAAGGCCCGGTTGCGGTGCGCGTGCAGCACCGGCGCCGAGGGCAGCATGTAATAGACCCACCACATGCCGAAGGTGAGGCCGGTGCCGGCGATGCAGACCAGCGCGGCATCGAGCGACCAACCCTGTTCCTCGACCACCGCCGACAGGCTCGCCAGCGTGCCGACGACGCCTTCGCCGAGCGCAATGATGGCGAACAGGCTGTAGCGCTCGGCCATGTGGTGGGCATGCCAGGGCGTGCCGCCATGCCTGCGCTCGGCGATCACCGGGCCTGCAAGCTCCACCAGAAGCAGGATGACGGCGAGCACGATGCTGGTGGCGACCGAAAAATCGACCAGGATCTGCACCACCCAGCCGATCTGGGCGATGGCAATGGCGATGACATAAGTGAGGCAGATGCCGCGCCGTGCGGGATCCTGCCGTGCCGCGCGCAGCCACTGGAAGATCATGGCGACGCGCATGATGACGTAGCCGAACACCATCACCGAATTGTCGAGGTGTTCGCCGTGCTCGATGGACGCGAACATGCGCGGCAGGCCGATGGCCAGCACCAGCACGCCGATCATCTGCACCATGGTGATGAGGCGGAACATCCAGTCGTCGGTGTCATAGGCGGAGGAGAACCAGGAAAAATTGATCCAGGCCCAGCAGATGGCGAAACTGGCGAAGGCAAAGCCCAGCAATGCGGCTGTGTGGTGCCCCTCGGCCAGCGCGTGGGCCAGTTGCGAGGAGGCGAAGCTGAACGCGGTGACGAAGGTCAGGTCGAACAGCAGTTCGAGCGGTGTGGCGACGCGATGCACCTCATGCGGATCACGCCCGGCCATGCGCCTGATGTGGTGGTGAAGGGTTTCGGGAATGACAGAGGTTGTGGTCATCAAGCGGCCTTCGCTGGGGTCTTTGGCCGACAGTAAAGCAATCGTAGCGAAGGTGTGAAACGGTTTTCCCGGGGAAGCGCGTGAAAACAAGCAGTTAGGGCCGCGCGCATCGCTGCGGGCAACGGGTGCGCGGCCGACAACGCGAAGGCTTCAGTTGCCGAAGCGACTCGCCGCCGTTTCGGCCATCGCTTCGGCAAGGCTCAGATTCCATTGCGACCGGCAATAGGCGCGGAAATCGAAGCAGGGCAGGCCGGGGCAGACTTCGAATTCGATCAGATGAACCGTGTCGTCGGCCTCGACGCGCAGGTCGACCGAAAAGACGTCGCGCAGGCCAAGCCCGTTCATCAGCCGCGAGGCGATGGCGCGGATCCTGGCGTCGGCTCCTGGCTGGACGTCGGCGACGGCGACGAGTTCCGGCTCGACATATTGGCCGGCCGCCTTCGCCGCCTCGCCGGTTTCGCCGTAAAGCGCCATGCTGTCCGCCATGGTCTGGAAATCGGCGCCTGAATCGACAAAGGCGACGCCGAGCGCCTCGACACCGACTTGCGGCGTCAGCCCGAGGAAGCTGGCGCGCACGTTGCGGCCGGCGACATAGGGTTGCACGACCACGTCGTCGCGGTAGGCTTCGAAAACGCGTCGGCTGAGCTCCAGTGCGTGGCCGAGATCATCGCAGCGCGAATCCGGCCAGATGCCGATCTTGGCGCCGAGCCGGTTGGGTTTCACGAACCAGCCCTTGGCCGAGGCCGGCGGCTCGACCAGCCACTTCCCGTCGCGGGCAAGACCGGCTTGCGGCACCGGCAGGCCGAGCGCGCCAAGCACGGCGCCGGAGCGGAACTTGTCCTGGCAGAGCGCGAACAGGGAATCGTCGGCGCCGATCGTCCTGAACCCGCCAAGGCGTGCCAAGGCGGGCGCGGCGCCGCCCCGGAAATAGGCGATACCGTCGGAGAGCGTCCACACCAGCGTATTCCTGGGATCCGCCCCGCCAAGCGCCCTGGCCGCATCGTCGAGTTCCACGGGAGCAAAGGAGAGGCCCCGCGCCTCACAGGCCGCGGCAAGCACGCCGAACTCGGGAGCCAGATCGGTCGACTGCGCCAGGTAGGAGGAAATCTCGGTGGCGCGCTGCGGGCCGTAACCATCTGCGATCAGACGGTCGAAGCAAGCCTTTTCCGGCTCATAGACAAGGACAAGGCTGGGCTTCTGCATGATAGATCCGGATTGCTGGCGATGCGATGGGCCACCATCGCACGGCCTGCGCAAACAGCTTGCGCGAAACCGACCCGTCGTGGACGCCTGCGTAACAGCGAGGCATGCGGGTCGACTGGCGGATTCAGGCGATCAGCACGCGCGGCTCGAGGCGGCCGTTGACGGGAATGTCGAGCAGGAACGTCATGCCGCCCTGCAGGTCGAGCAGTCGCTGTTTCTCGTTCTTGCCCGACCAGGCCGAGGTGACCGCCAGCCGGTCAGCGTTTTTGCCGACAAAGGCCGGGCAGGAGGGCTGCGTCACCGGCATGGCGACGGTGCGCACGAGTTTGCCATCGGGGCCATAGGCCTCGATGACGCTACCGCCCCAGACGGCGTTCCACAGGATGCCGTCGCGGTCGAGCACCGAGCCGTCGACATAGCCCTTGGCCGCGCGATGATCGACGAAGACTTTCGGCTCGCCAAAGGGCAGGCCGGTCGCCGGGTCGCAGGCGACGCGCATCAGGAGCCCGGTCGAGGTGTCGGTGTAGTAGGCGATCGCGCCATCTGATGAAAAGCAGATCGAGTTGGTGACGGTGATGTCGGAAAACAGGCGGCGCAGCTCGCCCTTGAAAAACCAGTAGATCGAACCGGCGCCCTTTTCCTCGCCCTTGCCCATCGTGCCGACCCAGAAGGCGCCGCAGGGATGGACGCGCGCATCATTGGAACGGGTGACCGGATTGTCGGCTTCGATCGGCGTATTCAGCGTCAGCTTGCCGGTGGCGACATCGCGCACATGCAGGCCGGTCTCCGTTGCGATCAACTGGCGCTTGTCGTCGATGATGGCGATGGCGCTGGCCATCTGGCCGAGATCGTGGACCTTGGTGGCGCCACCTGAGAGCTGCTTTTCAAGGAGCTGGCCGTTGACTATGTCGAACCAGAACAAAGCGTCGGTGGCGGGGTCGTAGCTCGGCCCTTCGCCGAGCTGGCAGACGTGGTCGGAAAAAACCGAAACGATGGCTTCGCTCATCATGCTTCTCCGAATGCCGCGTCCCAGGCGGCAACGGCTGCGTGCGCGCGTGCTGCAACGTCATCCACGCTCATGCCAGGCTTGAACAGGCTGGAGCCAAGTCCGAAGACCGTCACGCCAACCGCCTTGTAGCCGGCGAAATCCTTTTCCGAGACGCCGCCGACCGCGCCGACCAGCGTCTGCGCCGGCAGCACCGCGCGGATGGCCGATATGCCCGAGGCGCCGAGCACGTTGGCGGGGAAGAATTTCAGCGCCGAGGCGCCGAGCCGGATCGCCTGGAAGGCTTCGGTGGGCGTGAACACGCCGGGCATCGTCACCATGCCATGGTGCATGGCGCGCGCCATCACCTCGGCATCGATGTTGGGGCTGACCAGCAGCCGGCCGCCGGCTTGGTGAAGACTATCGACGTCAGCTGCGGTCAGCACCGTTCCGGCGCCAACCAGGGCCGTCTTCGGCAGCGCGTCGACGATGCTGGCGATCGACGAAAACGGTTCGGGCGAATTGAGCGGAACCTCGATCGCCTCGATGCCGGCATCGAAGACTGCCTGGCCCATGGCGATCGCCTCCGACGGCTTCAGCCCGCGCAGGATGGCGACCAGGCCGCGCTTGAGCTCGGGGAAAGGGGCCGTCTGGCTCATGGAGCTGCTCCGGTTCTGGCGATCATGCCGTTTTCGCGCGCGGCCTCGAAAAGGCCGGCCTGCACCGCTTCATCCGCGCCGACGGTGCGCAAGGAAAGCCCCGCAAGGCCGAGCGCGGCCGCATAGAGCGAGGCGAGCGCGCCCGACGCGATCAGCACGACCGGCGCATTCCCGGCGCCATAACGGCGCCTGGCCGAAGCGATCTCGCCGCCGATCAGAAGCCCGGACAGGCAGGCCGCCGCATCCTCCGATTTCAGATCGTGCAGGAGCCCGGCGGCGCGGATGGCAAACAGCTTCGAGGTGACGTCGCCGCCCTCGCCCAGCGCCCGTTCGCACCATTGCCGGAAGAACGGACTGTCCGCCGTCACCGGCGCGGGATGCTCGCCCAGCGAATGCTTGAGGATCGAGTGCGCTGCCAGCACGGAAAACAGTTCGCCGGTCGGCCATGTGCCGAAGCCCGCGACCGCGCCATCCTCGACCACGACCCATTTCGAGTGCGTGCCCGGCATGCAGGCGAGATGCCGCCCCTTTGCCGGCAACCCGGAACCCGCGAGCTGTGTTTCCTCGCCGCGCATCACGTCAGGCGCGTCGGCCAGACGCTGGGCGAGGCCCGGCACGATGCGAATGTCACGGCGCTCGCCTTCGATGCGGGCAGCGCCGCGCAGGATGGCGCCGATCGGCGACGGCACGGTCACGTAGGGCGCCTCGATCCAGCCCTGCCGCGAGCCGGCCATGCCGCAGATGATGACGGGCAGCGCGTCAGGCGCGCCCATGGCCGCCAAGTGGCCTTCCAGCACGTTCGAAAAGCCTTTTTCGCGCGCGGTGATCAGGCCGTCGTCGCCGCGACGCTCGGCCAGCACCTTGCCGGCGGCGTCGATCAGCCAGGCCCGCAGACGGGTCGTGCCCCAGTCGAGCGCCGCGACCGCGGGTACGCTGCCGGCCAATCCCGGGCTCACAGGAAGCCTCCATCGACGATAAGCATCTGCGCCGTCAGCATGCGCGAGGCGCCCGAGGCCAGGAACAGCACTGTGCCGACCATGTCGTCTGCGCGCATGACCTCCTTGATGCACTGCTTGGCGACATGGGCGGCAAGCGCACCTTCGGTCACCCAGCGTTCCTGCTGCCGTTCTGTGATGACCCAGCCCGGCGCCACGGCATTGACGCGGATGCGGTCGGCGCCAAGCTTGCCGGCCAGCCCCTTGGTGAGGCCGAGGATGCCCGCCTTGGCGGCGGTGTAGGCCGGCATGTCGGGATGGTTGATCAGGTAGGAGGTCGAGGTGAAATTGATGATCGAGCCGCCGCCGGCCCGCTTCATGCCCGGCGCCACCGCCTGCGCGGTGAAGAAATGCGGCCGCAGGTTGATGGCAAGGTTGTTTTCCCAGAAATCGACGGTGACGTCGGCGACCTCGTGGCGCTCGTCCCAGGCGGCGTTGTTGATGAGCACGGTGACGTCCCCATGCGCCTCGGCCGCCTTCGCGGCGGACGCCCGCAGCGCCTCGATGTCGCGCAGGTCGGTCTTGAGATAGAGCGGCCGGCGGCCGAGTTCCTTCTCGAGGCGGTCGGCAAGCTCGATGCTGGGCTTTTCTGCGATGTCGATGAAGGCGACCTTGGCGCCCTGGCGAAGGAAGCCCTCGGTCAGCGCCGCGCCGATGCCGGAGCCACCGCCGGTGATCAGCACCGAGGCGCCTTCGAGGTCGGCAAAACGCGCCGATGGCATCATGATTTTCGTCTCCCGGGATGACCGGCGCGCATCCTAGCCAGAGACGCTTCGCGGGCAAGGGCGAAAAGACGGATTTCCGGGCTTATGTCAGACAAAAGCCCGGATTTTCCGCCAAAGGCGGGGGCGGGCTCCGGCTGGAGCGTGGAATCGCCGGCTCAGATCGCCTTGGCGCGCAGGGCGCCACGGAAGGAATCGCGGAGATAGCCGAGCGTGGCGTCGGCGTCGGCCGGCTTGCCGAACAGGTAGCCCTGCCCGCCGGCGCAGCCGAACTGGACAAGGCGATCGGCCTGCGCTTCCTCTTCGATGCCCTCGGCGACCACGTCCATGCCGAGCCCCTCGCACATTGCGAGGATGGCGCGGATGATGTGCTCGGAAGGCCGGTCGTCGAGAATGGAGGAGACGAAGGCGCGGTCGATCTTGAGCTTGTCGAAATGAAATTCGCGCAGGCGGCCAAGCGAGGACTGGCCGGTGCCGAAATCGTCGAGCGAGACGCGGATGCCGACGCGGCGCAAATCCTCAACGATCTGCGCGGCCGAGGCCGGGTCGTTCATCAGGCCGGTCTCGGTGATCTCGATCTCCAGCCGGCGCGGATCGAAGCCGGTGCGGTCGAGGATCGCCAATATATGCAGGCCGGTGTTCTGGTCGACGAGCTGCGAGGGCGACAGGTTGAAGGACAGGAACAGATCCGCCGGCCAGCTCTTGGCCGCCTCGGTCGCCTTGCGCAACACCAGTTGCGACAGCGGGCCGATGATGCCGCGTTCCTCGGCGATCGGAATGAAGACGGTTGGCGGGACGGCGCCGAGATCGCGGTCGGTCCAGCGCGCCAGCGTCTCGAAGCCGATGGTGCGGCGCGTGTTGAGGTCGACGATCGGCTGGAAATGCGGCTCCACCTCGCCGGCGGAGACGGCGCGGCGCAGCGCCTGCTCGATGCGGGTGACGCGTTTGGCCGCTTCTTCCATCTCCCTGGTATAGACGACGACCCGGCCGCGGCCGGAGCGCTTGGCGTGGTAAAGCGCCGTCTCGGCCTTATTGATGAGGATCTCGGTGGTCTCGTCGCCGGAATAGAACAGCGAGCAGCCGACCGAGGCCGAAAGCCTGGCGGTGCGTTCGCCGACATCGTAGGGCGCCGACAGGATCTCGATCAGCATGCGCGATTTCTCGGCCGCCGCTTCCTCCGAAAACACCAGCGGGTAGAGGAAAGCGAATTCGTCGGCGCCGATGCGGCAGACGGTCGAATGGCCGTCCATCGAGGCGCGCAGCCGCATGGCGACCTGGATAAGGATATCGTCGCCGGCCTTGTGGCCGAACAGGTCGTTGATCGGCTTGAAGCCATCGAGATCGAGAATGCCGACGGTGAAGGGCGCGGGATCGTCGGCACGGTCGCTGATCAGGCGATCGACCTTGTCGAAAAAGCGGCGATGGTTGCCAAGCCCGGTCAACGGATCGGTGAAGGCCAGATCCGTGCTTTCCCTATTTGCCTGACCGGTGCCAAACGGAGTTTGCATCGGTGTCCCTGTTTCCTGACGTCGGAATTTATTTTCGAGACTGGCAGCAAACCCTTTAGGAAACGTATCTCGGAAATCGATTTTCCGAAGCCGGATACAATTGCGCAAATGCAACCCGGCTTGGCTCGGGAACTATGCTCCAGCAAAGGGCCTGATATCTGCGAGAAGCCCGCAAAACCTGCATCAAGCCTGTATTCCCGCGTCGATCAGCCGCCGGTTGAGCGGACGCGATAGAGTTCGAGTGGCGCGCCACGGGTCGCGGCGACCGGCTCCAGCCAGTCCGGCACGTGGCCCTGCATCAGGCCGGCCAGGAAACCGTCCGGCGCGCTGGCCGCGAGCAGCCGGCTTTCCGGATTGCCGGCGCAGAGCGCGACCAGCCCGACATGGTGGCTTTCGACGACGGCCTTGGCGTCGGCGGCCGAACCCAGCAAGGCATCGAACACCAGCAGGTTTCCCGCGACGTTGCGGTGATAGGGCCCGGCAAGCACGCGATGGCCGGTGAAGGCGAGGATCGGCGACCCCAGATTGGAGATGGCAAGGACCGTGGTGGGGGCCATCGCGCCAAGCGCGGAAAACGACGCCTTGCTGTTGCAGGGCGCATCGATGCCGGCATTCCCGACGGGTACGCCGGCGTCGAAGGCATTCGACGCGGCCTCGGCGGCGCCCGACCAGATGGCGTTCACCGAAATCAGCCAGGCCGCCGCCATCCTGAGCATGGTGGCGCCGGACGGGCTGCTCTCCGCCCGTTGCCGCCATTTGGCGATCCATGCCGAAAGCGGGATCACCGCGAAGACGATGGAGAAGGTCGAGCCGCGCACTTCCCAGGCGCTGACCAGAAACGCCACCACCAGCAGAGCGCCGACCAGGCTGTCCTGCCGCCGCCAGCCGCCGGCGCGCAGGCGAAGCGCCATCAGGATGATCGCCAGCAACGGCGTGGCAAACCGTGCCACCGCCCTGGCGGGGTCGTCCAGGATCAGGCGGAAGATCGATTGCGCTTCCTCGATATGACCGAGCCACATGCGCTGGAGGCGCGGGTCGAGATTGGCGTAGGGCGCCGCCAGGCATTGTGGGAACAGGACGGTCAAGACCGCGACCAGAGCGACGGCAAGCAGGCCGAGCGAGACCAGGCGGCGGACCATCGTTGCGTTGGCCGTCTTCAGCGAGGCGATACCCGCAAGCCCGATGCCGGCAAACATGGCGAGCACGAATTGCGCGATCGAGAAGGTGTCGCACTGGGCCTGCATCCATGCAGAGGCCGGAACCGTGGCGACAAAGACGGCAGCGGAGGCGCCGGCGACGCCGAGGCCGAAATCCCTGGCAACAGGCCTTTCGCTCCCGCCGCCGCCGAGAAACAAGAGGGCGACGACCGCGCCCAGCGTTGCGGCATAGGGAGCGCTTTCCATGCCGATGGCCAATGTCAGCACGGCACAGATGCCCGCGACGAAGGCGGCACGACGTCGCGCGGGCGCTTCGAGCAGCAGAGCGAGGCTCGCCAGCGTCAGCATAAGCTGGATGTTGTGATGATCGAGCGCGCCGGGCGAGAAAATGCCGATGTAATACATGGCCGCGCCGCCGACGACGGCGGCCGGCAGCACCGCGCGCTCGCCGGCAAAGGCGCGCGCGGCGCGCAGGATGAAAAACAGCGCAAGCCAGAACTGCAGGGTGGGCCAGACGATCTGGACGATTCTTTCGGCCATTGCCGTGCTGCGCGTCAGCGCGGACGCGCCGAGCATGCCCAGCGCCAGCGGCGCGTCGAGCAGGCGCGACCAATGCATGACGAAGCCGCCTTCCGGCCCCATCCTGTACTGGTGCAGGTCGAACCAGCCCTGACCGGCCAGCAGGTCGCGCGCTTCGACCAGTTGCAGCAGGCTGTCATTGTCACCCGCCGGATTGGCCAGTTGCGGGAAACCCGCATGGGCATTGAGCGCCAGCAGCAGCAAGGCGGCCAGCAGCGCGAACGCGATATCGGACCTCCAGGTGGAAGCTCCGTCCCTTGCCATGCCCATCCTGATCGCCCTGGCGGAAGCGCCGCGCCCTTTTCAGGGCCGGTCGACACTCATGAAGTCGGCCTTAAACCTAGCCTTAACGGCTTCAATAAATAGTAAAACCGCCTGAAAGGAGCCGGTTTTCGGCACGCGGCCGCGTGGCTGGCAGGCAGTCGGAGACGAAAATGCCGCAAGACATCAGCCGTGAGCCCGCCATCGCCGTGCTCCTGCCCTGCTACAATGAGGAACTGACCATTGCCGAAGTGGTGCGCCGGTTCCGCGAAACGCTGCCGGCCGCGACCATCTATGTCTACGACAACAATTCGCGCGACCTGACGGCGCTACGGGCCCGCGCGGCGGGTGCGATCGTGGTTCGCGAGCCGCGCCAGGGCAAGGGCAATGTGGTGCGGCGCATGTTCGCCGACATCGACGCCGACATCTACCTGATGGCCGACGGCGACGGCACCTATGCGCCGGAAGATGCGCCGCAGCTGATCAACACGCTCCTGACCGAGCGCTGCGACATGGTGGTCGGCACCAGGCGCGGCGTCACCGACGATGCCGGCAGGGCCGGCCATGCCTTCGGCAACCGGATCTTCAACGGCCTCTACAAGTCCCTGTTCGGCAGCGACTTCACCGACATCTTCTCGGGCTACCGCGCCTTCACCAGGCGCTTCGTGAAGAGTTTCCCCGCCGTGTCCGGTGGATTCGAGATCGAGACCGAAATGTCGGTGCATGCCTCGCAGCTCAAACTGCCGGTCAGCGAAATCGCGCTCGACTATGGCCGCCGGCCCGAAGGCTCGTCGTCGAAACTGTCGACCTTTCGCGACGGAGCCAGGATCCTGTGGATGTTCGCCATGCTGATGAAGGAGACGCAGCCGCTGCGCTTCTTCGGCGCGTTCTCGCTGTTCTTCCTGGGCGCGAGCCTGTTCCTCATGGCGCCGGTGCTGCTCGAATTCGCCGAGACGGGCCTCGTGCCGCGCATGCCGACCTGGGTGCTGTCGGTCGGGCTGCTGCTGCTCTCCATGCTGGCCGCGGTGACGGGACTGATTCTTGATTCCGTTTCACGCGGCCGCGCCGAGCAGAAGCGTATCTTCTATCTGTCCATGCCTTCCGGGCGCGCCGAGCGGCAGGCCAGCGAGCTGGTGCGCAAGGCCGAGCCGGGCAAGGCCCCGCGCGCGGCCTGAGCGATGCAGCGCCTCCTCCGGTTCGTGTTCGCCGGCGGCATCGGTTTCGTCGCCGACGCGGCAGCGCTCTGGCTGCTGCTGGCCGTCACCCCGCTCGGACCGTTCGTTGCCCGTATCCTGTCGATCGGCTTCGCGCTCTGCGTCACCTGGCAGCTCAACCGGCATTTGACATTCGCGCCGTCGGCGCGCGGCATGGCGCGGGAAGGCGCCCGCTATGGCGGCATAGGCATTGCCACCAGCATCGTCAACTATTTCGTCTATTCGGCCCTGCTGGTGGCGCTGCCGGCGATCCCGCCACTGGCCGCGCTCGCCGCCGCCTCGCTGGTCGCCATGGCGCTGTCCTTCCTCGGCTATTCCAGGCTGGTCTTCGACCGTTAATGCATGCCGCCCAAAAGTGGGCCCGGTTTTGGGACGACGGCATGCATGAAGCCAAAGACCTAAAGCGTGTCGCAGGACACGCTTTAGAACACCGGGCCGATTGGCAGAAGCCGCCGCGACCCTTATATCGCTGTTCGACTTAAAGTGTTGGAGCGTACTTTGTGCATTCAAGGGGATGCACGTCGCTCCAATCGCGCCGGGGACCCGCCATGAAGTTGAAAATCGCCGTCCAGATGGACCATGTCTCCACCGTGTCGATCGCCGGCGACACCTCGTTCGCATTGTCGCTGGAAGCGCAGCGGCGCGGCCACAAGCTCTATCACTACACACCCGACCGGCTGTCGCTGCGCGACGGCAAGGTTTTCGCCCGCATCGAGGAGATGCAGGTGCGCGACGAAAAGGGCAACCACTACTCGCTCGGAGAGAAGGTGCGCACCGACCTGTCGGAAATGGACGTCATCCTGCTGCGCCAGGATCCGCCCTTCGACATGAACTACATCACCACCACGCACATCCTGGAACGCATCCACCCCAAGACGCTGGTGGTCAACGACCCTGCCTGGGTGCGCAACAGCCCGGAAAAGATCTTCGTCACCGAGTTTCCGGACCTGATGCCGGAAACGCTGATCACCAAGGACCCATCGGAAGTGGCCGCCTTCCGCAAGGAGTTCGGCGACATCATCGTCAAGCCGCTCTACGGCAATGGCGGCGCCGGCATCTTCCACCTCAAGGAGGACGACCGCAACCTCGCCTCGCTGCTCGAAATGTTCGGCCAGCTGTCGCGCGAGCCCTATATCGTGCAGCGCTACCTGAAGGACGTGCGCAAGGGCGACAAGCGCATCATCCTCATCGACGGCGAGCCGGTGGGCGCCATCAACCGGGTGCCGGCGGACCACGATTCCCGTTCCAACATGCATGTCGGCGGCCGCGCCGAGAAAACCGAGCTGACCGACCGCGAGCGCGAGATCTGCGCCCGCATCGGACCTTCCCTGAAGGAGCGCGGCTTCATCCTGGTCGGCATCGACGTCATCGGCGACTACATGACCGAGATCAACGTGACCTCGCCGACCGGCGTGCGCGAGGTCAAGCGCTTCGGCGGCGCCGACATCGCCGCCCTGTTCTGGGACGCGGTGGAGGGGAAGCGGAAGTAGTTCGAGCTACAAATCCGCTTTTTCAACCGCGCATCGTCCGCCTCTTCAGTTCAGCGGCACGTTGATCCGCGCCTGGCCCGCTATGGCGGAATAGCCGGACGATCCGATGCCGTCATAGGAACCGGTGGCCGAGAAGGACACGCCCCGCGCGGTGCGGAAATTGAGGCCGGCCTTGATGCGACCGCGCAAGCCTGTCGGGCCGGTCGCGGTGTCGGACAGGGCATCGAAGCCATCCGCATTGGTGGAGGCGAAGTTCCAGATCAGTTCCGGCGCGAAGGACGGCTCGACCCACAGTCCGCCGTCGGTCGCAAAGCCATAGGACAGTTCGGGAGAGAATTTAAGCTGGCCCAGCTCGGTCTTCACGCCCGGAATGGTGACTTCGAAAGTGTCCTTGTAGGCGTCGGTCTTATCCTGGAAATAGGTGAAGCCCAGATTCGGGGTGAAGGTTACCCCCTGCCCCAAATTCCATTTGCCCGAGATTTCCGTGGAGGCCAGCCAGCGCGTGGACGTGAAGTCGCCGGAGTCCGAAAGGCTGTTGCTGGAGCGGCCCCACCCGGCCCGCGATGTCCAGAACAGCCGGTCGGTCAGACGCACCGTGGCATAAGGCCCGGCCATCCATCCGGTGCCGGAGACGGCCGTACCGGATGTCTGCTTCATCGTGTCGACCTGGCTGAACGCACCAACCAGCAAACCGGGATTGATCACATAATCCGCACCCGCGGTGAACAGGCCGAACCGGCCGCTGCGTTCGCCATTGTAACCGGCATAGGTACCTTCCACCCACAGGTCGAAGGGCGAGTAGGAATGTGAGCCGCCCTGCGAGCCGTTGAGGCCAAGTGCGGCTTCCTGCCACTTCGTGAACTGCGAGAGCGAGCCATGGAAGAAAGCGGCGAAGCCGTCATGGGCATTCACGGTGGCATCGAAGGCGCCGGAATAGCTCAGCCGGTCCATGGATCCGGACTGACCGGCATTCTGCACGGCGCCCAGCAGCATCGCCTGCAGGCCATAGGGATCCTGGCGGCCGGCGGTATCTTGATAAGCCAGTGCGGCGGTTGGGAGGAGTGGACTGACTGCTCCCGCACGCGATCCGAAAGCCGCTGGCGGCAGGCCGGATTTCAGCCCCGCTGCCTGTTGGTTCGTGGGATCGGAAGAACCAGCGCCGCCGCCCTGGCCCGCGGCCTCGTTCAGACGGCCCATGCCATGGCTGCTGTAGTCAGGCTGGTTGCTGACGATCTGGTTGGCACGGTCGGAGATGAAGCCACCTATGGCCTCGGTCACCGCGCCGATATCCGTGGTGGCGACCGCGATCGTCTGCTGGGCCTGCGGGGCCGCCGCGTAGTGAACATCGCCGGCCTGATTGGCGTTCACGATGCAGGTGCCGGCCTGCGAGAGGAACGATACCGTGTTGCCCGAGATGCTGCAGACGCCCGCGCCGCTCGATGCGTCGATCGAGAACAGGACGGGCTCGCCGGACCCGCCACCGGTGGCCGAGACCAGATAGTCGGGCGAATGGACATGGACGGGGCTGGGCGGTGTCGAGGTGAAGGTGATGGTCTGCCCGATGCTGTCGATCTTGAGGCTGAAGCTGCCGGTCGCCGTCGCGCCATTGGCGTCCGTCACCGTCACCACATAACTGGCCGTCGCGCTGACGGTCGTCGGCGTGCCGCTTACCTTCCCGTCGGCCGTGCCGAAGTCGAGGCCCGCCGGCAAGGCCGGCGAGACGGCATAGGACAAGGGCGCGGTTCCACCGCCGCCGGTGACGGGCGTAAACGGGGTCACCGGCGAGGTGACGATGAGCGCCTTGGAAGCCACCGCCTGTGTCGCCGTGACGGCGCTGCCGACGGCAAGCGAGAAGGTATTGGATGCCGAGGCGTTGTTGGCGTCGGTCACTGTCACCGTGTAGGTCGTGGCGCCCGATGCGACGGTTGGCGTGCCGGTGACGGCTCCGGTCGCGGTGTCGAAGCTCAATCCCGCCGGCAGCGCGGGTGACAAGGCATAGGACAGCGGGCTGGTTCCGCCAGCGCCGGTCACGGGGGTGAACGACGCGCCCGCGTGGCTCTGGGTGAGGATCGTCGTCGCTATCGCCTGCGTGGCGGTGACGGCGCCGTTGACGGCAAGCGAGAACGTATTGGATGCCGTGGCGCCATTGGCGTCGGTTACCGTCACCGTGTAGGTCGTGGCGGCCACTGCGCCGCCTGGCGTGCCGGTGACCTGCCCGTTCGCGATGTCGAAGCTCAATCCTGCCGGCAACGCCGGCGATACGGCATAGGATAGCGCGCCGGCTCCACCACTGCCGGTCACGGGGATGAACGACGCGGCCGGGTGATTCTGCGTGAGGTTCGTCGTGGCGACCGCCTGCGTGGCGGTCACCGCGCCGTTGACGGCGAGCGAGAACGTATTGGATGCCGAGGCGCCGTTGGCGTCGCTCACCGTCACCGTATAGGTCGTGGCGGCCGCTGAGCCGCTTGGCGTACCGGTGACCTGCCCGTTCGCGGTGTCGAAGCTCAATCCTGCCGGGAGCGCCGGCGATACGGAATAGGATAGCGGGCTGGTGCCACCGCCGCCGGTAACGGGAGTGAACGACGTGGCCGCGTGATTCTGGGTGAGTATCGCCGTCGCTATAGCCTGCGTGGCCGTGACCGCGCTGTTGATGGTGAGCGAGAATGTGTTGGATGCCGTGGCGCCGCCGGCGTCGGTTACCAAGACAGTATAGGTCGTGGCGGCGGATGCGACGCTTGGCGTACCAGTGATGGCGCCGGTCGATGGATCGAGAGACAGGCCGGCGGGCAGGGACGGGTTTACGCTGTAAGCCAGCGCGGCGATACCGCCGCTGCCTGTCACCGGTGTGACAGACGTGGCCGCCCGCCCGCTGGTCAGGGTCAGCGTCGGCACGGTTTGCGTGGCCACCACCGGGCTTGTGACCGTCAGATCGAATGTCCTGGAGGACGTCTGCGGCGGATTGGCCTCATCGGTTGCCGTGACGGTGTAGGTTGTTGTCGGCGACGTTGCGGAGGCGGTGCCGGTGATCGCGCCTGTCGAGGTGTTGAATTGCAGGCCTGCAGGCAAAGTCGGCGATATGCCGAGGGTGATTGCCGGTGCGCCACCGGACGCCATGACAGGTGTGACGGAACTGACCGTCACGCCTTGATAGACGTTCAAAGAGTTGACGGCCCGAGTGGTCGTCAGCAGATTATAAAACGTGAGGACCGAGTAGCCCTTGCTTCCAAAGGCGCTGCCAGATTCGGTGGCCGTGGCGGCATCGAGCGTGGTGTCGATGGAAGTATTGCCCGCGGACGATGGAAGCAGAATGTCGACTGTAAGGGTGCAGCTGCCAAGGCCAGGCAGGGTTGCGCCTGAGAGAACAAGGCCATTGGGTCCATTGCCGACATCTACACTGCCGCCGCAGCCGTTGACCAGATTTGCCGGTGAGGGATACCTGGCGCCGTTGCTGTTATGAACACGGACGGTAATGCCCGTCAGCCCCACCGGATTGGGATTTGTCAGTACCAGTTGCCCCTTCACCACCTGGCCGGCGATCGGCGTTCCCGCATAGACATATGACAGTGCGGAATTGGGCGGAGAAACGGCCAACACCTGCAATTGGAAGGTTTTTGACGACGTTTGCGCCGGACTGGACTGATCGGTGGCGGTGACAGTGTATGTCTTCGCGGTCGAGGTAACAGTCGGCGTTCCGGTGATTTCGCCGTTTGCGGCATTGAACGAAAGACCTGTCGGAAGGCTTGGCGATATCGCAAAAGAGGGCCCGTTGCCGCCGCTCGCGGTGACAGGCGTCAGGCCCGTACCGATAGACGTGGATTGGTAAGCGGTGATCGAAGGAATAGCCTGGCTGGTCGTCAGCACTGCGTAGCTGGTCAGGCCGATATAGAAGGTGCCGTCTCGGGTGCTTCCGGATTCGTTTGAGGAAACTCCCCCGTCTTGATTGCGTACAGAAAAGAATCCCGGGCTATTTGGCAATTGAACAATCAGTTTTATGCTGCAGTTCGCAAGACCGGCCAATGACCCACCGGAAATCTCAGCCCTTGAATTCAAAGCAAGAGACGTGGTGGCGCCGCAAGTATTGCTGTCCACCGAACTGAAGTAGGCGCCGTTGGTCAACCAGGCTGAGGTGCTGACATTCGTCAGGGGTGTGGCGTTGGGATTTGTAAACCCGATTGTCAGAACAACCGTTTGACCCGCTATTCCAGTAGCCGGAGTGAATTGCGCCGATGAAACAGGTGGCGATGGTGCCGTGTAAGCTGGCGCCGCCCACCCGACCGCACCGCAAACAAAGATACCCGCAACAACCAGAATGCGGGCCAGAACGGCCCAACGCATAAACTGATTTCCCATGGTCCCGGCAGCCCCCGCCCATATATGAGCGGTGGCGGAAAACCATGTCCGCATGCACCCCTCGCCCACGCCGGGGACTGTTCCGACGGGCGCGAGGCGCGTTCAAGCCTGATGTGGCCGGTTGGGACGCCGGGTTAAAAAAATGGGACGATCGGTAAAGCGCGGCTTTGCTGGCGGTACGGATCGTATGACATTGTCTCCGTCACGCGACGATTTGCCAGAGACCATTGATGAATTCGCAGAACGACACACAGCCGGCCTTCATAGATTGCTATCGCGGGGTGTTTCCCGAAGATGACCCCCAAAGTGTCCTGTCCTATTCGAGGATCGTTTCGCCGGCCTTCGATTTCGACGTGCCGTCTCTCATGGACGGTGTTCCGTTCTTCGCGACATCCGAAATCTATCCCCTGCCCCAGGTAACAGTTTCGCGGGTGAAGAGCGGCGCGGGCCGGTTCACCCGCACGATCAGGACCATGGCGCGTCACGGCATGGATCAGATCCTGGTCGTCTGCTACACGCGCGGCCATTTCGACCTGACGATCGCCGGCAAGACCAGGCGCATCGAGGCCGGGGATTTCGCGTTTCTCGACCTTTCGCAGGAAATGGCGATCGAAGCGCCGGTCGTCGAGAATGTAAGCCTGGCGGTGTCACGCCGCAGGCTCGAGCCCATGGTACCGTTCCTCGACGACGCTCACGGTTTCGTGCGCCGGCAAGGACCCCTGACAACCATTCTGCGCGGCGTGATGGAAAACGTCATCGCGGTTGGGCCGGACCTTCCGGTTTCCGAGGCCGGGGCTGTTGCCGACACCATCATCCAACTCGCGACGGCGTGTCTCGAACCCTTGTCGAGCCAGCAGAATGAGGCCAGACCCGGCCGCAGGACGATTTCCCTGGCCGCGATCAGGGCCGCCATCGAACAGCGGCTTTCCGGTTCCGAGCTGACGCTTCACACGCTGATCGACGAGTTCGGCATTACCCGCTCGACGCTCTACCGGATGTTCGAGCCGCTCGGGGGAGTCAGCGCCTATATCAACGAACGGCGGCTCAGATTTGCCTTTCGCCGCATGGCGGACACGACGGAGCCTGAAGTGCGTATTTCGCAACTCGCCTTCGATCTCGGGTTCAGCCACCCGTCGGCCTTCACGCGCGCCTTCAAGAAACTTTTCGGCCTGTCGCCGAAAGATGTCAGGAGTCTCGCCTCGCAATCAAAGATGGAAGACATGGAATTGCTGGCGTCCCGCGATCTCCTGCAATATCTCAAACCGATCGAACGGCGATCGAGCGCGATATCCGCGCCGGCATAGAGCTGTCCCCGGAGAAACGCGGCTTCCGAGGCCAAGCACAGGCAGGTCGTTTTCATTTTGTATTAACCATGTTCCGCTTTTTCAATCGAGTACAACCTCCCTGCAACCGGCACGCTTTTCTGTTCTTTCATTGTTCTTGATTTGACCAAGAGCTGCGAGCGCCTTCACGAAAAGGCCGCCCGGCCGATCGCAAGGCTTGATGCGGCGGGCCAACATGGCGCCGATCGGCCCGCCCAATGAAAGCAGCTACGACCTGCCGGAAAGAAATAGATGCATCGCCAAGTAATAGCATTGCGGAAAAGCGATTTTTGAAGTTAGAGAGATGAAAGTGGGGGTTCGATTATCCCGTGGCTCCGCTGTCCAACACAGGCGACCCTGTCTCCAAAAAAGGCGGCGGCGGGACCGCCCGCTCCATCCGCAAATCCGATCCGGACCTGGCACCAGATGAATGCAACGATGAGCCAGGTCGGCGAGACTTCCTCGACCCGCCGCGTGTCGGTCATGATCGGCTGCCTCGCCCTGCTGACCGCGCTCGCGGCCTTGTGGCCGATCTATCGGGCTTTTCTAAACATCGAGATCGATACCAACGAGGGGTGGAACGCCTACTATGCCGACGCGGCGATGGGTCGGATGCCGCTCTATCCCGCCGCCGGTCAGCTGATCGCCAATAATTATCCGCCGCTTTCCTTTTATATCGTCGGCGGTCTGGGGCGATTGATCGGTGACGCCGTTCTGGCCGGGCGGTTGCTGTCGCTCGCGGCGGTCCTGGTGATCGCCTGGGGCGTTTTCCGCGCGGTCCGCCTGCTCGGTGGCGACACCACCTCCGCCTGGATCGGCGCGCTGTTTTTTGGCGCCACCATGTGCCGTTTTTTTACCGGCTATGTCGGGATGGACGACCCGCATTTGCTGGCGCAAGCGGTCATGACGGTTGGCCTGGTTGCCTTCCTGCGGGCCAGGTCGCGGGATCGCGGCTATGCCTTGTCCATCCTGCTGATGGTGGGTGCGGGGTTCATCAAGCACAACATCGTCGTCATGCCGCTGACGGCGATGATCTGGCTGGGCATGAACCGGCCGCGGCAGATGGTAAAGTCGGCGCTTCTGGCGGCGCTCGCCATCGCGCTTGGATTTTTCGTTTGTTACCTTGCCTTCGGCCCCGACTTCTTCACCAATTTGAGGTCGCCGCGCGCCTATGCGTTAAAGCACGCCTTCGGCGCCATCGGGCATCTGCAATGGATCGCCGTCGGCCTGGTCGCGTGGGCTTACGTCGGCATCACGCGCAGTGCCGATCCCAATATCCGGTTCTGCAATCTCTTGAACATCCTTGGCCTCGTGATGTTCTTCGTCCAGAAAACCGGCGATGGCGTAGCCTACAACGCGCAATTCGAACTGGTCTTCGGGGTGTCCGTCGCCACCGGCCTTGCCTTCGCCAACGCGCCGGTTCTGCCGCTCGCCCGGCGCTGGTCGCCGCAGGCGCTGCGATTTGTCCTTCTGCTCGCCATTTGTCTGCGCCTGGTGGCGTCCGCGCGCGTTGAACCGGTGCGATTGCTGGTGGACCCGAGCTTCCACGCGGAGATCGCCGCGCGCGAAGCCGCCATGTCCGCGACGGTCGCCCGCCTCAAGAACACGCCCGGGGACGCGACCTGCTTCTGTACGCTCGCCAGCTACCGTTCGGGAAAGCCCTTCGTCATCGACCCCTTCTACGTCCAACAGCAGGTTCTGACCGGCCATCTTCCGCCTGACGCCGTCACCAAGCTGATCGACGATGGAAAATTGACGGTCGTGAAAGCGGACCCCCTTCTGCACTGGTGAGTTTTATTTCATGGTATCGTTGCGGTAGCAGACCCAGATGACCGGGGGAGCCTTTTGAATATCGACGTCAGAGACAGTCAAAATGCGACGTCGCATTTTGCCCCCCTGGTTTCCGTGATCATTCCGACGTTCAATGAAGTTGCGAATGTTTCCAGGATCGCGGCGGCAGTCGGGATCGCGCTCGAAGGCACAGACCACGAGATCGTTTTTGTCGATGACGATTCCCTTGACGGAACAAGAGCCGAAATAGCGAAATTGGCGGCAACCGTCCCGGGGATCCGGCTCATTCATCGCATCGGCCGGCGCGGGCTCTCTACCGCCGTCACGGAAGGCATGCTCAGCACGACCGCTCCCTTCATGGTCGTCATAGATGCCGATCTCCAACATGACGAGAGCATCATACCGGAAATGCTTTCCTTCCTCGAAGCCAATACCGCCGACCTGGTGGTTGGTTCAAGATACGTCGAAGGGGGCGGGCTGGGTTCCTGGGACAAACGCCGCGCACAAATCAGCGCCTTCGCGACGTGGCTGGCCAAGGTGGTGACCAAAAACGATCTCAGCGACCCGATGAGCGGCTTCTTCGCCATCACCAGGCCGGCTTTCGACAATTCGGTCAGGGATCTGTCCGGCCAAGGCTACAAGATCCTGCTGGATATCTGCGCTTCGGCGAAATCTCCGTTGAGAATCCGGGAAGTCGCCTACCAGTTCCGGACAAGGCAGGCCGGCGAGAGCAAACTGGATGCGTTGGTTACCTGGGAATACCTGATGCTGCTGGCCGACAAGCTGGTCGGTCACGTCATTCCGGCGCGCTTCATATCTTTTTCCCTGATAGGCGGTCTTGGCGTCCTCGTTCATATGGCCGTGTTGTCGGTGCTTCTCGCCACCGGCCTTGCCGATTTTTTCGCCGCTCAAGGCCTCGCGACATTCACCGCGATGGTGTTCAACTTCTTCGTAAACAACACGTTGACCTATCGCGACCGCCGCCTCCGGGGCGTCAGGGAGGTGATTTACGGCTTGTTCAGTTTCATGCTCGTGTGCTCCGTGGGCGCTTTCGCAAACGTGGGCATTGCGAACTACCTGTTCGCGAACAGCCACTATAGATGGTGGTCGGCAGGTCTGGCCGGCATTCTGCTTGGCGCCGTCTGGAACTACGCGGCCACATCGGTCTTCACCTGGCGGGTAAGAAAGCGTTCGAGCGATCCCGTGAACGCTTCCGGCGTGTAGACCGGCAATGACAGCTGCCGCCGCAACCGGACTTTCAACGCGAACGCCCGCCTTTCATCAATAACTCGGCTATCTGTTCCTGTAATGTTCTTGCTCTGATCAAGAAATTGTGATTGTCTTGCGGAAAGGGCCATCGCTGGCCTGATCGCACGGCCGGACAGGCCAATATCCCGGGGGCAAAACATGGTGGCGCGGGTCCGCACTGTCGCTTTCCAGGGCATCGAGGCCGTGCCGGTCGATGTGCAGGTGATGATCGCGCCCGGCAAGGTCAACATGCACATCGTCGGCCTGCCCGACAAGGCGGTGGCCGAAAGCCGCGAACGCGTGCAGGCCGCCCTTCATGCGTCGGGCCTGTCGATGCCGTCGAAGAAGGTGACGGTCAACCTGGCGCCGGCCGACCTGCCCAAGGAAGGCAGTTACTAACTGTCCATCCCGCTTTATTTTTCAAGGATCTCGGCTGCGCCTCAGATTTGTACTCACTGGATACTCACGTCCTCTGAGCACAGCTGACGGTCGATGTTCGAGGCTAAAAAGCGGGGGGACTTGCCTTGTCGTCGAAAATTGAATGTTATTGTGCGTAGAAATATTTTTCTACGGGGGAAAAAATGGCAGGCTTAGACACTATAGCGAGCTTAGCAGCGGTTGTAAGCGCGTTGACCGACCTGTACACTCTGGGGAAGGAGCCATTTGAGGACTATCTGAGGCGCCGAAGAGAGACGATAACACCAAATACACTTGACGGTGGAAGTATATCTTTCTTTTCTAGCTATTCTGACAAAGAGGTTAGGGCAATTGAAAAGCGTCTTTTAGAGTGCCGCAAGCGCTTTATTGCGGAGGGCAATGGTTTGCAGCGACGGAAATGCTTGTGTAGCGTTTTGGCTGACGTTCGCTCCGGGAATAATGGCTTACCACCCAGTACTTCCTGGCACCAACTTGCCGACCAACTATCTTGTTTCTAGTTGATCAATACCGACAATATGAAGCGACGCTTAAATTAACGGTGATGGCGCGACTGATATGCAATCAGTCTTATAATTCAAATGTGGCGGCTATTTGCGCCAAGTTATGTGGGATGGCAGAGTAGAGAGGTAGACTAGGCGCGATAACCAGCGCCAGGGTTGCCCGGGCGGCGCTGCTCGACTTCCAAATAGCTTGATGCTTGCTTCTTGGGAGGGGGCACTCATGTTTCGGTTCATCGCGGCGCTGGCTCTCGTCGGCATTTTCATGCCGACCAATCCGGCGTCGATCGTCGGGCGGCCGGCTCCAACTATCCCCTGGTCGACAATCCCGATCGAAGGCTGCTGCAAAACGTGCTCGGCCGGCAAGGCTTGTGGCGATAGTTGCATCTCGCGAGACAAACGATGCCACAAGGCGCCGGGGTGCGCATGTGATGGATAGGGGGAAACAAATGGTCCGACGAGTTGCAATTCTGGCTGGTGCCGCTGCCTTGGCGTGGTCGTCGGCGGCCAGCGCACAACAGACTTTCGGCGGCAACGAGTGCACGGAAGATTGCTCGGGGCACAAGGCTGGCTACGATTGGGCTCAACAGAACGAGATCACCGACGAAAGCGATTGCAGCTCGAACAGTCAGTCATTCAACGAGAGCTGCCAAACTTATATCGAGGATCCCAACCGTGGATCTGATGAGGATGACGACGGCAACGAGATCGACTGGCGAAGGGGGCCGCTGTCAACGCGGCCTCCATCAGCTAGATCTTCAATCAGTAATTGCCGTTGTAGTAGCGATCGTCGCACGGCGCGGTGTAGATCTGGCCGTAGCGGTCCTGGTAGCGGCAGAGCTGCCGGCCACGCGGTTCCTGTGGGGTGGTGGCGGAACCGACGACGGCGCCGAGCAGCGCGCCGCTCGCCGCGCCGATGACCGTGCTCTTAGTGTTGCCGCCGATCGCCTGGCCCACGAGGGCGCCCCCGGCGCCGCCGAGCAGGGCGCCCGTCGTGGCCCGCTGCTGGCCTTCGGTCTGCGACTGGCAGCCCGCAAGCGCGGCGGCCAGAACCACGGCCGCAACGGCTTTATGAATGATCATGCGAGGTCTCCCTTAAAGGTCTGAAATCCCTATCGATCGTCCCGTGCAGCCGCATTGCGGCGGAACAGGGGCGAGCCTTCTCACGATGTGAGTCAAGGTTTCCCGGCAGTTGAAGACCATGGTTGCCAAATTTGTAACGCTTAGCCAGTCGACAGCTTAAGCAGCCTTCTGAAGTTCGGCAATCTTCTGAAATTCCGAAAGAACGTCCGCGTAGTTGGCGGCAAGATACCGAACAATGCGGGCATTTCCAAGCAACCGCGTCACATAACCTATCGCCAACACCAAATCCAAATGGTCGGTACCATAGTCCTGTTCGATTGTCCGAAATTCTCGCTCGAGTTGGGCGGATTCGTTCTCCATCAATGCGATCTGCTCGTCACTCAGTCCCTTTACTGACTTCTTGCCGCGCACTAATTGGGACTCCGGCGTAGCGGCCACGAGCGAGCGCGCATAGGTGAAGGTGAACTTGTTCATTGCGATCATTAACTGGACCGCCTCGATCTGACGGACTGGCTTCAGCTGCTTAAGCAAGCCTATCGTGTTGATTGGAACATGCTTGTCTTTGATCAGCTCGGCTGATTCAGGGCATATGCCGTCCAGCAGCGCCTTCTTCTGGCGAATGTTGGAAATGTTCACGTTGAGTGCCTTTGCTAGGCGCTCTTCCGGGACACCCTTCTCAATGGCTTTCAGGATCATTTTATGCTCCTGAATGATTGCTATGCGACTGACCCGCTTGTTGTAGGTGTAAGCCTCGTCGTCGGTGGCAACCAGGCATACTACTTCTAAGTCCCCACGCTTTTGCAGGATGTCGATACGGACATGGCCATCGAGCAGATGGAACCGCTCGCTATCCTTCTTGTCGCGCACCACCACGGGTGGCTCGATGATACCAACTTCCTGTATCGAAGCGGCGATTTGGGCGTACTTAACCGATTTCAAGACTGCGGGCGTTAGGACCTTCAACGGCATGATGTCCGCAATCGGAATTCGCAGGCTGGCGTCTTCGAAAGCCCTCTCGACGCTTACGGTTCCGCGTAGTGTCCTCACGACAAAATCGCCTCCCTGCGTATCCGCAATGCAATTGGAGCAGGAAGGTCGCTCAAGCTCTCCTCGCCAAGCATACGGATAAAAGCGTCATCAGCGACGAGCCGACGCAAGGCCTCAGCAATGAAGACCAACCGGCCTTTCGCGGCCTCCGCTCGGCGTATCAGAACTTTCTTGCGATCAGCATCTTGCTGATAGGCACGGACCAACGCTTCCGAGGAGAGAGGCGCAGAGCGCTTTGCGCTTTGATGAACCTTGAGCCCCTTTCCGAGATGACGTCGTGCCTCAACAAGGCGCTTCGCCACAAGCAGCTTGCGGCCACGGAGAAGATTCGCCTCGTAAGCATTCTGAAGCGCGCCTTGAACCCCGTCACCATCGGCCTCCGCAATCTCCAATGCCACACTGAAGGGGATCTGGCCGGATTCCACAGCGCGGAGTAAGCGCTGCTCGCCTTTTTCGAGGAGCCGTATAACGGCGTAGACATATTCGCCGGTGAGTCCCGTCTTGCGGGCAATCTCAGGCACGGAATAACCGCGCTGCTTAAGCCCCCCGATATCTTGAAGAAGGTCGATTGCGCGAAGCTGACGCCTGGCGCAATTCTCTACCAAGCTCGCGACGAGGCAGTCCTCCTGATTGGCAGCTACAACAAGCGCCGGTACCTCTTTCTGCCCGAGCGCTTTGAACGCCTCTAATCGCCCCTGACCGCACACAAGATCGTATGATGGTCCCCCCGCTTCCGCCCTTCGAGTCACCGTGATGGGTCGCTTCAATCCGATTTCGGCAATATTGCCGATGATCTCCTTGAATACTTTTTTGTTGCGTATCCGCGGGTTAACCACAGTGATCCGATTGATCGGAATCATTTCAACGCGTTGGGCAGGAACAGCACTCATTACCCAGTCTCCAACATTTGCTTGCGCGCGGCCATATCATACAAATGGAACAGGCTGTCGAACCGATAGCAATCCAACGACAGACCATTGAACTCGCAGAGACGAAGTACCGCCTCGTGCATGTCCAGGCGAGGCAACAGATAGTAGTCGAGCGGCGCTTCATTGCCACGGCGCATCCTCACCGCAATGGTTAGGTCAGGATTGAGCGCAGTATCTAGCCTAATCTTCCATCGCAGCGCGCCGGCGCAGGTCTCTATGCATCGCGCGATTACAATCGAGGCCGTAAATTCACTGTTTATGCGCAGCAGGTCAGTGCCGGCATCTTGGACGGCCCGGCCACCCGCCTCATCTATGCCTCTGACAACGTCTTTTATTATATCGGGATGTAGCTGTCTTAGCTGACGATTAATCTCAAGGTAGCGATAGTCACGATCCGGCACGAACCCCACTAAAGCATACGCACGAAGCAAGCTCCCAAACCGGGAAGCGTAGGAACTGCTAGATGGCAGGTCATCGACCTCGTCAATAATGAGACCGGACAGCATGCCCTTTTGTCGCAGTACCTCTTCCAGCTTGGCTAGCATGGTCTCGTCAGACATTCGGAGTGCACGCGCTTCTATAATCTCTTGCGCTGCCGTGAAAGCTTCTACTGGCACCACAGGTTCGAACGCGCCATCACGGCGGACCCACATTCCCGGTGGGTTTCTCTTGTGAACCTGCTTCAGTTTAAATGATGTGCGGCCCCAGACATTGTTGCCAACGTATTTCTCGTTGATCAGCAGTTGGTGGACCGCCCCACGCGTCCAGGGTCTGTTAAGATCGGTAAGCACCCCTCGATCATTGAGCATACCAGCTATTTGACGCTCGCCCAGCCTATCTTCGACGAACCACCTGTAGATTTGCTGGACCAGCGTAACTTCGCCTGCGGGACCCGGCACCAACACAACCCGATCGGTCGCGATACTCTTATGCTCGCCCCGAGCGAGTTCGGCCTTTCGATTTCCGGTTTGGTCAACAAGCACACGGCGCAATCCAAATCCCGGGGCTCCTCCTTGCCGAAAGCCCAAGCGAATGAGGTTAGCCTGCCCGGCAAACACCTTAACCGACAGTTCGCGGCTGTATTCCCCAGCCATTGCGCGTTTCACGGTTTTGACGATCGACGACCCAATGCTGCCATCGTTTTCAAACTGCTCGGCGCAGTAGTGAACGACAATGCCCGCGTGCTTACAGCGAAGCTCAATCGCTGCGGCTTCATCGGGGTCTTGGAAACGGCCCCATCGGCTGACATCATACACGAGGATCGCCATGAAATCGGCGAGGCCACTCTCCACGTCCTGCAGCAAGGCTTGAAGAGCATCTCTACCCACGAGCCGTAGTCCGCTCTTCCCGGAATCTGTGTAGGTGCGGGCAATCTCATATTGGCGGCGGTCGGCGTAGCGCTGGATTACCGCCAACTGGTTGTCAGTAGAATACTTTTGGTGCTCAGTCGACATCCGGACGTAGGCTGCTGCACGAGTTCGCCCCCGTTCAACTTCCTTCGGCTTTCCTGTCCCGGTCTGGCTCCAATCGATTACCATCAGTGCGTGGACGCATTTATAATGGCCTCGGGACAGGGAGTTTAGCCGAAGGAGGGCCGAACTATGTTTCCGAAGAAAGGCACAATTGTTCCGAAATCACGTAAGGGAGAGGCTGGTCGCTATGCCTCAACAATCTCCACTGCCTTGCGCTCAGAGTTAGGTACAAGTGCGCGCGCAACGAAGACGGTGATGCATTGGACCGGAGCAAGCGATCGAGCTGCGAAATACTGGTTGTCGGGCGCCAGGGGCCCAGACGGCTGGCATTTGATACTACTGGCGAAAAACTCGAACGCCGTGCTCCATGGACTGCTGAAGATGGCGGGCCGCGACGAATACGAACTGACGATAGAACTAAGCGCTGCAAGGGCCGCCTTGGCGCGGGCAACGGCAATGATTGATGCGTTGATAGTTCCGATGAACGAACCACGTTAACTGCCGCACCTCGACGAGCCAACAAAGCGGTAATTAATCCACCTTATGATCCACATCGTCGGCCTGCCCGACAAGGCGGTGGCCGAGAGCCGTGAGCGCGTGCAAAAAAGGGGGGGGAAGGGACCCGGGAGATGGTCTCGGCCTGGCTACGGGGCAATATGCTGGCAAGTTCGGCCGACCCGAGCAAAGCCGCCAAGGCTATCGTTGACAGCTTGATGGACTACAAAGGCACGACTGAGCACGGACATCATTTTTTGATCGATAAATGCCGAGACATTGGACTGACCGTTTCCGCGATCGAGGACGACCAACCGCTTCAAGAGGACATCCTGAGCGTCCACTATTCTTTTGTTGCGACGTTTGCAAAGACGGCGACGATCAAGCTCATCCAGAATGGCGAAAATGCCACCTGGACGGTTGACGCCTGATACAGACATTGCCTCATTTGAATGTGTTCGCGGGCGAGCGAAGGAGCACGGCTAGGTTTGGCCACTCGACCGCAACCTTTTCAGATGCTTTAATCCCCTGACTTCTGAGGGAAGAACTCATGTTTCGGATCATCGCCGCGTTGGCGATTGTCGGCATTTTCATGCCGACCAATCCGGAGTCGATCGTCGGGCGCCCTGCTCCAACTATCCCCCGATCGAAGGCTGCTGCAAAACGTGTTCGGCCGGCAAGGCTTGTGGCGATAGTTGCATCTCGCGAGAGAAACGATGCCACAAGGCGCCGCAGAAGGTCGCCGAGAAATTCGTCTCCCGCACAAGGGCGATACGATGAAGGCGCTGAAGGAAATGATCGTCCTGAACGGCTACCTCCAGGACGAACTGGACGAGATCAAAGGCCGAAAGCCGCGCCGTTCATGAGTGACGAGCCGGTCACGCCGAGGGTCGAGTGCCAGCGCCGCGCGGCTGGGCCTATTCGACGTTCCGCATGCGGCGCGACAATGCGGCGAAAGCGATCGCCGCCAACCTCAACCAGATTGGTGTGCAGGTTTGGTGATCATTCGTATTTCTTCGAGCCCGTAAATTGGTTCTTCCACATGTCATATCTGCCATGTCCCGGCTGCGGGAACATAGAGAAGAAGGCGTCATGGTAGACGGATATTGCTTCCTCCATTGTCCAAGGTCGGCCAGATGCCGCAATTATCCCGCCGGCAAGAGATGCGGCGGCGGCGGCTTGAGTGGCCGCTGTCTGTTTGGCGGCGTTCTGTAAGTCATTCATCTTCAGTTCCTCGCTCCTTGAATGCGCGCTGCACGCGTTGGCTTGCACCCTATAATGAGCGCAATCCTACAAGTTGTGAATAATTGATTACCGGCTGGCAACTTCTGAACGATCAGCATATCTCTGGCGCGGGGAATATTGCCGTCGGCCAGTGGGCGCGTGTCAGAAGAAACCGACAAAAAGATAGAAACCTGGCTGTCAGATAGCCATGGCCGGGGCTATCGCATCAAGCGATACCTCAAAGGCTATTTTTACAACAAAGTTCCCCGCGACTTAAGATTCTTCGGGCTTTTCCACTGGCTGGTAAAAACGGCCATGGCGGCATCGTCCCCTGCCGTCGCCTACTTCTACGGCTCCATCCAAGCTTCGATTGCGACTATGGCATTTGCTGGGATTTTTATCGGCCATTCATTTGCTGGGGTGCTCGACAGGCTCTCCCGAGACAAGACGTCGGGCCAAAGCGAAATCCAAGCCGAGATGATGGTCCGATTGGGTGATTTGCTCTCTGGTGTAAAAGGCAACGCGGTAGCGCAGGCCGGCCGCGACGACGCGATAAGGGCATGCCTGGGAATAATTGAAAACTACGTCAGGCTCGTTACGCGGTCGAAAAAAGGCGAGGTTTCGGTATCGCTGGTTTTGTTTGACGGAAATAGCGCGACCAAGATGAAGATCAGGCACCGCAATCCTGGCAATGAACGGCCCACCAACCGAGACGTTCATGGGCCGAATCTGATAGGCTGGCACGCATGTCAGCGGGGAAGAGAGCCCAGGGTGTTGCATGATCTGCGTGAGATGCCGAAGCGAGTCAGAGCAAGCCCCACGCAATCTAAGGTAGGTTACAGATCATTGTTCTTTGTGCCCGTTATCCGAGCCCGAGACGGGTCGGAGGTCGTGCGTGGTTTCGTTTCAATTGACTGCCAGCGCCCATACGCATTTTACGGGAACCGCGCTGATGTGATAATGGTTACGTGTGAGCCCGTGTTTAGTCGCATTAACGACTTGGTCTAGCTGAATTGGGAAGGCACATGGCCCAACTCGCAGAGAAAGCTCTACCTTCAACCCGGTCGTCCCGGCACTCGATGCGTTTGCAAGAGCTTCGCGAAGCCGCAGCCGAAATACGCAAACGCCACGCAGACGGGAAGATTTCCGCTGAGCAGGCGGCTCACGAGCTCGACGCGCTCGCTAAGAGGCACGTTAGCTTCATCGATCTCCTTCTGTGGTGATCATATCAAGCCCGCAACTCTAGCGCCTATTGCTGCGACGGCGGCCCACCCCGCGATCCCAGCAAGCTGTCGCTTCACGGTCTTCCCCGGCTCGGCGCCGATGTCGATCGTCGGAATGTGCTTCCGGTAGAGGTTCGGCTCATAGGGCTTCACGCCGGCGTCCGGCCCGGGATCAATCCCCCTCTCCCGCATCATGCGGCGGTTGAACGCGTGCGCCGCCTCATGGTCAGCGCCGCCGGCGTGATACTTCTGGCGCAAAGGTGTCGCCTCGATCACCGCGCGCCGCTCGATATCTGAGATCGGTCCGAGCTGGCCGGCGGGCTTGATCACCTGCACCTTTTCGACCTCGGTCGGCACATTGTCCTCGCCGATAACCGACACCAGCGCCTCGCCGATCTTGAGCGCCGGCAATTCCTCGCGCGTCTTCAGGCCAGCGCGCGGCCGGATCGTGTCGGCGGCCGCCTTGATCTTCTTCAGAGACTCCGCCGTGTGCGCGCGCATGGCGTGCAGGATCCTGGTGCCGAGCTGTTCCAGCACCGAGGCGGGAACGTCCGTCGGCGACTGCGTGACGAAATAGACGCCGACGCCCTTCGAGCGCACCAGGCGCACCAGCCGCTCGATCTGCTGCAGCAGGGGCTTCGGCGCGCCGTGGAAAAGGAGGTGCGCCTCGTCGAAGAAGAATACCAGCTTGGGCTTGGCCAGGTCGCCGGCCTCCGGCAATTTGCGGAAGAGCTCGGTGAGCAGCCACAGCAGGAAGGTGGCGTAGAGCTTGGGCGCCTCGAGCAGCTTGTCCGCATGCAAGAGGTTGACGGTGCCCCTGCCCTGCGAATCGACCAGCATGAAATCCGCGATGTCGAAAGGCGGCTCGCCGAACAGTGACGCGCCACCCTGCGCCTCGAGGGCGAGCAGATTGCGTTGGATAGTCGATATCGATGCCGCCGTGACATTGCCGTAGCGCTTCGACACCTCCTCGCGCTCTTCCAGCATGTCGTTGAGCGACCATCGCAGATCGTCCAGGGTGAGCATGTACGCCCGGTCGTCCTCCGACTTGCGGAAGCAGATTTCCATTGCGCCATGCTGCGTCGGGTTGAGGCCGAGCATGCTCGAAAGCATCTGCGCGCCCATGTCCTGCACGCTGGTGCGGATCGGCAGGCCGTGCCCGCCGAAGATGTCCCAGAATGCCGTCGGCGAGGCCGTGGCAATGCCCGAGAGATCGCCTTTGACGTCGGCCGCGAACACGGGGACGCCGGCGGCGCTGAATTGCTGGGCGAGGCGCTGCAGGGTGACGGTCTTGCCCGTGCCGGTGGCGCCGGTGACGAGGCCATGACGGTTGGCCAGGCGCAGGGGAAGCGCGACCGCCGCGCCGGCGGAACTGAGGCCGATTTCAATGTCTGTTTGCATAGCAGCATCCCCGCCTGATCTCTGGCAGAGACTACCACAAAAAGTACAACGTGACGAACAATAACCATTAACAATCAGCTAGTTGATGCGATCTTCTCTGCAAGGATGCCCCACCCTTCTTGAAAGGGTTCAAGCCAATCTCTGCCGCAACCGATGCGGATACCCATCCGGTCATAGTCCGGCAAGAACCGTCGAAAATCGGTGTCCTTTCGCTGCTGTCCCTTTACGCCTGGAGTCGCCAACCAGGCTTGGTGCGACCGCGATATCACGTCCGCCACTGTCAAACTGGGAACGACATAGCAAATGGGTTGCGCAGCGATGCCGATCCCAAAGTCTACAAAGGCATAGAACAGCGTCGGGGTTTTTATTCCTTCGTGCTTGCGTCGCATATGCCAGCCGCCGTCGGACCCCTTCGCGTTGCGCGTCTTTACCTGGATAGCGCAGAGCCTATCACCAACGTCATCTGACACAACGATATCACAGTTGGGCACGCCGACCGGCGCCAGTGCGGCGATAAGACCACGACGTAGCAACTGGCACATCACGTAGTGCTCGCCAGCCGCTCCCAAGACGCTAGATGCTGAGACCATCTATCCCCCCGCTGTGCTTGACTGTCACATTGGACGTGCGCTGTGTCTTTGACAACTTTTGCGTCTAGGGACCGTACGAGGGGGAGAGCGCCAGCGGAGCGCAGCCCCGCGAATATTCGCCGACCTTATCGTCCATAGGGGCCTTCCGCTGCCTGATCGATCAAAGCCGCACAAAACACGCATCTTTTTGCAAGCCGTTGCAACAAACTGATGATTTATGGGTGCTATTGTGCGACTCTCGGTCATCCAAGGAGAACCCATGATGCGAGCCTATGACAGTGCAATGTCCGCGCCCTGGCCGAAGGGCGGCGTTTCCGTTTCTGTCATGCTGCACCTCCCGTTGGCCGGCCGCTTTGCGGACCGGCCGCCACCGCGTCGAGTTCGACCTGAACTGCTGCACGGAATGATTTGAGGTGTCGCAAAGCCACATCGACCGACTGGCCTGCCATTTCCTCCTGTAGGAGCAAAATCGTTCGGTCCCAAAATTGCTCTGCGTCTTCCGTTCCCATCCGATCCAATTCCAAAGCGACCGATCGAATTAGAGATGTCCTGCTCTCTGGTGGAAACGGGATGACGGCCCCTTCTGGCACTCTCCGCGTCCGCGCGCCCCTTGGGCGCGATCGGGGTCCAGGAAATCGAAGCACACCTGGCTTCGCGTCAAAATCGAAATCAAGTTGCCGTTCCATGTCAGCCACCCGTTCCTGTTCGAGCCGGACGCTGCGTCTTTCGCGGAACCTCCACTTTCTCTCCCATTGAGGACAACGGCTCGGTTGTCAGCGTTGGGCCGCCCCCTATAGGGGCGGGCCCTGACACTTTTGCTGACAAACCGCTCTGAGACGCATGTTTTGTCAGCGGTATTTCTGCTGATTTTTCGCTGACAATAACGCTGACAAAATCACGTTTTATGCTGATCTGACCGGCACTTATGAGGCGCTTCTTCGCATGACTAAACGCAGTCCTTTTCGCGGTGTCAGAGCGGTCCGACCATTCGTTGAAGCACGCGTTTTTCCATGTCAGCAAACTTACCGTCGCTGACACCGAAATTGCCTTCAAAATATCGAATGCGTGATCGTGGTCTTTGCGCCTGGTTGGCGTTGCGAAATCGGGCTCGGCGCCGGCTTCGGCCGGCGCGATCGACCGGAGATCCTTGACGACCTGAACCGAAATTGGACCGGCCGAGGTCTCGATCTCCTCGGCGGAAATATCGAAGGCGAAACGTGCACCTCCGGGGCCATTCTTGAGCTTTTCCACCTCGATGAATGTCGACGACCCATGACGCCACGCCTTCAGAACGGCGTCTGCGCGATCGAAAAACACTTGCGATCCCCGCATGCCTGAGCTCGTCGATTTTCCTGTGTGATGAAGGGCGAGGACCGGACATCCAAGGCGGCGGCTTATTCGGTCAATCTTGCCGGTCACATTCGATGCTGGCCGGGCATCGTCCTGGCTCTCGTCGCCGAAGCATGCGCCAAGCGTGTCGATAACCAGCAGGCTGACTCTCTGCCCGGTGGTTGCAGCCAGGGCATCGGCCTCGTTGAGTGTCGTCGCTTCAAATGCCGGGGCGACGAGTCCACCGGCTGAAGGCTCGACCAGGCCCAAAGGAACGTCCGATGCGGCGAGGCCAAGGGCCTTCATTGCGGCCACTAGACGCTCTTGCACCCCGTCAAAGTCCTCGCCCGCGATGTAGAGGACCGAGCCCTTGGCGGTCGACCTACCTGCCCATTGGATGCCGGCTGCAACCGCCATCGCGGTTCGCACGGCGACACCTGTTTTCCCGGTGCCGCTCGCCCCGTATAGGAAGCACACACCTGCAGGCAGGACGCCCGGCACGACAAATCGGCGGCGGGCCGGGCCCGCCAGGACATGATGCTCGATCTGAAGAAGCGTTCGAAAGCTGTGGGCGTTCACGGCGTCAGCTCCTTGCAGCGCTGGCACCGGAACTTGGCCCGGCCAAGCTTGGCGATGGGGACGCGCACGGTGCCGCGGTGACCGCAACAGCAGACCAGAAGCTTAGCCACGGTGACGCCAGGCGTGGTGGAGGCCTCAATCTCGGCACGAAGCTTTTCCTTTGGCTTTCGGGCCGCCGGCGGGCCATGACGCACGCCGGCGCCGTCGATCGTCTCCGCGCCACGGCGTGCGACGCGCGAGCGATCGCGCTCACGATCCCAATTTCGGCCGGTCATCGCGGCGCCCCCAGCATCCTAGTGGAGCGTTCAAGGGCGTCTATGGTTTGGCGCTCAGACAGGTTGAACCGAGCCTGAACAGCCCGGCCATCGCCCTCTGGTGTAAATGCAAGCCACACGCCGGCGACCGCTGCTTGCAGGTCGCTGAGCTGTTCGTCGAAGACGGGGCTCTCGTTTCCGCGGGGGCGGAACGCTGTGACCATGGCCCGGATTTGCTCGATCCGGAGCTCAAGCACTTCGATGCCCGCGCGTACGATGTCGAGATTGGTGGCTTCGGGCTCTCTCCTGCGTACCTCGTCGAAGAAATCACACGATGACGTCCAGGCGTAGGCAGGGTCGATCAGTATGTTGACGATTCGGTTGTGCAAGGCGGCGTTAGTCATGGCGCCCTCGCGAGCCGGAGCGCATTGGCGCGGATCGCCTCAACCGCTTGGGTCGTCGTCAAATCAAAGCGCTTCATAAGAGCCGACACCGCCGCACCACCGCGCTTTGCGCGCGTGGTCGACGCCATCGAGGCCGCCGCCTCGGCGACAGGATGATCTATCGGTTTGGTCGCGGCCGACATCAGGCCGCCCTCCCGGCGGTGGACTGGACCGGCTTGGAAAGGCGGCGCTCCGCCCATGCGTCGAGGGCCTCTCGTGTGTAGAGCGGAATTCTGCCGGCGTACTGCATCTCCGGACCCCCACCAATCGAGGCGAGCTTGTTCAAGGTAGCCAACGCGACGGGAATGCCGTGATTGTTCAACAGGTAAGCGGGCACCTCCGTCCTACGGAGACGAGGGCGGTCATTGTTCGCCATAACCACAACTCCTTTAGCGATCATCGCACATGTGCGATCACTGGATTAGAAGGGCGAACGATGGTTAAGTCAAGAAACGTATCGCACATGTGATATCGATCCTGACAAGATGTGGGTTTAGATGGCCAAGCGAGTCCGCGTGAGGGACCAAGATCAATTTATCGTTCGGTTACCCGACGGTATGCGAACTAAGATTGCGGAGGCGGCGCAGAGCAACGATCAATCGATGAACGCGGAGATTGTCTCTCGTCTGGAAGCCAGTTTCGATCCGGCTGCTGCCCTCTCCGAGAGCGAAGCAGTCCGAGAGGTACTCGGTAAATATATCCAGGCAACAGAGGCGCAGAATGATGCCCTGCGAAAGGCAGGAGTGATTTCTGAGCAACTTATTGAGCAATTCGCCCGAGCTATCAGCAAGGCCGCGAGCGGTGACGAGGGGGATTTGAAGGGTATGGTGGAACGTGAAAAAACTGACCCCATTTGGGGTCGCATTGTTACCGTCTGGTCGATCGTCGGTGGAGACTAAGCCCGCAACGGCAGCTCCAACAACTCTGCTGTCTTTCCAGTCATCTGCCGATAAACTTCGCCGGCGATCTTGTTCGCAGCCGCGACCAGCACTGTATCGAGGCGGTGGACGTAACGACTGGTGACGGTGCCGCCGGCATGGCCGAGCATGGCAGCGATTGTACTGTCTGCAAATCCGAGATCCCCGCCGACAGATGCATAGGAGTGCCGCATGGTGTGCGGCGTGACGCCTTCCAGTTCAGCTCGCTCCATGAAGCGCGCCCATGCTCCGGCCAATCCGTTGTAATGGCCCGTTTTGCGGAGGGCGGGGAGCACGTAGGGATTGCCGGGCACGCGGATGGCCTTGCGCAGCACGTCGAACGCTTCTCGCCCCACAGGGCGCACGGATGGCCCACTCTTGCTGTCCATCAGCCGGAAGCAACCGGCGGCCTCATCGACTTCGTCCCACTGCAGCGTTGAGACCTCGCCAAGCCGGCATCCAGTGAGCGCAAGCAGCCAGGCGCCGGTGATTGCCTGCGGCGTGTCAATTTCGGATTGCTCCCCGGTCAACGCTTTTCCAATTGCGCGGTATTCGCCAGCGGTCAGCCGGCGATCTCGCACGTTGTCTGCCGGCAAGGGAACGCCCTGCACGGGGTTGGCGGTGATGATACCCTCGCCGATGGCATAGGTAAGGATGCCGCCGAGAAAGCCCGTCGTGCGCGCCGCGGTGCCGGCGCCTCCCGTGACCAAGACGCGATTGCCGTTCTTGCCCGAGCGATCGCGCCTAGCCGTTTTGCCGGCCGTCACGTCCCGAACGAACTTCACGATGTCGGCGCGCGTGAGGTCAATCACAAGCTTCGTGCCGAGCAGCGGTTTGATGTGCCGTGCTATCCGACCTCGGTCGATTTCAATGGTAGATGCCTTCTTCGGCCGCCGGCTCCTGCCGAGGATCGCTCCCTTTTCCGCCGCCTTCAGGTATTGGTCGCAGAGCTGCGCCACCGTCATGGATTTCCGGCGTGTCTTGCGCTCGAGCAACGGATCAGCCTTCTGCAGAACCACACCGCCCATTGTCTCAATCGCGAGCTTGCGCGCCTGCTCAGTGGTGATGACGCCGTGTCGACCGATTGTCATCCGCCGGCGTGCGCCATCGCCGGAGCGATAGTCGACGAAATAGGTTCGCCGACCGGTAGGGTGGACATAGACGCCGAAGCCCTTCAGATCCGAGCACCAAATGGTGTATTGTTTCGGGCGTAGATCGGCACCGTCGACGACGGCCTTGGTGAGTTTTGGCATTTTCAAGCGGCCCCTTCCGGTGTCTGCTCACCATAGGCTCACCATCATAATGGAAACAAGGGCTAGCCGGGGCCCTCTCCGGTAAACTCGCGAAACGCCGAGTCCGTTGCCTTTCATGGCCTGCGGCAACTGCAGTACACATCCGCTAATCCAGACGCACGCCGCACTGCGACCCAAGGAAGGCAGCCACTACGATCTGCCCATCGCGCTTGGCCTGATGGCGGCGCTCGGCGCCATCCCCGGCGACATGCTGGCCGGCTATGTGGTGCTGGGCGAATTGTCGCTCGACGGCACGATAACGGCGGTCGCCGGCGCGCTGCCGGCGGCGATCGGCGCCAATGCGGAAGGCAAGGGCCTGATCTGCCCGTTCGCCTGCGGCCCCGAAGCCGCCTGGGCCGGCAAGGACTTCGACATACTGGCGCCGCGCAGCCTGATCGCCATCGCCAACCATTTCCGAGGCACGCAGGTGCTGTCGCGACCGGAGGCCGGCATCCACGCCACGGCGCGCGACCTGCCCGACCTCGCAGACATCAAGGGGCAGGAGACCGCCAAGCGCGCACTGGAGGTGGCGGCAGCCGGCGGGCACAATCTCTTGATGGTCGGGCCGCCCGGTTCGGGCAAGTCGATGCTGGCGCAGCGGCTGCCGTCGATCCTGCCGCCGCTGGCGCCGAAGGAACTGCTGGAAGTCTCGATGATCGCCTCCGTCGCCGGCGAACTCGGCGAGGGTAAACTGACCGACCGGCGGCCGTTCCGCGCGCCGCATCATTCGGCCTCGATGGCGGCGATGGTGGGCGGCGGCCTGCGCGCCCGGCCCGGCGAAGTGTCGCTCGCCCATCACGGCGTGCTGTTCCTCGACGAATTTCCCGAGTTCACGCCGCAGACGCTGGATGCGCTGCGCCAGCCGCTGGAGACGGGCGACTGCATGATTGCGCGCGCCAACCATCGGGTCACTTATCCGGCGCGCATCCAGCTGGTGGCGGCGATGAATCCGTGCCGATGCGGCATGGCCGGTGAGCCGGGCTATCGCTGCGTGCGCGGCGAGCGCTGCCGCACCGACTATCAGGCGCGCATCTCCGGCCCGCTGCTCGACCGCATCGACCTCAGGATCGAAGTGCCGGCGGTTTCGGCCAGCGACCTGATCAAGCCGGACCAGGCGGAGAAGAGCGCCGTCGTCGCCATACGCGTGGCGCGCGCCCGCGCCATCCAGCGCGAGCGCTTCGAGCGGCTCGGCGTCACCAGCGCCACCACCAATGCGCATTGCGCGCCCTCGGTCATCGAGGCTATCGCCGCGCCCGATGCCGCCGGCCTGTCGCTGCTCAGGGATGCCAGCGAAAAGCTGGCCTTCTCCGCCCGCGCCTACCACCGCGTGCTGAAGGTGGCGCGCACGCTGGCCGATCTGGATGCCAGCGAGACCGTCGGCCGCATCCATCTGGCCGAGGCGATTTCCTACCGCATGAGTTCGGAACGCGTGGCGCAGGCGGCCTAGACTCTTTGTCCTTGCGCAATTCCCGAGGGAAGGCGCTGCGCGCTTTTCCCGGGAAAACCGGTTCACATTTTTCCTGGGGTCACTCAGCGCTCGACCCGCCGATCCATCGGTGCCCGCCAGCAACTTATGACGGCCCAACAGGCGTGCGGCTGTCGGCCTGATCTCCACAGCGGCGCTTGGGAGCGTCGGGTTCGTCCTGTGATTGCGGGCAGTCGCGCGAAACAATCCAGAAACAACGTTCAATAGAGCGGAAAAACTAGCGAAACGAAGGGGTCGCATAGTCGTTCCTGGCGGTGAGGGTCGCCACGGATGCTCGGGGTCCGGGCATCGGAAGTCATGCCGAAGGGGGATCCATCGGCGGTTGGCATGTCGATCGTGGCCGGAGGGACAATGAAAACCTATGCCTATGCGAACAGCTTGCTGCACATCAACGGCCGCTGGCGCGGAGGGCAATTGCCTGATGTTCCTGTCCTCGACCCAGCCACGGAGGCCAGCATCGGCACCGTCGCCACGGCCGGCGTGCAGGACCTGGACGAGGCCACGGCGTGCGCTGAGCGCACATTCTGGACATGGCGGCGGATGCGTGCGGCCGAGCGAGGCCGGATCCTGATGCGGGCGGCCGATCTGTTGCGCAAGCGGGTCGAGCCCATCGCGCATCTGTTGACGATGGAGCAGGGAAAGCCACTTGCCGAAGCGCGCGCGGAGGCGGCGGCAGCCGCCGCCTTGCTCGACTGGTTCGCCAATGAGGGCGCCAGTCATGGCGGTGGGACCGTGAGCGCAGAGGCCAGGCAAGCCGCGCCGGATGAGCCGATCGGCCCCGTAGCAGCATTCGCGGCGTGGAGCTTTCCGCTCGGGCAGGCCGCGCGAAAGGTGGCGGCGGCACTGGCCGACGGCTCGTCGATCGTGCTTGCCGGACCACCATCGGCGCCGGCCAGTTGCGCCGCGCTGGTCGTTGCGCTCGCCGACGCCGGCCTGCCTGCCGGAGTGCTGAACCTGGTGTATGGCCCGCAGGCCGACATCGCGCCCTATCTGATCGCGCATCCCGCCATTGCGCGGGGTTCCTACAGCGGCCCGGCCCTGCTCGGCGCGCGGCTGGCGGCCCTGGCCAAGACCCGCGGCAAGCGGCTGGCGATCGAACTCAGCGGGCCAGCGCCGGCGATCGTCTTCAGCGACGCCGATCTCGAACTCGCGGTGGCCGCGCTCTGCAGGGCCAAGTTCAGGAATGCCGGACAGGCGCGTTTCGCGCCGACATGCATTTTTACCGAAAGCTCCATCCATGCACGGTTCCTCGACGATTTCATCGAGGCGACGCGACGGATCACGATCGGAAACGGGCTCCAGCAAGGCGTCGAGATGGGACCGCTGGCGAACGGGTGCCGCACAGCGAAGATGGAGGCCCTGGTCGCCGACGCCGTGGCCGGTTCCGCCACTTTGGCAGCCGGCGGCCATCGCATGGGCAATCTGGGCTGCTTCTTCTGGCCCACCGTCCTGACGGACGTGGCGGCGGATGCGCTTTTGATGAACACCGAACCGTTCGGCCCGATCACGGTGGTCAACCGTTTCGACCGCTACGAGGATGGGATTGCCGGGCTGAACGGTCTTCGCCCCGTCCTGGCGCTGCATGCCTTCACCACCTCTCGGAAAAGGATGGATAGGCTGAACCGCGACTTCGCCAGCGACATGCTGTTCCTCAACCAGCGCGACGGCCGGGTTCTCACCCAGCCCTATGGCGACATAGGCGGCGGCCATGGCGACGACAGTCTGGAAGGCTATGTCCAGGCCAGGCTGATAGGCCAGTCGGCCTGATTGCGCCGGCGGTTGTTGCCCAGATCAGTCGGCCGCAGGGTTCAACTTACGGAGCGTCGGCGTCAGGATCATGCCGAAGGTCAAGACATCGCCATAAGCGCGCGCGGACAGCATCGCGCCATGCACGGTCGCCATGAAAGCCTCGGCCTCGACGCGCGGCGAGGCGGAAATCACCAGCGTGCCTGTCTCCGCGCCACGCGCGATGACGTCGGCCAGCCATTTCGAGAGAAACCGAAAATACGCCCGCACTTCCAGGCCAACCTCCGGCGGAAGGGCCGGCAGTTCGCTGGCAAGCAGCGCGCAGACGCAGAACGGCATGCTGGAATCCTCGATGCATCGAGCCCAGATA
Organism: Mesorhizobium sp.; assembly: GCF_017306585.1. GTDB lineage: Bacteria > Pseudomonadota > Alphaproteobacteria > Rhizobiales > Rhizobiaceae > Mesorhizobium. The sequence continues at coordinate 2,136 of NZ_JAFKIC010000141.1, read as the reverse complement.
CCGGCATAGGCTCGAAGCAACTCGGGCGGTTCGGGGACATTGCGCTCGAGCCCTCCCAGGCCCGTCACGGCATCGTCGAGGTAGCGCTTGAGCAAGGTCTGCACGAGATCGGCCTTGCTGGGGAAATGGTGATGTATGCTGGCTTTTCGGATGCCGATCACTTCGGCGATATCGGCATAGCTGAAGCCATTGTATCCGCCGGAGACGATGAAGGTTCGCGCGGCGGCGAGGATTTCGTCGGCAGTGTTCGAAAGCTTGCTCATGTTTTGCTCCGGCGGAGGGCTCGTTCGTCCTTAGCGGGTTGCCGGTTTCGCGCAAACGGCAACCCGCGCCAGGTCCCTGTTTTGATGCAATTGCGAGCGCAGATTTCGCTGAACTCGCCGAGCCCGGCCGTTCACATTTTTCCGGAATTGGCCTGGCTCGCGGCCGGCCGCGATTTGCGAAAGGCGTCGCCGATCGACAGCCACAAGGCGGAGACGAGGAAGTAGAAGGCGCCGAACGCGGCGTAGGGGGCGACATCGACGATGCCGACGACCTGCGTGCCGCCGGCCATCCTGACGAAGAAAAGACCTGCCAGCGCCGATTGGGCGCCGCTCAGGATCATCGCCCACTGAGCGCCGCTGGTCTTCCAGCGCCGCACCGCTGTCAGGAGCTGGAACACGCCCGCGACAACAGCCCAGACGCCAAAAACCGAGAGCACCGCGTTCATGCCGTGACCGAGCGCGATGGCGACCGCGATCGCGGCTAGGATGCTGATGGCGAAGTTGAGCAGTTGCGACCTGTTGCGGCCGAGGCCGCCGGTACGCCGGGCGTCCACGTAGTTGGCGAGCGCGTCCCATGCGGGATAGGCAATCAGCATGGCGGCGGCGACTGGTACACTGCTTTTCGCGACAGTGAAAGCTGCCACGACCCAGGCTGCCGATACGGCAAACCGCAGATAATAATAGTTTCTTAGCCACTCGTTCGATGAGGCGACGCGACTCTGGTCGTTGATGTGTTCAGGCATGATGGAAGCTCTCGTTTCAATTACCTACCAACTAGTAGGTAGACGATTGACTGTCAATATGCCTTGAGCCGATCGCTGTCTTCTCGACATTCCAACCACGTGATCGACGTTCGCCTGTGCCCACATCGGCCGAGAACGAAGGCCCCGGACATGTCCTCGGCTTTTGCTAAGCAGCCGCCCTCGGCGGCACGCACGCGTTGGTCCCCTTGTCCAATCCCGGGACAGATCGTCTCCGCTGGCTGCCGGGTGGCGATGATGGACATTTCCACCCGGCCCCAGTAATTTCCTTTCGTCGAAAATGGCTGGCTTGGTCTGGGTAGGCCCAAGCCCTTCGCCCTCTCAGGGTGAAGTTCTGTTCTCGTGCCTTCACGGGAACCCCCGACAGTCCCGGCGCCAGCGCGCCTCGGGTCTGTTGGGCGTTGTCATGGTGATGCCGCTCCAGGACCCGTTCCAAAAGGAGCAGAGCATGTCCAAATCCGAACGTATCCTTGTCTACTTGGCCAATGGCGTCCAGGGCGGCGCCGTGGCCCGAGAGGCAGCCCGGCGTGGATTTTCCGTCACGGCGCTGGTGCGCGATCCGGCAAGGAGTCCCGCGCTGGCGCGCTTGGGCATTGACCTTGCGCAAGGCGATCTGGCGGATCCCGCCTCGCTCCGGGCGGCTCATGCCGGCGTTAGCGCGGTGGTGCTGCAGGTGCCGATCGGACCGCCCGAGATTGTTCGCGGCCTTGCCGCCAACGCCGTGGCGGCGGCGAGGGCGGCGCGGGTCGATTGTCTGGTCCTGAAACTTGCCAGCGCAAGCCGCAGCGCGCCCTGTGAGGAGCAAAGCTTCGTCGCCAATGCCGAGATCGAAACCATGGTCAGATCGACCGGCCTGTCAGTCGCGATTGTCCGTCCGACCATGTATCTCGACAATCTCCTCAAACCGAGCGTCCGCCACGACCTGGCAGGAGGCATGTTCCAAATGCCGATCGACGCCTCGCAGCGGATCGCATGGACCTCCGTCGACGATTGCGCCGCCGCCGCGCTCACGCTGATCGAGAACAGGGCCCATGGCGGCAGCCACCTGATATCGGGGCCTAACAGCGTCAACGGTTCGGAACTGGCCGCGGCCCTGTCCATCGGCCTGGGGC
>NZ_JAFKIC010000366.1 GCF_017306585.1 Mesorhizobium sp. | reverse complement strand
TTCGCATTGCGGCCTGCTGCTTCTGGTGCGCGACCATTATTCGCGCCGTCTCGCCGCTTTCCAGGGCGTGTGCATCAACGCCGAGGATCGCTCCGAGATTCCTCCTGTCGAGGAGGCTTTCCCATGAGCACCGGCACCACCAAGCTCGACGTCATCGTCAGCGATGTCGTACCCGTCAACGAACTGGTCACCCGTTTCCATTTCCGCCGCCGCGATGGCGAATTGCTGCCGACCTTTTCTGGCGGTGCGCATGTCGTGGTCGAGATGCGGGACGGCGAACGCACCAGGCTCAATCCCTATTCGCTGATGGGCTCGCCGCTCGACACAAGCGAATACACGATCTCGGTGCGGCGCGACGATGTCGGTCGCGGCGGTTCGCTGTTCATGCACCGCAGCGTCAGGCCCGGCCTGGAAATGGTGATCAGCTATCCGGTCAACCTGTTCTCGCTCGACCTGCGCGCAAAAAAACATTTGATGCTGGCCGGCGGCATCGGCATCACGCCGTTCATGGCGCAGACCGCGCAACTGGCGGGGGAGGGCGGCAATTTCGAGCTGCACTACACCTGCCGCACCGCCTCGCTCGGCACTTATGCGGATGTGCTGCGCGAGCGTTATGACAGGCGCATCAGGCTCTATCACGACGACCGCGACGAGCGGATCGATCTCGACCGGCTGCTGTCGACACAGCCGCTCGGCACGCATCTCTATGTCTGCGGCCCCGCAGGCATGATCAACTGGGTACGCGATCGCGCGGCGAGCCTGGGATGGCCCTCGGAGGCCGTGCATTTCGAGCATTTCGCGGCGCCCCAGCCGGGATTGCCCTTCGACGTGACGCTCGCCGTCAGCGGCAAGTCGATCCGTGTCGGAGAGCAACAAAGCCTGCTCGAGGCGATCGAAGCGGCGGGCGTCGATCCGCCCTATCTCTGCCGCGGCGGCGTCTGCGGTCAGTGCGAGACCAACGTCATCTCGTATGATGGCAAGTTCATCCACAACGACCACTGGCTGAGCGAGGAAGACCATCGGTCCGGCTGCAAGATCATGCCGTGCGTTTCACGCTTCGAGGGCAAATCGCTGGTCTTGGAAAGATAGGAGGCGAGCTTGGGCATCACCTTTCGCAAGGAAACCTTCCGCGACGACTTCACCTTCAGGAACAGCCCGGAGCACATAAGGCGGTTTCCCTTCCCGTTCCATGAAGACGCCTACATGTACGCCGTCAACATCGAGCCGCATGTCGTAGGACCGAAGGGCTCGGTGCTCGAAAACCTGATCGATGTCGACGAGCACTATGTCGCCGAGATGCAGGATCGCGCTCTGGTGCTCGCCGAAGACCCGCTGCGCTGCCAGTCTCTGCCGCATATGACGCTGGCCGGCTGGGACCTGCTGGAACTTTTGATGGAGCAGCAGGCGCTGGGCTATCCCGAGCACTTCACGCTGGAGCGAAACGGCGACCGCTGGCGCTGGATCAACCGGCCGCTCGGCATCGACGACACCTTCACCTTCGGCGACACCTCGACGCTGCCCTACGGACCGATGGAATACATCACCCGCCAGAGCCAGGGCGATTTCTGCATCCTCGACCAGCGCGACGGCAATCTGTGGATGGATGCGGGCATGGTCACCACCCAGGCCGACTGGTCCCTCGACTTCGACATCGGCATGAATTTCTTCGAATGGCACGCGCCGGTGCCGCTCGCGCATGAGAAGGGCATTTTCACGCGCGCGCTGAAATTCCTCACGAACATCCAGCAGGGCAAGCCGGCACGGCGGCTGAACTGGACGATGACCATCAATCCGCGGCTGGATACCAGCCCCGAGAATTACCACAAATGGGGCCCGGACCGCGCGACCGTCACGCCTGAAAATGTCGGCGACAAGGTGCATCTGCGCGTCGAATTGCAGAGCTTCTGGCGGCTGCCCCGATCGAATGGCATCGTGTTTCCGATCCGCTGCTATCTGATCAAGATGGACGAGTTGGTGACACAGCCGAAATGGGCACGCCGCCTGCATCGCGTCATCCGTGACCTGCCAGAAGAGCTTGCGACGTATAAGGGACTTACTCGGTATCGCCCGACGCTGGTGGAATGGCTGTCGAAGCTGGATGACGGCAGTGCGACGAGCCCGGGGTTCGGGCCGGATTGAACAGCTGATCTCCACCTTGGGCGCCCTGCGCCAACGTTTGAGATTGGCAGAAGCCATCGTGACGTCGTCATACTCGGGCTTGACCCGAGTATCCATGCCGTGACCTCGGCCGTAAGGCGCAACGGCGCGGAATTCCGCAATCGTTGCAACGCCTTAGCGTCACGGCATGGGTTCTAGGGTCTGCGCGCGTCTCTTCGCTCCTTGCTCCGCCCTAGAATGACGAAGCACGGTAAGCGGGAGATTAGCCAATCACCCAGCGCTGTTCTGCGGATAGCAGATGATCGACAGATACCGCATCGGCAATTTCGTCAACTGCTCCGGTCCATGCGGGGCGTCGGCGTCGAAGAACAGGCTGTCGCCGGGCTTCATCGGATAGAGGTTGCTGCCGTGCCGGTAAACGACCTCGCCTTCG
>NZ_JAFKIC010000365.1 GCF_017306585.1 Mesorhizobium sp. | reverse complement strand
CCAAGCGCTGAGTTTCGCACGGAACATCTGGCGACCGGGGAAGTTGCCCGACCACGTCTCACGATGGAGGCGCAATCACCAGGAGGAAGACATGGCTGCGAAACAGTGAGGCTCGACGAAGGGCCTGAACGAACTTTTTCACGATACGCTCAAGGACATCTATTTCGCCGAGAAAAAGATTCTCGCGGCATTGCCCAAGATGGCTAAGGCGGCGCAGAGTCCGGACCTCAAAGCAGCGTTCGAGAAACATCACGGTCAGACCCAGGAACACGTTTCGCGCCTTGAAGAGGTCTTTGAGGCGATCGGCAAGAAACCGCAAGGCAAGACCTGCGCGGCAATCGTCGGCATCACCGAGGAAGGCGCTGAGATCATGGAGGACTACAAGGGCGCCCCGGCGTTGGATGCCGGTTTGCTTGCCGTGGCCCAAGCCGTCGAACACTATGAGATATCGCGCTATGGCACGATGAAAACCTGGGCGTCGGAGCTGGGGCTCGACGAAGCCGTGTCTTTGCTCGATCTCACCCTCGGCGAAGAAAAAGACACCGATGCTACGCTGACAAAGCTTGCGGAATCAGGCGTCAACGTCGTCGCTGAAATTCAATAGTCTTATGGCCACGGACCCGGCAGTGCAGGCCACTTCGCCGGGCTCCGTGGAACAGGCCTAGTCGGCGAATCCGCCGGTCTGATGCTGCATGGCCTCGAACACCACCTCGAAAAGGCTATCAACCTCTTCACTGACTTCATCGGCGCCGATGCCCGACTGTTCCGCCGAGGCGAGCAGCTGGTCCGCGAGATCGCTGGCCGCCACTGGGTTCCCATCCAGGCCGGGCTCGGGAAGGTTCTCCGCTAGCCATCTATCGAGATAATTCAGTCCCCGGGCACTCATTACGCGATCAGTTCAGCCATCGCGCCGGTTCTCGTGTTCCGCGTACCTTTTTCCAAGCCTTTGCTCCCGGAGCCTGGCCGTCTTCTCTTCTCGCGCCTTGCGCTCGGCTTCCAGCACGATCCGGGCCTCGCGATCTGCCCTCTCGATCTTCTCCTTGTCCACATGCCGTTTCTTCACGATCGCCTCCTGGCTGCTCAAAAGTACGAGCTTGAAGAAATGTTCCCTGTGAATAGAATCCGGCGCCATCTCATTTGTTAATGGATGGCCGCCGGCCGGCCGCTATGGACGAATGCACTGTGAGGGCAGGAAGATGGCACAACTCCATATGCGAGGGGTCGAACTCGTTCATGAACTTTTGAGCGCGGCGGACAGCATCGACAACATGAAGCAGCAGGATGTCGTGGACCTGTTGCGGGAAACGGCACAGGTTCTTGGCGACCTTCTGAAACGCGACAATCCGGAAAAGGTCATCTCCAAAGCCGAACGGCCACGGGCGTAAGCCAGCACCATCAAATGTTGGTGCATTGGCCGGCAATGGCCGACACCCTGCGTCGGGAAGGGAACCTGCACGGCTGGCTGCCGTTTATTAGCGTTCCCTGTTGAACCAATGGCACACCGTCGATGCAGCGCAGTCGCCCACAGTCGATCCTGCAAGCCGTGCTGATCGTGGCAATCGGCTCGACGGCAGTTCCTCTATTTCTCGAACACTTCTACGGCCCACGCCCTGAATTCCTGGTTCTTGGACCGGCGCTTGCCATTTGCGGAGGGTCGATTGCTGCATTGCTGATCTGGAGAGGCAAAACATGACGGACGCCAGTGCACGGGTCGAAAAAGAACAGAGCAATATGCTCGCCAAGGGACCGTTTCAGAAATTCCTGAGAACCATAGGTCCTGGCTTCATCACCGGCGCCTCCGACGACGATCCTTCGGGCATCGGCACCTATAGCCAGGCCGGAGCTCAACTCGGCTTCTCGGTCGGCTGGGTGATGCTCTTCACCTTTCCCCTGATGGCAGCGATCCAGGAGATCGCGGGCCGCATCGGCCGAACGACGGGAGAAGGCATTTCGGGAAACTTGCGACGCAATTATCCGATTTCGCTGCTTTATTTCGTGGTGGCGCTACTCTTCATCGCCAATGTGATCAATATCGGCGCCGATCTCAGTGCCATGGCCGACGCGCTGACCCTTCTCGTCGGCGGACCAAGCGCCATCTACGTCGTGCTCTTCGCGGCCGTCTGCGTCGTGGCGATCGTTTTCCTGCACTACAGCCGCTACGTCACCATTCTCAAATGGACCACGCTCAGCCTCTTCGCCTACGTCGTGGCTATGTTCACCGCGCATGTGCCCTGGGGTGAAGCGGCCAAGGGCTTATTCATTCCGACGATCCAGTGGAACGGCACCTATTTCACAACGCTGCTGGCGATTCTCGGCACGACCATCTCTCCCTATCTGTTCTTCTGGCAGGCTTCGCAGGAGGTCGAAGAGGAGGAACTGAAACCGTCGGCCAAGCCGCTGAAATGGGCGCCCTGGCAGGCCCCGAAGGCCTTCCGCCGCATCCGCGCCGACACGATGGTCGGCATGGCCCTGTCGAACATCATCGCCATTGCCATCATCTTCACGACGGCCGCAACGCTGCACAAGGCCGGGGTGACGAACATCGCATCCTCCACCGATGCCGCAAAGGCG
>NZ_JAFKIC010000364.1 GCF_017306585.1 Mesorhizobium sp. | reverse complement strand
TGAATTGACGGAAGCGGTGTTGATGATGGTCGCGCCGGGCTTCATCAGAGGGAGCGCCGTCTTTGTTATCCAGAACATCGCATAGAGATTGGTCTTCAGCGTGCGGTCGAACTGTTCGAAGGAAATCTCATCGATCGACTTCTTCGACTGCTGGTAGGCCGCATTGTTGACGAGGATGTCGATCCCGCCGAGCTTGCGCACCGCTTCCGCCACGAGATCCTCACAAAAGGCCTGTTCGGTGATGTCCCCAGGCAGCAGAATGAGCTTGTGGCCCTCGGACTTGGCAAGTTCGGCCAAGTCCCTCGCGTCCGGCTCCTCAGTGGGGAAATAGTTGATGGCAACGTCCGCGCCTTCGCGCAGAAAGGCTATGACCGCAGCGCGCCCAATGCCGGAGTCTCCGCCCGTCACCAGCGCCTTCCGTCCCTCCAGCCGACCTGAGCCACGATAGGATTTCTCGCCGCAATCGGGCACGGGCTTCATGTCGCGCTGCAGCGCTGGCCAATCCTGCCGCTGTTCGGGAAACGGTCTGTCGGTGAATTTCTTAACAGGATTGGCATTGGCCGGCTTCGGGGCAGAATTCGTCATGGTGTCTCTCCTTTCCGGAAGAAACTGGCGAGTTCGATGAAGGTTCATCCCAAGAGCTGAGTTTCGCACGGAACATCTGGCGACCGGGGAAGTTGCCCGACCACGTCTCACGATGGAGGCGCAATCACCAGGAGGAAGACATGGCTGCGAAACAGCGAGGCTCGACGAAGGGCCTGAACGAACTTTTTCACGATACTCTCAAGGACATCTATTTCGCCGAGAAAAAGATTCTCGCGGCATTGCCCAAGATGGCCAAGGCGGCGCAGAGTCCGGACCTCAAAGCAGCGTTCGAGAAACATCACGGTCAGACCCAGGAACACGTTTCGCGCCTTGAAGAGGTCTTTGAGGCGATCGGCAAGAAACCGCAAGGCAAGACCTGCGCTGCGATCGTCGGCATCACCGAGGAAGGCGCCGAGATCATGGAGGACTACAAGGGCGCCCCGGCGTTGGATGCCGGTTTGCTTGCCGTGGCCCAAGCCGTCGAACACTATGAGATATCGCGCTATGGCACGATGAAAACCTGGGCGTCGGAGCTGGGGCTCGACAAGGCTGTGTCGCTGTTCGATCTGACACTCGGCGAAGAAAAAGACACCGATGCTACGCTGACAAAGCTTGCGGAATCAGGCGTCAATGCCATCGCCGAGCTTCAATAATCCCAGCGCCAGGGGGCCCGGCAATCCATGCCGCTTTGCCGGGCTCCGCGAAACAAGACTGGTCGGCAGACCCGACAGCCTGATGCTGATGACCTGCTGAAACGCGACAATCCGGAGAATATCCCTCCACACCGACGAGCCTTAGCGAACGGCTGTACAATCAAATGTTGGTGCAGTTCCCTGGAATCGCCGGCATCATGCGTTGGTGACAAGGAACCGCGCCGACTGGTGGCCGTTTATTAGCGTTCCCTGTTGAACCGATGGCACGCCGTTGATGCAGCGCAGTCGCCCACAATCGATCCTGCAAGCCGTGCTGATCGTGGCAATCGGCTCGACGGCAGTTCCTCTATTTCTCGAACACTTCTACGGCCCACGCCCTGAATTCCTGGTTCTTGGACCGGCGCTTGCCATTTGCGGAGGGTCGATTGCCGTATTGCTGATCTGGAGAGGCAAAACATGACCGATGCCAGTGCACGGGTCGAAAAAGAACAGAGCAATATGCTCGCCAAGGGACCGTTCCAGAAATTCTTGAAAACCATAGGTCCCGGCTTCATCACCGGCGCTTCCGACGACGATCCGTCAGGCATCGGCACCTATAGCCAAGCCGGCGCTCAACTCGGCTTCTCGGTCGGCTGGGTGATGCTCTTCACCTTTCCGCTGATGGCGGCGATACAGGAGATCGCGGGCCGCATCGGCCGAACGACGGGAGAAGGCATTTCGGGAAACTTGCGACGCAATTATCCGATTTCGCTGCTTTATTTCGTGGTGGCGCTGCTCTTCATCGCCAACGTGATCAATATCGGCGCCGATCTCAGTGCCATGGCCGACGCGCTGACCCTGCTCGTCGGCGGGCCAAGCGCCGTCTATGTCGTGCTCTTTGCTGCCGTCTGCGTGGTGGCGATCGTTTTCCTGCACTACAGCCGCTACGTTACCGTGCTCAAATGGACCACGCTCAGCCTCTTCGCTTATGTCGTGGCGATGTTCACCGCGCATGTGCCCTGGGGTGAGGCAGCCAAGGGCTTGTTCATTCCGACGGTCCAGTGGAACGGCACCTATTTCACCACGCTGCTGGCGATCCTCGGCACGACCATCTCTCCTTATCTATTCTTCTGGCAGGCCTCGCAGGAGGTCGAAGAGGAGGAACTGAAACCTTCCGCCAAGCCGCTGAAATGGGCGCCTTGGCAGGCCTCGAAGGCCTTCCGCCGCATCCGCGCCGACACGATGGTCGGCATGGCCCTGTCGAACATCATCGCCATTGCCATCATCTTCACGACGGCCGCAACGCTGCACAAGGCCGGGGTGACGAACATCGCATCCTCCACCGATGCCGCAAAGGCG
>NZ_JAFKIC010000140.1 GCF_017306585.1 Mesorhizobium sp. | reverse complement strand
AATCTCCCGGCACCCATGCCCTGAAGCCGGTGACGCTGGCCTTCAAGGCAGGCGAGATCCACGCCATCGTCGGCGAGAACGGCGCCGGCAAATCGACCCTCATCAAGCTCTTGACCGGCGTCATGCCGCGCACCTCCGGCGAGGTCGTCTGGGAAGGCAAGCCGGCAGCACTTGCGACCCCGCACGAAGCGATGGCGCTGGGCATCAATGCCGTTCACCAGGAGGTCGTGCTCTGCCGCCACCTGACGGTCGCCGCCAACATGTTCCTGGGCGAGGAGACGTCCCGCTTCGGCATTCTGCAGCAGCGCGCCATGGTCAAGGAAGCGCAGAAGATCATCGATGATCTCGGCTTCGACCTGCCCGCGCATGTCGTGCTCGGCGACCTCACCATCGGCCAGCAGCAATTGATCGCCGCCGCACGCGCCACCGTGCGCGGCACCAAGTTCCTGATCTTCGACGAGCCGACCGCCTACCTTACCCGCAAGGAGGCCGACCAGCTCTTCACCCTGATCCGCCGGCTCAAGAGCGAAGGCGTGACGATCATCTACATCAGCCACCGCATGGAGGAAGTGTTCGAGCTCGCCGACCGTGTCTCCGTGCTGCGCGACGGCACGCTGGTCGGCACCAGGAACATCGCCGAGACCAACGACGCCGAACTGGTCAAGCTGATGATCAACCGTTCGATCGAGCAGGTCTACCACAAGGAGCACTTTACTCCGGGCGCCGCGATCGTGGAGGCCAGGAACCTGTCGGGCAAAGGCTTCGAGAATGTCTCGATGACGGTTCGCGCCGGCGAGATCGTCGGCCTCTACGGCCTGATCGGCGCCGGCCGCAGCGAGTTCGTCACCACGCTCTACGGCCGCCACCGCAAGTCCGCAGGCGAGATCCTTTGGGAAGGCAAGCCCGTCCAGATCAATTCCGAGCATGACGCCATCAAGCTCGGCATGGCGCTGGCGCCGGAAAGCCGCCGCGACCAGGGCCTGTGCCTCAACCTGCCTGTCGGCCTCAACCTAAACCTGCCGATCTACAAGCGCATCTCGAACAATCTGCTGATCTCCGGTGCGCAGGAAAAGACCCACGCCGACCGCCAGATCGCTGACCTTCGCATCAAGACGCCGACGCGCAACGCGCTGGCCTCCAGCCTGTCAGGCGGCAACCAGCAGAAGATCGTCATCGGCAAGTGGCTGGCCCACGGCGCCAAGCTGTTCATCTTCGACGAGCCGACGGTCGGCGTCGATGTCGGCACCAAGGCCGAGATCTATCGCCTGTTCAGCGCGCTGCTCTCGAAGGGAGCCGGCATCATCCTGATCTCGTCCTACCTTCCGGAAGTCTATGAGCTTGCCGACACGCTGCATGTGTTCCGCCGCGGCAAGCTGGTGGCGACACACGGCTTCCGCACCGCCGACCACGAGGAAATTCTCACGCAGGCGCTCGCCGAGAAACAAGAAAAGCAGGGAGGAAAGACATGAGCACCGAGGCTATCCCCGCCGAGAAACCGAAGCGCAATTACAACGCCCTGTTCGGGCTGACGCTGCTGGCGCTGCTGGTGCTGCTGTGGGTCATCCTGTCGGTGGCGACGCCGAGCTTCGCCTCGGCCAACAACATCTCGAACCTTCTGCGCCAGGGTTCGATGATCGCCATCCTGGCGGTCGGCCAGACCTTCGTCATCATCACCGGCGGCATCGATCTGTCCGTCGGCGCGGTGGTCGGCTTCGCCACCGTCGTCACCGCCATGCTGATCAATGCCGGCGTACCGGTTTTCCTCGCCATCCTGCTCACGCTGCTGGTCGGCGTCGCCATCGGGCTCTTCCATGGCTTCGGCATCGTCAAGATGGGCCTGCCGCCTTTCATCATCACGCTGGCGACGCTGACCTCGCTGCGCGGCATCGGCCTGCTGATGACCAACGGCAATTCGATTTCGATCAACAATGACGCCTTCCAGGAGTTCTCGCGCAACTCCTTTCTCGGCGTGCCCAACCTGTTCTGGATGGTCATCCTGGTCGGCGTCCCGGCCTATATCTTCCTGCATCACAGCCGCTGGGGCCGCTATCTCTTCTCGGTCGGCTCCAACGCCGAGGCCTCGCGCCTGTCCGGCGTCAATGTCCAGCGCACCATCTACATGGCCTACACGCTGTCGGGCCTCTGCGCCGCCTTCGTCGGCGTGCTGCTCGCCTCGCGCATCGGCATCGGCAACCCGACCCAGGCTGAGGGTTGGGAATTGCAGGCGATCGCCTCGTCAGTCATCGGCGGCACGTCGCTGTTCGGCGCGGTCGGCTCGGTGCATGGCCCGCTGCTCGGCGCCTTCATCCTGGCGACCATCAACAACGGCGCCAACCTGCTCAACGTCAACGCCTTCTGGCAGCGCATCATCACCGGCGTGCTGATCATCGTCATCGTCTATTTCGACGGACTGCGCCGGCGCGGCGGCAAGTAGCCATCAGGATTCCATCGCCGGTCCGTCACCTCAGGCGGGCCGGCGATTTCATGAACAGAACTGGATTGAAGCATGAGAGCCGTCGTCTGCCGCTCGCCCGGCGACCTTGTCGTCGAAGACCGTCCCGCGCCCGACGCTCCGCCTGCCGGCTGGGCGCTGGTCGCGGTCAGCCATGTCGGCATCTGCGGCACCGACTATCACATTTTCGAAGGCAAGCATCCATTCCTCGCCTACCCCCGCATCATGGGCCATGAAGTTTCAGGGACTGTCGTCGGGACCGGCGATGGCGTCGATCTCGCCGTTGGCGAGCCTGTCATCATCAATCCCTATCTCGCCTGCGGCAAATGCATAGCCTGCCGGCACGGCAAGCCGAATTGCTGTGTGCGAATCGAAGTGCTCGGCGTGCATCGCGACGGCGCCATGTGCGACCGGATCCTGGTGCCGGCGCGAAATCTCTACCCGGCCAACGGCCTGTCGCTGGCCGACGCCGCGGCGGTCGAATTCCTGGCCATCGGCGCGCATGCCGTGCGCCGCGCCCGCGCCGATCCCGGCGCCCGCACACTGGTCATCGGCGCCGGCCCGATCGGGCTCGGCACCGCGATCTTCGCCCGCATCGCCGGGCTCGACGTCAGCCTGCTCGACATGAGCAGCGAGCGGCTCGGCTTTGCCGAGAGCGAGCTCGGCTTCGCCACGCTCGACGGCTCCAGGAAAACGGCAGCTGAGTTGGTTCGCGACGCTTCCGGCGGCGAAGGGTTCGACGTGGTGTTCGACGCCACCGGCAACACGCAATCGGTGCAGTCGGCCTTCGCCCACGTCGCGCATGGCGGCACGCTGGTGCTGGTCAGCGTGGTCAAGGACGACATCGTCTTTTCCGATCCCGAATTCCACAAGCGAGAGATGACGCTGATCGGCAGCCGCAACGCGCTGAAGGCCGACTTCGACCACGTCGCCACCTCGATCCGCAATGGCGCGGTGCCCTTGGCCAAGCTCGTCACCCACCGCACCACGCTGGAAGACACGCCGCGCGATCTCGCAAGATGGGCGCATGAGAAATCCGGCCTGATCAAGGCCGTGATCGAGGTCGGATAAACGGACCGGCCGCCTTATAGCGCCGACAGTTTCAACTCGATCCGCTCGGCCGGGAAGCGCGACTCGGAAAACTGGATCGGCTGGCCGTCCGGCGTGACATTGACGGCGACCGTCACCAGCACGATGGCGCCGGGCTGCAGGTCAAGGTCGGCAAGGTCGGCCGCATCGGCATGGCGCGCCGACAGCACGGTCGATTGCCGGAGATAGTCGTCTATGCCGAAGCGGCTCAGCGATGCGGTGATCGATCCAGTCTCGGCCATGGCCTTGTCGATGCCGGTAAAACGCCTGGCGTCGAACCACGCGGTGGCGCGCGATATCGGCCGCCCGTCAGCCTCGCCGCGCGTCTCCAGCCTTATCACCTCGGCGCCCTTGGCCAGTCCGAGCCCCTCGGCGATACGCTGGCTGGCCGGCTCTACCGATGAGGCGAGCAGCACGATATGCCGCTCCGACGTCTGCCCCTGCAGGCCCGTCGAGAAGCGTGTACGCGTCCCGATCGGATAGGAGAGCCGCTTGCGCGACAGCACGAACGTGCCGCGTCCCTGCTCGGCGCGCAGCACGCCTTCCTGCACCAGCGCCGCGATGGCGCTGCGCACCGTGTGGCGATTGACGCCGTAGCGTTCGGCCAGCGCCATTTCCGGCGGCAGTGCGGCATTCTCGGCGAAATCGCCGGTCGAGATCGCATGCAGGATCCTGTCGGCGATCTGCCGCCACAAGGAGACGCCGCTGCGCCTCTCGATGCTGTCTACGCCTTGCCGCCCGATCATGAATGGTCCCCAGCCTCTGCCGCCCCCGGCATTCCGCGCCTGTCATGCACCCGTCATGGACTCGCGCTAGGTAGTATGTATAATTTGTATAGTTGTCTATATCAATAGACAAATTTAGCAAAGAGGAAAACAGGCGATGCGAGGACAGGAAGCCCGCGACCAGGCAGAGCGCAAGGCCGCCATGGCGACGCTGGCGCAATCCAGCGGTGACGACATCGTCCGGCTGTGGAACGAGGCCGGCCTGCCGGCGGAAGCCGAACTGCTGCGCGGCCCCGAGACCGGCCTCGTGACGCTGCGCGGCCGCATCGGCGGCGGCGGCGCGCCGTTCAATGTCGGCGAAGCCACCGTCACCCGCGCCACCGTGCGCGTGCCGTCCGGACAGGTCGGCCATTGCTACGCGCTTGGCCGCGACAAGCAGAAGGCAAAGCTCGCGGCCATCGCCGACGCCCTGTGGCAGGACCCTGCCCGCCGCGCCGAGGTCGAAGCCGGACTGATCGCGCCTTTGAGGTCGGCACTGACTTCGGCCCAGGAAAAGCGCCGCGCGCAAACCGCGGCCACGAAGGTGGATTTCTTCACCATGGTTCGCGGAGAAGACTGATGGACATCGCAGCTCAATCGATCGAGGGCGGCTTCGCCGATCCGGTCTTCAACGCCCAGGCCGTGTTCCGCGCCGTCATGGACGCCATGGCGCGGCCGGGCAGCGTGCAGCCGATATCTGCTTTCGCCCGTCCGCCGGCGCCGCTTTCGGCCACCTCGGGCGCCATCGCGCTGGCGCTGTGCGACAACGACACGCCGGTGTGGCTCGATCCGGCCCTGCACGCCTCGGCCGCGGTCATGTCCTGGCTCGGCTTCCACTCCGGCGCGCCGCTGGCCAACACGCCGGCCGACGCGCATTTCGCCTTCATCGCGACGCCGGCCGAGATGATGGCGCTGGACGGTTTTTCGCAAGGCACGCAGGACTATCCCGACCGCTCGACGACGCTGGTCCTGCAGGTCGCCGATCTCACCTCGGGCGCTTCGCTGCTGCTCGAAGGTCCCGGCATCGAAACGACGGCCACGATCGCGCCGGCGCAGATGCCACGCCACTTCATCGAGCAGTGGAAGCAGAACAACAAGCGTTTCCCGCGCGGCGTCGACATCATTCTCGCTTCCGCCGAAGCCATAGCCTGCCTGCCGCGCACGACGCGCATCAAGATGATGGAGGCCTAGCATGTATGTCGCGGTAAAAGGCGGCGAAGCCGCCATTGCCAATGCCCACAGCCTGCTTGCCGACCGCCGGCGTGGCGATCGCTCCGTGCCGGCGCTGCGCCTCGACCAGATCGTCGAACAATTGGCGCTCGGCGTCGACCGGGTGATGAGCGAAGGCTCCCTCTACGACCGGGAGCTCGCCGCGCTCGCCATCGTCCAGGCGCGCGGCGACATGATCGAGGCGATCTTCCTGGTGCGCGCATACCGCACCACGCTGCCGCGCTTCGGCTACACCAAGCCGATCGACACCGGCGCCATGCTGGTCGAACGGCGCGTGTCGGCAACCTACAAGGATCTGCCCGGGGGCCAATTGCTCGGCCCGACCTTCGACTATACGCACCGGCTGCTCGATCCCGAACTTGCCGCCGGCGCTGAAGTCGCCGAGCCGTTGCGACGCGAGGCGGAAGCGCAGGCCATGCCGCGTGTCTCGGCGATCCTCGCCCGCGAAGGCCTGATCGAACCCGATGGCGAAATGCCCGGGGATCATGTCCCCGGCGACATCACCCGCGAGCCGCTGGAATTCCCGGTGGCGCGCGATATCCGCCTGCAGGCTCTGTCGCGCGGCGACGAGGGCTTTCTCCTGGCGCTCGGCTATTCGACCCAGCGCGGCTATGCCCGCAACCATCCCTTCGTCGGCGAGATCCGCATCGGCGAGGTCGAACTGGAACTCGACGTCCCCGAACTGCCCTTCGCAGCACCCCTCGGCACCGTGCGTGTCACCGAATGCCAGATGGTCAACCAGTTCAAGGGCTCGGCCAAGGCGCCGCCGCAGTTCACCCGCGGCTACGGTCTCGTCTTCGGCCAGAGCGAACGCAAGGCGATGGCCATGGCGCTCTGCGACCGCGCGCTGCGCGCCAGGGAACTCGGCGAGGACGTCGTCGCGGCGGCGCAGGATGAGGAGTTCGTCATCTCGCATTCCGACAACGTCCAGGCGACCGGCTTCGTCGAGCATCTGAAGCTGCCGCACTATGTCGACTTCCAGGCCGAGCTCGACCTCGTGCGCCGCATGCGCGCCGAATACGACGCGCGGGAAAATCCGGAGAAAGCGGAAGAAAAGCGGGAGGCCGCCGAATGATCGAAGGTCTTTCCCACATGACTTTCATCGTGCGCGACCTCGACCGGATGACCGGGATTCTGGAGGGCGTGTTCGACGCCCGCGAGGTCTATGCCAGCGATGCCGAACAGTTCTCGCTGTCGCGCGAAAAATTCTTCCTGATCGGCGACATCTGGATCGCCATCATGGAGGGCGAGAAGCTGCCGGAGCGCAGCTACAACCACGTCGCCTTCAAGATCGATGACGCCGATTTCGACAAATATGCCGAACGTATCGGCAGGCTTGGGCTCGACATGCGCCCGCCGCGACCGCGCGTCGAGGGCGAAGGCCGCTCGATCTATTTCTACGACGACGACAATCACATGTTCGAACTGCACACCGGCACGCTCGATGAGCGATTGGCGCGGTACGCGCGGCATCTGGAGGTTGCGGAATGAAACTAGTGTCCGCCCCCATGCCCACCACCATCGTGGGAGTGGCTCCCGTGGTCTTGATACCCGCCATAACCGTTGCCGCCACCTCCGTAAGTCTCGCCCTGCGAGCCATCCGTAGGAGTCGGAAAAACCATTCTTCGGAGGAAAAAGGCAACGACGGCAGCGAACCCCACCAGCACGATTCCGAGGTGCATCCATCCGGCAGGATTCATTTTGATCTGATCCGGGTTCCACGCCTTGCAAGTCAATCCAGTAGCACAATGTGGATGTGATCGCCATGACCGACATCGCCACCTACAACTTCGCCTATCTCGACGAACAGACCAAACGGATGATCCGCCGGGCGATCCTCAAGGGCATCGCCATTCCCGGCTACCAGGTGCCGTTTGCCTCGCGCGAAATGCCGATGCCCTATGGCTGGGGCACCGGCGGCGTGCAGGTCACCGCCTCGATCATCGGTCCCGATGATGTGCTGAAGGTCATCGACCAGGGGGCCGACGACACCACCAACGCCGTCTCGATCCGCGCCTTCTTCAGGAAGGTCGCCAATGTCGCCGTCACCACCGATACGGCAACCGCCACCATCATCCAGACCCGCCACCGCATACCCGAACATCCGCTGACCGCAGGGCAGGTGCTGGTCTTCCAGGTGCCTATCCCCGAACCGTTGCGCTTCCTCGAGCCGCGCGAGACCGAAACACGCAAGATGCATGCGCTCGAGGAATACGGCCTCATGCATGTGAAGCTCTACGAGGACATCGCCAAGCACGGCCGCATCGCCACCACCTATGCCTATCCGGTAAAGGTCGAGGGCCGCTACGTGATGGACCCCTCGCCGACGCCGAAATTCGACAATCCCAAGATGCACCGCTCGCCAGCCCTGCAGCTGTTCGGCGCCGGCCGCGAAAAGCGCATCTATGCGGTGCCGCCCTTCACCGATGTCGTCAGCCTCGACTTCGAGGATCATCCTTTCGAAGTGCAGACATTCGACCAGCCCTGCGCGCTCTGCGCAGCCGAGAATGTCTATCTCGACGAGGTCATCCTCGACGACCATGGCGGCCACATGTTCGTCTGCTCGGACACCGACCATTGCGAGAAGCGGCGCGCCGATGGCCATCGCGGCCACCTTGCCCCTGAAACCCATACCGTCCCGGGAACCCATCCTGCCTCGGAAAAAATGGAGCCGGCCCAATGACCGACGAACCGCTGCTGCGCGTTGCGGCACTGTCCAAATTCTATGGTTCGCGCGTCGGCTGCGACAACGTCTCGTTCGACCTGTGGCCGGGCGAAGTGCTGGCGGTCGTCGGTGAATCCGGCTCCGGCAAGACGACGCTGCTCAACTGCCTGTCGACGCGGCTGCTGCCCTCTTCCGGCACCGCAAGCTACCGCATGCGTGATGGCCAGTTCCGCGAACTCTACCGCATGAGCGAAGCCGAACGCCGCTTCCTGATGCGCACCGACTGGGGTTTCGTCCACCAGAACCCGGCCGACGGACTGCGCATGACGGTGTCGGCGGGCGCCAATGTCGGCGAACGGCTGATGGCGGTCGGCGACCGCCATTACGGCAAGATCCGCGCCACCGCCGTCGACTGGCTGTCGCGCGTCGAGATCGACGAGGACCGCATCGACGACGAGCCTCGCGCCTTTTCCGGCGGCATGCGCCAACGCCTGCAGATCGCCCGCAACCTCGTCACCGGCCCGCGCCTGGTGTTCATGGATGAGCCGACCGGCGGTCTCGACGTCTCGGTGCAGGCTCGCCTGCTCGATCTGCTGCGCGGGCTGGTCACAGACCTTGGCCTCGCGGCCATCGTCGTCACCCACGACCTCGCCGTGGCGCGGCTGCTGTCGCAGCGCATGATGGTGATGAAGGACGGCCGCGTCGTCGAAAGCGGCCTGACCGACCGCGTGCTCGACGATCCGCGCGCGCCTTACACGCAATTGCTTGTTTCCTCGATCTTGCAGGTGTGACGATGCCCACCCCCCTCGTTGTCTCCGACGTCGCCAAGAGCTTCACCATGCATCTGCGCGACGGCATCAACCTCCCCGTCGTCGCCGGTGTCTCGTTCTCGATCAAGGCCGGCGAATGCACCGTGCTCGGCGGCCCGTCTGGCGCCGGCAAGAGCTCTATCCTGAAGATGCTCTACGGCAACTACGCCGTCGACGAGGGGCAGATCATCGTCATGCATGAGGACGGGCTTGTCGACCTGGCGCACGCCAGCCCGCGCACGGTGCTTGCCATACGCCGGCAAACGATCGGCTATGTCAGCCAGTTCCTGCGCACCGTACCGCGCGTCTCGGCGCTAGACGTCGTCGCCGAACCACTGGTGGAACGCGGCGAGGAGCGTGAAGCGGCGAGAGACAAGGCGCGCGCCTTGCTGGCTAAGCTCAACCTGCCGGAAAAACTCTGGGCCTTGCCGCCGGCCACCTTCTCCGGCGGCGAGCAGCAGCGCGTCAATATCGCGCGCGGCTTCATCACCGCGCATCCCATCCTGCTGCTCGACGAGCCGACCGCCTCGCTCGACGCCACCAACCGCGACGTGGTCATCGAACTCATCGCCGCCAAGAAGGCGGCCGGTGTCGCCCTGCTCGGCATCTTCCATGACCATGAGGTGCGCGAGGCGGTTGCCGATCGCATCATCGACGTCACCGCTTTCGCGCCGGGAAAACTCGCCGCATGACCAGGAAGCTGTCAGAGACACCGCTGGTCCATCCGACGGCGGAAGTCCACAATTCGACGCTCGGCCGCTGGACCGAGATCGCCGACCGCAGCCGGGTTTCCGAAAGCGAACTCGGCGACTACTCCTACATGATGCAGGACTGCGCCGTCTGGTGCGCGACGATCGGCAAGTTCTCCAATATAGCGTCAAGCGTACGCCTCAACGCCACCAACCATCCGACGTGGCGGCCGACGCTGCACCACTTCACTTACCGCGCCTCAGACTATTGGGACGACGCCGAGCACGAGAGCGAGTTCTTCGCCCAGCGCCGGGCAAAGCACGTCACCATCGGCCATGACACCTGGCTGGGACACGGCTCGACGGTCCTGCCCGGCGTCACTGTCGGCGATGGCGCGGCGGTCGGCGCCGGCGCCGTCGTGTCGAAGGATGTCGAGCCCTACACCATCGTTGCCGGCGTGCCGGCGAAACCGATCCGCGAGCGCTTCGACCGTCGCACCGCCGAACGCTACCAGGCGCTCGCCTGGTGGGACTGGGACCATGCCGGGCTGCGCGCTTCGCTCGAGGATTTCCGCGAGCTGTCGGCCGAAGCATTTCTGGAGAAGTATGGGGCATAGCGGCTTGTCCCGCGAAGGATTATGCCTGTTTCACACCCCTGACACAGGACTCGGACAGGACGCCATCTCCCCAAGGAGATCGCCATGCTCGATAAGATCAAACCCTCGCTCGCCGGATTCTTTGCCGGCTCCAATCCGGCCCCGCCGGCCCATCTCGGCACGCGCTACGACACGTCAGGCAATTTCCTGACCGAGCCTGGCAACACCGTCGTCAGCCATCTGGTCAGCGGTTCGCCGTCCGAGGCCGTGGTGCTTGCCGTGCGGGATCGAATGATGGCCATGCCCGATGCCGACCGGCTCGCCTTCACGCCGGTCTCAAGCCTGCACATGACCTTGTTCCAGGGCATTATCGAATATCGCCGCCGGCTGCCTTACTGGCCGCAGGACGTGCCGCTGGATACCAGCATCGACGCCATGACGCGTCTTTATCTGGAGCGCCTGAAAGGTTTCCAGGGTGCGGGCCCTTTCAACATCAAGGTGGTCGAGGTCGTTCCGACCGGCCTCACGGTTGCTGGCGCAACCGACGAGGATGTGCGCATCATGCGCGAATGGCGTGACGCGCTCGCGGTACCATTCGGCTACCGGCACCCCGATCACGACACTTACGTCTTTCACATCACCTTCGCCTATCAGATCCGGCGCCTTGCCGACGACAGGGCGGCCGCATGGCAGGCGCTGTTCGACGATTGCCTGGCACTTTTCGGGCGCGAGGCACCCGTCATCGAGATCAAGGCGCCCGCCTTCTGCGCTTTCCGCGACATGAAGCATTTCGAGGAACTGCTGGTCCTCGGTTGAGCCGCAAGCCACGCTCCGCCGCGTCTGTGGAGCGTAACAAAA
The DNA here is from genome assembly GCF_017306585.1 of Mesorhizobium sp. GTDB lineage: Bacteria > Pseudomonadota > Alphaproteobacteria > Rhizobiales > Rhizobiaceae > Mesorhizobium. Next base: position 31,539 of record NZ_JAFKIC010000140.1, on the reverse strand, counting down.
CTGACATGCTCGCGACACGGCAGGTTCATGTGGCTGCGATAGGCGAGAGGCTGACGATCAATACGGCCCGGACGGGAACCTGTTTATGTCTGCAGCCTCTGCCACGCTCGAAATCCGCGGTGTCAGCCGACGATTTGGCAAGAACACCGCCGTGAGCGACGTGAACATCTCGATCCCGCAGGGTCAGATGGTCGGCGTCATCGGCCGTTCGGGCGCCGGCAAATCGACCCTTCTGCGCATGATCAACCGTCTCGTCGATCCCAGCCAGGGGTCGATTTTTTTTGACGGCGCCGAAGTCTCCCAGTTGCGCGGTTCGCCGCTTCGCCGCTGGCAGCGCGACTGCGCCATGATCTTCCAGCAGTTCAACCTGGTGCCGCGCCTCGACGTGCTGACCAATGTGCTGCTCGGCAAGCTGAACCACCGCTCGACCCTGTCCAACCTTCTCGGCATGTTCTCGCGCGCCGAATGCGCCGAGGCGGTGGCCGCCCTTGAACGGCTCGACATCGCACGCACGGCGCTTCAGCCCGCCGGCACGCTTTCGGGCGGACAGCAGCAGCGCGTCGCCATCGCCCGCGCCATGATGCAGCAGCCCAAGGTGATCCTGGCCGACGAGCCGATCGCCTCGCTCGACCCGCTCAACGCCAAGGTGGTCATGGATTCGCTGCAGGACATCAATCTGCGCGAGGGCATCACCGTCGTCACCAACCTGCACACGCTCGACACCGCGCGCGCCTATTGCAACCGCATCATCGGCATGGCGGCAGGCAAGGTCGTCTTCGACGGCCCGCCCGAGGAACTCGACCGCGAGGCCGTGCGCCTCGTCTACGGCGCCGATGCCAGCGGCACCGACATTTCGGAGGCCATCACCTCCACCAGCGTTTCTTTCAAGCAGAAGATCGCCGCATCCGCCGGACCGCTCGAACCCGCATTCCCGGGATACTGAGCCCGTTTTGGGCCGATAGCGAGCAGCCTGGATCGTCCGCCCGCGTCAAGGGCAATCGTCAGGATCAAGAACGTCTCCGGCGCGGGGCCGGAACTTACAGGAGAGACATCAATGTTCAGGAAGATGGTTTTGAGCGCCGTTTCGGTGCTCGCGATGGCGACCAGCATGGCCCACGCGGCCGACATGAAGGAATTCCGCGTCGGCATCCTCGGCGGCGAGAACGAAACCGACCGCCTGCGCAACTACCAGTGCCTGGCCGACCACCTGAAGGCCGAATTCGGCTTCGAGAAGGTCTCGCTGTTCCCGGCCGCCGACTATGACGGCGTCATCCAGGGCCTGCTCGGCGGCACGCTCGACTTCGCCGAACTCGGCGCCTCCGGCTATGCCAGCGTCTATCTCAAGGATCCCAAGGCGGTCACCCCGATCCTCACCACCAAGCAGACCGACGGCTCGACCGGCTATTACTCGATCGGCCTGGCGCTGAAGACCTCGGGCATCACCGACATCAAGTCGGCCAAGGGCAAGAAGCTCGGCTACGCCGATCCGGACTCGACCTCGGGCTACCTGATCCCGCTGACGCAGATTCCGAAGGACACGGGCGCCTCGAACGAGACCTTCTTCGCCTCGACCCAGTTCAACGGCGGCCATGAGAACAACATCCTCGCCGTCCGCGACGGCAAGGTCGACGTGGCGGTGGACGATTCCTCCGGCATCGGCGACTTCAAGAACGGCTTCACCTCCGGCACCTTCCACAAGGTCGTCGCCAAGGGCGCCGTCGACCCGAACGACTTCGTCGAAGTCTGGCGCTCGGGCCTGATCCCGAACGGCCCGCTGGTCGTGCGCACCGCGCTCGGCGAGGACATGACCGCCAAGCTCGCCGCCTTCTTCACCGAACTGCCCACCAAGGACAAGGCATGCTTCGAAGGCGTCGAAGGCGGCGATTTCACCGGTTACGTGCCGGTGAAGCCGGACTTCTACAACGTCATCGTCGAAGCCCGTAAGGCAGCCATCGGCGGCTAACGGCGAAATTGCAAAGGGCGGTACCTGAGGTACCGCCCTTTTTGCATCTCCCATCATGACCCTTTCCGTGACAGCCCCCACGCCCTCCGGCACCACTCATGAGATGGCCGACGCCTGGCGACGCCAGACGTCGCTGCGCCGCGTTTATACAGTGCTCGGCGTTGGTCTGCTGCTGGCTGCCATGGTGGCCAGCATGTGGTTCGCCGACGAAGCCAATGCCGGCCATTTCTTCGACCGGCTGCCGCACATTTTCGATTTCCTTAGCTGGCTCATCCCCAAGGACTGGAACGACGTCTGGCGCGCGCTCTTCGACGTCGCCTCGCCGCACGACACCGGCACCCAGGAATTCAACTTCCCGCTCGGCCGCGTCTATGTCTGGGGCGATTTCTACATCCCCGAATATTTCGAGCTGATGCTGACCACCGTCAACGTGGCGCTCGTCTCGACCGTCATCGGCTTTGTTTTCGCCGTGCCGTTTTCCTTCATCGCCGCGCGCAACCTGACGCCGCACCCGCTGCTGCGGCTTGTGGTCAAGCGCTTCATGGAACTGCTGCGCGCCTTTCCCGAGATCGTCATTGCAGGCCTGTTCGCGGCGATCGTGTCCATCGGCCCGATCGCGGCCATGATCGCCATCGGCCTGCATTCGATCGGCGCGCTCGGCAAGCTGTTCTACGAGATCAACGAGAACATCGACATGCGCGCCGAGGAAGGCCTGCGCGCCGTGGGCGCCAACTGGTTCGAGCGGGTGCGCTTCGCCGACCTGCCGCAGGTCCTGCCCAACTTCATGTCCTACACGCTGCTGCGCGTCGAGATCAACGTGCGCGCCTCCACCATCATCGGCGCCGTCGGCGGTGGCGGCATCGGCGAGGAATTGAAGCTTTCCATCTCGCGCGGCTTCGGCGCCAAGACACTGGCGCTGGTGCTGCTTTTGTTCACCACCATTTTCATCATCGACCAGTTCTCCGCCTGGCTGCGCCGCAAGCTGGTTGGCGAGCAAGCCTTTCTGATGAGTACGTGACATGGCTTCGATGACCGCTGCCGAAATCCAGTCGATCGAAGAGCGCTACCCGCAGGTGTTCCGGCGGCCGCTGTACAAGCGTTTCTCGCCTCTGTTCCTGTTCGCCGGCATCCTGCTTTACCTCGTCTATGTTCTCTGGTTCTTCAATCTGCCGCAGGTGCTGAGGGAATCGCATTGGGAGCGTCTGCCGCTCTTCCTGACGCAATGGATCAGCTACGACCTGCAGCCGGAATTCCGTCTCGACCAGCCCGAGATCACGCCGAAATATCCGCGCTTCTCGGCACTTGGCGAAAACCCGAATCCCGACTGGGTGATCAAGAATCCGGACGGCACCTACACGATCCTGATCGACGGGCCGGCGAAATCCGTTACCTTCGACAAGACGCAGGCGACGATCACGGCCAACGGCCAGACGATCCCCGTGCTTCTGACCAGCGGCAAGCCGGTCGTCCAGGGTCCGGTGCCGGACTGGGTGACGGCGCACGATGATGAAGTGGTCGCCAAGATGGGCTTCGTCGGCGAGGTCCGCGTCACCGTCGACCGCGTCAAGGTGCGCAAGCGCTTCCTCGGCTGGGCGAATTTCGTTTTCGACACCCGCTCACCCTTCTTCGGCAAGCCGGCGGGCGAGGTGATCTCGCTCATCATGTCCGGCCCCGAACTCAAGCCGGGTACCTCCAACCTTGCGCTCGCCGGAGACAACATCTGGAACAACGCCCAGTGGCAGCATGGCGACGTCTGGACGAAGCTGCTGCAGACCATCGTCATGGCCTTCCTCGGCACGCTGCTCGGCGGCATTGTCGCCTTCCCGCTTGCCTTCTTCGCCGCGCGCAACATCACGCCGAGCGGTGTGCTGAGCCAGGTGCTCAAGCGCTTCTTCGACTTCATGCGCTCGGTCGACATGCTGATCTGGGCGCTGTTCTTCACCCGCGCCTTCGGCCCAGGCCCGCTGGCGGGAAGTGCGGCGATCTTCTTCACCGAGGTCGGCACGCTCGGCAAAACCTATTCCGAAGCGCTTGAGAATATCGACGACAAGCCGCGCGAGGGCGTGCTCTCGACCGGCGCCAACGGCCTTCTGGTGCAGCGCTACGGCGTCATGCCCGAAGTCATCCCGGTGTTCATCAGCCAGACGCTCTACCAGTGGGAATCCAACACCCGCGGCGCCACCATCATCGGTGCGGTCGGCGCCGGCGGCATCGGCCTGAAACTGTGGGAAGCGATGCGCACCAACTCCAACTGGGCCAACGTCTTCTACATGGTGCTTTTGATCCTGCTGGTCGTCTTCATCTTCGACAACATCTCCAACTTCCTGCGCCGCCGGCTGAGCCGCACCATCCACGACTACAACAGGATCCAGGCTCAGCAGGGGTGACCGGCGCAACGCCAGTGGCCCGCCGCGCCTTCGTCATCCACGGGCGGAGCAAGGAGCGAAGCGACGCGGCGCGGACCCGAGGATGACGAAGGAGAAGCCTAAGCCGCCTTCTTCCACCCGTCCCTGATATGCTTGTACCCGTCCCGATACACCGCTTCCGGCGTTTCTGAAAAATCCCGCCAGACCTTGGTAGCCGCCGCCAGGTCCTTCAGCGAACGGCCGAAGGCCTCGATCGTCAGCCAGTCGTCATAGCCGCTTTTGCGGATGGCCGCGAAAGTCTCCTTCCACGGGATGTTGCCGCGCCCGGGCACGCCGCGGTCGTTCTCCGATATGTGGATATGCACGACATTGCCGCGATGCCTGGTGTAGGCGCCGATCGGATCGGCCTCCTCGATATTGGCGTGGAACGTGTCGTACATCGCCTTGATGTGCGGCCGGTCGATGGCGTCGATATGCTCCGAAAGGTCGGCCATCGTGTTGAGGAGATAGCATTCGAAGCGGTTCAGCGCCTCGAGCCCGATGGCGACATTCCTCTTGCCGGCGTGGTCGCCGATGGCGCGCTGCGAGGCGATGGAACGCTTCTTCTCGGCCGCCGTCGGCCCGGTCCCCGAAAAGGCGCCGAGCGTCGAATGCAGGGGACCGCTCAGTGTCCTTGCGCCAAGCGCATCGGCGCAATCGATGGCCCATTTCATGTAGTCGACGCCGGCCTTGCGCGTTGCCGCGTCGGCCGAGATCAGGTTCATCGAGGGATCGCCCATGGCCGATACGGCCGTGCGCTCCAGCCCGATACGGTCGAGCAGGTCGCCGAGCCTTTTATAGTCGTCGGGCGCGCCGACAAAGATCGGTATCTCGACGCCGTCGAAGCCTGTCGCCTTGATGTCGCGCAACAGCGGCTCGTGCTTCTTCGACACCGCTGTCGTCCACAAGAACATGCACATGCCGATTTTCATCGACGCCCTCCCCATTTGACGGCGCGCCGGCTGTTCCCGCCAGGTTGGCGCCATGCCCCCTCATCCGGCCGCTTCGCGGCCACCTTCTCCCCGAGGGGAGAAGAGACTTAGCGTTGGCGCCACTTCCTCCTCTCCCCTCGGGGAGAGGTCGGATTGCCCCGAATTGCCCTTCGCAATTCGGCTGGCAATCCGGGTGAGGGGGCCTTCGTTACCCGCTGCGCTAGACTAAAGCTTCGTCCACGCCCCATTCTTCTTCGACGACTTCACGCAGGCCTCGATGAAGGCCATGCCTTCGACGCCATCCTCGATGGTCGGGAAGACGACATCCTTGGCCGGCTTTCCTCCCTTGCGGCGCGCCGCGCGAATGGCGCGCGCGGCCTCCTGATAGATGTTGGCGAAACCTTCGAGATAGCCCTCGGGATGGCCCGACGGCACTCGGCTGACGCGGCCCGCCACCGGCAGCGCTCCGGCGCCATTGCGCGTGATCAGTTGCTTGGGCTGGCCGAACGGCGTGTACCAGAGATAGTTTGGATCGGCCTGCACCCATTCCAGCCCGCCCTTCGAGCCATAGATGCGCAGCTTCAGCCCGTTCTCGTGGCCCGGCGCCACCTGGCTTGCCCAGATCATGCCCTTGGCCGGATGCGCCTTGCCCGGCGCCTTGAAGCGCAGCATGACGTTGACATTGTCGTCCAGCTGCCGCCCCGGCACGAAGGCGTCGAGATCGGCCGACAGCGCATCGAGTTCCAGCCCGGAGACGAAGCGGGCGAGATTGTAGGCATGCGTACCGATATCGCCCAGCGCCCCGCCGGCGCCGGCCTGCTTCGGGTCGCCGCGCCACGATGCCTGCTTCTGGCCGGTGGCGGCGAGGTCCTCGGTCAGCCAGTCCTGCGGGTATTCCGACTGCACGATGCGGATATCGCCCAGCATGCCCTTGGCCACCATTTCGCGCGCCTGCCGCACCATCGGATAGGCGGTGTAATTGTGGGTGAGCACGAACACCTTGCCGGTCTTCTCCACGACCGCCGCGAGCTTCTTTGCCTCGGCCAGCGTCGTCGCCAGCGGCTTGTCGCAGATGACATGGATGCCGGCCTCGAGGAACGCCTTGGCCGCCGGCACATGCACGTTGTTGGGTGTGACGATCGCCACCGCCTCGATGCCGTCGGGGCGCTTGGCTTCAGCCTTGGCCATCTCGGCATAGGAGGCATAGCTGCGCTCAGGGTCGAGCCCGAGTTCGGCCGCCGAAGCCTTGGCGCGCGCCGGATCGGACGACAGCGCCCCCGCGACCAGCACGAAATCATTGTCCATCCGCGCCGCGATGCGGTGTACCGCGCCGATGAAGGCGCCCTGCCCGCCACCCACCATGCCGTAGCGGATCGGGCCGCCTCCCGCTTCCGCCTTCGATGCGCCGACCATTTTTCGTCTCCTCGTTGTTTCACCTCCCGTTTGAAGGGAGGTCGATCCGCGCAGCGGATCGGGTGGGATCGCCGGGCGTGGAGATCGGCATCAACCGAACCCACCCGGCCCTTCGGGCCACCCTCCCCTCAACAGGGGAAGGAAAACGGTGCTAAATTCCCATCATCGCGCGCAGCAGCTTCTTGTCCGTGGTGCCGGCGGCGAAGTCGTCGAATGCCTTCTCCGTCACCCGGATGATGTAATGCTGGATAAACGGCGCGCCTTCGGCCGCGCCGTCCTCGGGATGCTTCAGGCAGCACTCCCATTCCAGCACCGCCCATGAATCGTAGTCGTACTGCGCCAGTTTGGAGAAGATGCCGCCGAAATCCACCTGCCCGTCGCCGAGCGAACGGAAGCGGCCGGCGCGGTTGGTCCAGCTCTGGTAGCCGGAATAGACGCCTTGCCGGCCGGTAGGGTTGAACTCGGCGTCCTTGACGTGAAAGGCCTTGATGCGCTCGTGATAGATGTCGATGAATTCGAGATAGTCGAGCTGCTGCAGCAGGAAGTGCGACGGGTCGTAATTGATGTTGCAGCGCTTGTGCCCGCCAACCGCGTCGAGAAACATCTCGAAGGTCGCGCCGTCGAACACATCCTCCGAAGGATGGATTTCATAGCCGATATCGACGCCATTGTCCTCATAGACGTCCAGGATCGGCTTCCAGCGCTTCGCGAGCTCGCCGAAGGCTTCCTCGATCAATCCGGCGGGCCGCTGCGGGAAGGGATAGAGGTAGGGAAAAGCCAGCGAGCCGCTGAACGACACCGAGACGTCGAGCCCGAGATTGCGCGATGCCTTGGCCCCGAACTTCATCTGCTCGACCGCCCATTTCTGCCGCGCCTTCGGGTTGTTGTGCACCGATGCCGGCGCGAACCCGTCCATCTGCGCGTCATAGGCCGGATGCACCGCCACCAACTGGCCCTGCAGATGCGTCGACAGTTCGGTGATCTCGACCCCGGCATCGGCGCAGATGCCCTTGACCTCATCGCAATAGGCCTTGGAGGAGGCAGCCTTCTTGAGGTCGAAGAGCCGCCCGTCCCAGGTCGGGATTTGCACGCCCTTGTAGCCGAGACCGGCGGCCCATTTGGTGATCGACGCCAGCGAGTTGAACGGCGCGGCGTCGCCCGCGAACTGCGCCAGGAACAGTCCAGGGCCCTTCATTGTCGTCGGCATCGGCATCCTCCCTCATTGTTCTCGCGACCGAGCATAGCGCCTGATGGAAGCAGGGCCAGCCACTTTGGTCTTTTCTCAACGGCAGCTTGAGAGCTACGCCATTCTGGTATGACCAAATATAAGCACATGGTCAAGCCCAGGAGCAGTCGCCAAAGGTCGCCAAACTTCGCGCAAAAGGAGAATATACCCCAATATAATCAATCAAATAATCCATACGGAAAGTTGCGTTGCCGTGCTTCTTGCTGTCCGGTAGAATTTGCTGTAGAGGTCGTTTTAGGCCCAATTGGTCGAACCAGTTTGCAGAAAAAGCCTGGGGATGCCTTGGGGAGGAACCCTTGCGTCGCCTTTCGGCGATGCATGTCGCAGGCAAACCATACGGACGATTTGGGAAGGACACACCATGCATCTTTCGACGCACAACTGGATGCGCGCCGAGCCCCTGGAGACCACGCTCAAGCGCATCAAGAAATTCGGCTATGAGTCGATCGAGATCTCCGGCGAGCCCGAACAGTACAAGACCAAGGAGACGCGCGCGCTGCTCAAGGAGCACGGCATACGCTGCTGGGGCGCGGTGACGCTGATGCTGGGCGAGCGCAACCTCGCCGCCAGGGACCAGGGTCAGCGCGAGCGCTCCGTGCAATACGTCAAGGATGTGCTGACCATGGTCGGCGAACTCGATGGCGAGATCATCACGCTGGTCCCCGCGACCGTCGGCAAGGTGGTGCCTGACGGCACCGAGGCGGAAGAATGGGGTTGGGTCGTAGACGCCACCCGCGAATGCTTCACCCACGCCAAGAAGGTCGGCGTCAAGATCGCCGTCGAGCCGCTCAACCGCTTCGAGACCTATCTGTTCAATCGCGGCGCCCAGGCGCTGGCGCTGGCCGATGCGGTCAGCCCAGAATGCGGCGTCTGCCTCGACGCCTACCACATTCACATGGAGGAATTTAACGTCCACGACGCGATCCGTCAGATCGGCAAGCGGCTGTTCGACTTCCATGTCGCCGACAACAATCGCTTTGCCGCCGGTCTCGGCCAGATCGACTGGCCAAGGATCGTCGCCACACTGAAGGAAGTCGGCTACGACGGCGCGCTGACCAACGAGTTCGTCGCCCCGGTCGACCGCACGCCAGCGGCGCCCTATCCCGACATGGTCGAGCGTCACCCGGTCGACATCTCGCCCGAACAGCTGAAGTTCATCCAGGACCACGGCTCCAGCGTGCTGACCGAGAAATTCTACACCGACCAGATGCGCATCACCGCCGAAACGCTGCTGCCGCTGATCAAGTAATCGAAGTCTGTTGGAAATCTGCCCTTCCGCCGTGGCCGGCGGCAGGGCTGGGGAAGAATATGCGCATCAAGACTGTCCAGGCCTGGTGGGTTCGCATCCCGATCGAAGCCGCGAAGCAGCACCGCAGCGACTTCGGCCAGGTGACGACCTTCGACGCCGCCATCCTGCGCATCGAGACCGATGACGGGCTGGTCGGCTGGGGCGAAGGCAAGAACGCCGCCGGCAGCGCCGGCAGCTATGGCGCCCTCGTCCATATGCTGAACCACGAGGTCGGGCCGCAGTTGATCGGCCGTGACCCGGCCGATATCGGCGTCATCTGGGAGATGCTCTATAACGGCGTGCGCCATGACAGCGCCGCGCGCGCCGGCCACGCCATGCCGCAACTGGCCCGGCGCGGCATGAGCATTGCCGCAATCAGCGCCGTCGACATCGCGCTCTGGGATATTCTGGGCAAGTCGCTCGGCCAGCCGGTCTGGCGGCTGCTCGGCGGCCGCAAGGTCGACCGCATGCAGGCCTATGCCTCCGGCGGCTGGGCCTCCGCCGATGCGATCGGCGAGCAGTTGAAATCCTATATAGCCAAGGGCGTCTTCAAGGCGCTGAAGATGCGGGTCGGCGCCATGGACGGCGCCCCGCACATCTCGGCCGCCCGCGTGCGCGCCGCGCGCCAGGCGCTCGGTCCCGATGTCGACCTGATGGTCGACGCGCATGGCACCTATACGGTGGCCGAAGCCAAGCGTTTCATCCAGCTCGTCGGCGATCTCGATCTCGCCTGGTTCGAGGAGCCTGTCATCGCCGACGACAAGCCGGGCATGGCCGAGGTGCGCGCCTCGGGCGCCGTCCCGATCGCCACCGGCGAGAGCGAGGCGACGCGCTACGCCTTCCGCGATCTTGCCGTGCTCAAGGCCGCCGACATCTTCCAGCCCGATCCTGCCTTTTGCGGCGGCATCAGCGAAGCGATGAAGATCGGCGCCATCGCCAGCGCCTTTAACCTGCGCTTCGCGCCGCATCTATGGGCCGGCGCGCCCTGCTTCTTCGCCGGCTTGCATGTCTGCGCCGCCTCGCCGTCGAGTTTCACCGTCGAATATTCGCTTGGCGCCAACCCGATGATCCACGATTTGATCGAAGAGACTGTCGAAGCAAAGGACGGTATGATAGCGATCCCGGAACGGCCGGGTCTGGGATTCACCATTTCGGAGCGGTTCCTGGAGGCGCACGCGCAACGCAATTGACGATGAAAGAAAAGAACCTTCTCGCGGAGCTTGCCGCCTATCTGTTCTCCCATTCGGACAAGGAGAGCGGCCGCACGCCGTCCGAACGTGAGCTGGCGGAGCATTTCGGTGTCAGCCGCGGCCAGATCCGCGAGGCGCTCGCCATTCTCGAAGCCATGCGCATCGTCGAACGTCGGGCCAAATCGGGCATCTACATCGACACCAAGCAGGCCAGCGTCGAAGCCCTGGCGCTGTTCGCCCGCGCGGGCCTGCCGCTCGATCCCCTGCAGATTTACGAGACGGTCGAGTTGCGCAAGATTCACGAGATCAAGGCGGCCGAGCTCGCCTGTTCGCGCGCCACCGAGGAGAATTTCGAACGGTTGCGCGAAATCCTGAAAGCCTCCGAAGAGCGCATCGCCGCCGGCGAAGGGCTCGCCAGGGAAGACCGCGAGTTCCACCTGGAGATCGTGCGTGCCACCAAGAACGGCGTCTTCCACAACATCTGCAGCGTCTATTACCTGATGGGCGAGCAGCGGCTGCCGATCTATTTCAACGATCCGGAGCGCAGCGTGCGCTCGCATGCCGAGCATGTGCAGATCTACGAAGCGCTGCTGCGCCGCGACGGCAATCTCGCCCAGGCGCTGATGAACGCCCATCTGCAAGGCGCCGAGAGCTACTGGAAGGGCCTGATCGAAGGCGGCAAGGCGGTTGCGCCCTCGGGCCCGGCGCTCGAAAAGGCCTGACCGTGGCGCAGGCCGTGCCCAGGATCCTGTCGACCCACCCGCTGCACGCACGCGCTTCGGCCAGGCTTGCCGGCGCCGGTCAGCTCGTCATCGCCTCGGCGCTCGACGCCGCGACCTTGACCCGGGAGGCCAAAGACGCCGACATCGTCATCGTACGCGCGCCGCTGCCGCCGGCCTTGTTCGAAGGTGCCTGGAAGCTGAGGGCGGCGATCCGCCATGGCGCCGGGCTCGACATGATACCGATGGAGGCTGCGGCCGCCGCCGGCGTGCTGGTGGCCAACGTTCCTGCGGTCAATGCGCGCTCCGTCGCCGAGCATGTGATGTTCGCAGCGCTTGCCCTGCTGCGGCAGTTCCGCAGGGTAGACCGCGACCTGCGGGCCAAGGGCTGGCTTGCCGGGCGCGAACACGCCAACGCCAACATCGAGCTCGCCGGCAAGACCATCGGCATCGTCGGCCTTGGCGCCGTCGGGCAGGCCGTCGGCCATATCGCCGCGCACGGCTTCGACCTGAAGGTGGTGGCGACCACGCGCAGCATGCAGCCGGCGCCGGAGAAGGTCGGCTTCCTGTCGATCGACGCGCTGGTCGAGCAGAGCGACATCATCGTGCTGTGCTGCCCGCTGACGCCCGAGACGCGCGGCCTGATCAGCCGCGAGCGCATTGCCCGCATGAAACCCAACGCGCTGTTGATCAACGTGTCGCGCGGCCCGGTCGTAGACGACGACGCGCTGATCGACGCCTTGCGGGAAGGCCGGATCGGCGGCGCCGCCCTCGACGTGTTTTCAACACAGCCGCTGCCGCCAAATCATCCCTATTTCGGCTTCGACAATGTCATCATCACCCCGCACATGGCCGGCATTACCGAGGAATCCATGATGCGCATGGGCGTTGGCGCCGCCGGCGAAGCGCTGCTGGTGCTGGCGGGCAAGCTGCCGGTCAATCTGCGCAATCCCGAAGTGGTCGATCACTATCGGCGGCGGTTTCCGCTCGACATCTAGCAATCGCCGTTTCGCCCCAATTCTCCGGCAACGCTGATGCCATGTCCGTTACCCGCCTCGCATTTCTAACTGTTGCCGCTTTCTCGACCTGCGCCTTGCCGTCGCTGGCCATGGCCGAAAGCAGCTATGTCTATTGCGACAACGGACTGCGCTGCTTTAAGGCGCCTTGCCCGTCCAACAGCGCGCTCGATCTTGCCACGGGCAAAGTTATCAAGGGCGTGTCGATCGACACGAGCCGGTTGCCGCCGAAGGATAGGGCCATGACCGAGGCATCGGACGTGCTCTATGCAGGAAAGATCGTCGTCAGGGGATCGATCGAGCACCGCGTCCAGACCATCACCGGCAAGGATTACAGGCTGACCTGGCTGGTCGCGACCAGCATCCAGCGCACCGCCAGGAACAGCGAGCGGAAACACTGCTCCTCATATAAACCGTGACCGCCCGAAAGGCCGCCATACGCCTCAGGAGCCGAGCAACGCTTCCATCGACGCGGCAATCCTCAGCAGGCGCCGGTCATGACCATTGCGCGCCACCAGCATCAGTCCCGCCGGCAGCGCCATGCCTGGCATCGGCAGCGATATCGCGCAGAGGTCGAACTGGTTGGCGACCTGGGTGTTGCGCAACAGCAGGCCCTCTATGTGGTCGCGCAGCTCTTCATCTTCGGCCACCGACGTGATTTTTGGCGCCGTCACCGGCGTGGTCGGCAAGACCAGCACATCGAATGACGCCAGCCGCTCATCCATCGCCGCGACCAGTGCGGCGCGGCGGCGCAGCGCCCTGATATAGACCGGTGTGGGCAGCAGTGCTGCCCGCGACAACGGCCCGCTGACATGCGGGTCGACCGCAACCGGTGCGCCCGTCGCCAGCCAGTCGGCATGCACTTCTGCCCCTTCCATGGCGGCGATCGAGCCCCGCCTGGTCGCCGCGCGCAGATCCGAGATCAGGTCGTCGATCGACAGCTCCGATATCCCCGCGCCGACCCGGCCGATCTTGCCGAGACATTGCTCGAACGCCGCGCCGACCTCGCTTTCCGTCTGCGTGAAAAGAACACCGCGCGGGACGCCGACACGAAGCCCCGAGAGCGGCAGCGGCGTCAGGTCGCTTGGTGGTTCACCAGCCATCACCGCGTCGGCGGCGGCACAGAGGGCAACGGTGCGGGCAAGCGGCCCGACCGAGTCCAGCGTGCCCGACAGCGGAAAGGCGCCGGAGAGCGGCACGCGCCGCGCCGTCGGCTTGAAGCCGACGACACCATTAAGCGCGGCCGGAATGCGGATCGAGCCGCCCGTGTCGGAGCCGATCGAAATGTCGCTGGTCCCCTCGCCCACGGAGACACCCGCGCCGGACGATGACCCGCCGGGGATGCGGCTGGCGTCAACGGCATTGCCCGGCGTTCCGCAATGCATGTTGTCGCCAATCGCGGTGAAGGCGAATTCGGTCATGTTGGTCTTGCCGATGATGACCGCGCCGGCCTGCCGCAACCGGCTGACTATGGCGGCATCGTGCGGGGCCGGCGCCGCGGTCCTGCGCATCAGCGAGCCGGCCGTGGTCGCCTCTCCCGCGACATCGAAGAGGTCCTTGATCGAGACGATGACACCGTCGAGCGGTCCGAGCGTCACGCCGGCCCGGCCGCGGGCATCGCTGGCATCGGCCGCCGCCCGTGCGGCCTCGGCATACAGCTTCGTGTACACCTTCTCGTCCGCCGCGCGATTGGCAAGACGTGACAGGATGATTTCAAGACGGTCGCGGATTGATTGCATGTCGATGTCGGACCCCGCAAGGATGGATCGTCTTTAAAAGCAAGCAGCCGATTTGGCTTGTTGCAGGGATAACCCGGCCAGCGTGCCTTTGCACCTGCCAGCGATGGGAAGATACTGATGCTGTACAAAGGCGGTTGCCACTGCGGCAAGGTTGCGTTCGAGGTCGAGGGCGAACTGGACGGCGTCGTGCGCTGCAACTGCTCGATCTGCGCCCGCAAGGGCGCGCTGCTGTGGGCCGTACCGCATGACAGGCTGACCCTCGTCGCCTGGGGCGATGACCTCGGCCGTTACACATTCGGCGCAGGAAAAATCGCGCACCGTTTCTGCCGCACATGCGGCATCCACCCTTTCGCCGAGGACGTGAGCGAAGGTCCGGAGCACAGCGCCTATATCAACGTCAGATGTCTCGACGGCATCGATCCGTCCACGCTGTCGATCTTCGACTTCGACGGGCGTTCGGCCTGAGGCAATTTTGCTCTACCGATAGCCCGTCGCATCGGCCGGTTTGCCGGCATCCTGGACTTCCGGCACATAGCGCCAGGCATCGGGCCGCGAGCCGTCGAGATCGGTGAAGCCGTAGATTCGGGCCAGTCCACCGCTGGACAGCGATTGTCCGTTCCAGCGTGATCGATCGGGATCCGCCGCCAAGGCGGCGACGGCTCGGCCGACAAAGCGGGGCGTTTCGGAGATGACGAAATGCGGCACCTGCGCGGTCGCATCACGCCAGTTTTCTTCGGAAACGCCGTAGATCTCCAGCATCATTTCCGAACGCATCCAGCCCGGCGTCAGCGAGACCGAAGTGGCGCCGTGTTTGGCGAGATCCCTGGCATGCGCCCAGGCCATGCGGTTCACCGCGACCTTGGCGAGATCGTAGAAGGGCGACAGGCGATAGTGCGCGGCATTGTATTCGGCGGTGCCGTCGGTGATTTCGACCAGCAATCCTCCGGGCTGCTCGATCAGCAGCGGCAGCGCGTGGTGCGCGGTGATCAGATGCGTGTCGATGGCCAGCCGCAACATCCTCAGGCCATTGTCCAGATTGTGCTCCCAGACCGGCTTGTCCCACTCGAACAGCTTCTCGCCGCCCCAGATATCGTTGACCAAGATGTCGAGGCGGCCCTGCTCGGCGCGGATGCGCGCGACCAGCTCGCGCACGTCGTCGGGGATGAGATGGTCGACCCTTACGGCGATGCCGCGCCCGCCATTCGCGCTGACCATTTCGGCCGTCTCCTCGATGGTTTCGGGCCTGGCATATTCGGATTGTCGGGCGCGCGTGGTTCGCCCGGTGACATAGACCGTTGCCCCGGCGGCGCCCAGTTCGACAGCTATGCCCCTGCCCGCGCCTCGCGTCCCGCCGGCGACCAGCGCGACTTTCCCTTGCAATGTCATGAAACTCTCCGAAATGCTCCGGCCGAACAAACCGGGCTGGCTTGACCGGCTTCCATCATATATAAATGATTATTCGGTTATATTGAGATGTCAAGATGACACGACCCAAGACGCAGTCTGATGGACAGGTGCTCGAAGCCGCGTTGCGGTTGATCCACGACCACGGCCCGGAGGCGCTCACCTTCGAACGGCTGTCAAAGGCTTGTGGCCTGTCTGGCGCAACGCTGGTTCAGCGCTTCGGCAACAAGGCCCGGTTGAAGCAGCGCGCCTTGTTGCAGGCCTGGGATGGCCTCGACGAAAAGACAAGAACACTGGCAGCCGGCGTGCCAGGGACCCCAGCGGGCGCGATCGAATTGCTGGTGGGGTTGTCGCAAGGCTATGGCGGCATCGAGTCCTATGCCGAAGGCCTGCTTGTCTTGCGCGAGGATCTGCGTGATCCCCTGCTCAGGGCACGCGGCGCCACCTGGAGGATATCGCTGTGCGATGCGCTGGCGGCCTGCTTCGCGTCGACAAAGGGCACGCCGCGCGACATCGGCCTGCTGATGGCGTCGCACTGGCAGGGATCGCTGTTGTGGTGGAGTTTCGACCCGGCGATCGAAGTGGCCGTCTATGTCGAGGACAGCCTCAACCGCTTCGTTGCCGCCATGACAACGACAACGGCCCGAGAACCATGATGGTTCTCGGGGCGCGGGACAGGTCGGGAATGGCTGCCGGCAGAGATTATTCGGCCTGCCTGGGGCCGCGCAGGAACACCACGGCCGCCGCGAGCAGCGTTGCGACGCCGCAATAGGCGAAGGCGCTGGCAACGCCCGCATGGTCGACCAGCAGGCCGCCGAACACGGCGCCGAGCGCGATCGCCACCTGGAAGGTCGCCACCATCAGGCCGCCCGCGCTTTCGGCCTGGTCGGGCGCCGCCCGCACCAGCCAACTCTGCAGCCCGACCGGCACCGCGCCGAAGGCAAAGCCCCAGGCCGCGACGGCGGCGGCGGCGATCGTCGGCGAAGCGCCGAAGATGAGCATCGAGGCAGCCGCCAGGGCGATCAGCAGGGGCGCCAGCGCCACCGCTGTCTTGAGGCTGCGTTCGGCCAGGATGCCGCCGGCGATGTTGCCGAAGAACCCGCCTATGCCATAGGCCAGCAGCACCAGCGAGATCGTCTCGATACCGAGCACCGGCACCTTTTCGAGGAACGGGCGCACATAGGTGAAGCCGGCGAAGTGTCCCGATGCGACCAGCAGCACCACCAGCAGCGCAACCCGGATCGACGGCCGCTCCAGCACTTCGAGCAAGGTGCGGAAGCTCGCAACACCGATAGGCGGCAGCTTCGGAATGGTGGCAACCTGCACCAGCAGCGCCAGCGCGGCGACGACCGTCGCGATCATGAATGCCGTGCGCCATCCCCAGACGTCGCCGACATAGGCGCCGACGGGCGCCGCGGTGACAGTGGCCAGCGAAACGCCTGTCAGGATGATCGACATGGCGCGCGGCATCAGCCGCATCGGCACCAGGCGCAACGCCATGGCCGCCGACATCGCCCAGAAGCCGCCAAGCGCCACGCCGAGCACGACGCGGGCGAGCAGAAGCATGGGCAGCGACGAGGCGAAGGTGGCCAGAAGGTTGGACAGGATGAGGAACGCGGTCAGCATCCACATCACCAGCTTGCGGTCCATCCGCTTGGTGATGATCGCCATGGTGGGCGCGGCGATCGCGGCGACGATCGCCGTCGCCGTCACCGCCTGGCCCGCTACGCCCTCGGTAACGCCGAGATCGCGCGCCATCGGCGTCAGCAGGCTGGCGGGCAGGAATTCGGCGGTGACGAGACCGAAGACGCCAAGCGCCAGGGAGACAACCGCCCCCCATGCGGGCTCGGCTCGTTCATCGGATTCCCCGGGGTTCAGAAGTGTGGCGTCGATGACGCCTGTCGCGGGTTCGGCCATGGTCAGTCTCCAATCTCTTCGCAGCGCCACATAAGGAGTGATCGACCGGGGCTCCACCCGTTACATGCCTTGCCATTACGGCTTGGCTGCGGGGCGGCCTCCGGTTTGTTTTGCGACGCAACATTTGGCTGCACTGCAACATAGGAAGTGACTGGCTGGAGTTTCCATGCTAAAAACCCCATCATGTTTGATCGTTCGTCCAAAATCCCGGTCACCGGTGATCCGCTGACAGACATATTGCGCGGGCTGCGCCTCGATGGTGTCGAGTATGGCCGCTGGGAGATGAAAGAGCCTTGGGGCATCCAGTTTCCGGCGCAGGCAGGGGCGCGATTTCACTTCATCGGCCGCAATGGATGCTGGTTGAAGCAGCCTTCCGGCGAATGGGTCGAGCTCAATGCGGGCGATGCGGTGCTCCTGCCGCGCGGTGCCGCTCACGTCCTCGCCAGCGAACCCGGCGCGCAGGCCTGGCCGATCCACGGCTATCACCTGGAAGAGGTTTGCAAGGACGTCTTCTGCACGTCGAACGCGGAAATGTGCGACAAGAGTTGCCGGCCGGGAACGCTGCTGTTCTGCGCCTGCATGTATTTCAACATAGACGGCCTGCATCCCCTGCTCGGCATGATGCCCGATGTCATGCGCACGCATGAACTGGAAGCCTACGAGCCGGGCATTCCACACCTGCTCGAAGCAATGGCGCGCGAGGTGACGATGGAGCGTGTCGGCTCCGGCGGCATCCTGGCGCGGCTGGCCGACGTGCTGGCCGCCACGGTGATCCGCTCATGGGTCGAGCGCGGCTGCGGCGACTCCTCGGGCTGGATCGCGGCGGTGCGCGACCGCGACATCGGGCGCGTGCTGGCGGCCATCCATCTCGAACCGGACCATGACTGGACCGTCGAGTCGCTGGCCAGGATGATGGGCGCCTCGCGCTCGGGCTTTGCCGAACGCTTCGCCACCATCGTCGGCGAGACGCCGGCAAAATACGTCACGCAGGTCCGGATGCATCAGGCAAGGCAGTGGCTGGTCCGCGACCGGATGAAGATATCCGTCGTCGCCGCCCGCCTCGGCTATGAATCCGATGCCGCCTTCAGCCGTGCCTTCAAGCGCGTCATCGGGTCCGCGCCCAGCCACCTGCGCGCCGAGGAGCAAAGCGAACTCCGCCAGGCTCGTTGAAACGGCCCGCTACGACGCGTGGCGCAGGTTGACGCCGCTGCCCTTGTCGAACAGCACCACCTTGTCGGCGTTCCAGGCAAAGCGCACCGGCTGCTCGATGGCGACATCGGTCCTCGCCGGCACGGTGGCCCGCAAGGTACTGTCGCCCACGCGCAGCGTCAGGATCTTCTCCACGCCGTGGTTCTCGACATCGTGGACCCGCGCCTCGACCGGCGCGCCGCTTTCCAGATAGACGTCCTCCGGACGAATGCCGAAGACGAGCGGGCGGCCATCGGTCGCCGCGCCCGCCTTCAGCCCCCCGAAGTTCTTGACGCCTTCTGAAAAGGGCAGTTCGAAATTCAGCGGCGCCATCACCGCGCGGCCGTTGACCAGCTTGCCGTCGATGAGGTTCATCGGCGGCGAGCCCACGAAACTCGCCACGTAGGTGTCGCGCGGATTGTTGTAGATCTCGTGCGGCGTGCCGGTCTGGATGATGCGGCCATGGTTGAGCACGCCCACCTTGTCGCCCATCGACATCGCCTCGATCTGGTCATGGGTGACGAACAGGAAGGTGGCGCCGAGCTGGATCTGCAGGTTCTTCAGTTCCGTGCGCAGCGCCTCGCGCAGTTTCGCATCCAGCGCCGAGAGCGGCTCGTCCATAAGGAACACCCGCGGCTTGCGCACGATGGCGCGGCCGATCGAGACGCGCTGCATCTCGCCGCCCGACAGCCGGTCAACCTTGCGGTCGAGCAGATGCTCGATCCTCAGCGTGCGGGCGGCGCGGTCGACACGGTCCTTGATCTCGGCGTCGGGCAGCCGGCGGATCTTGGGCTTCAACGGAAATTCGAGATTTTCCCGAACGGTGTAGCGCGGGTAGAGTGAATATTGCTGCAGCACCAGCGCCACGTCGCGCTCGGCCGCGCCCCAGTCGGCGACATCGACGCCGTCGATGAAAACCTGGCCTTCCCCAGGCTTCTCCAGCCCGGCGATCAGCCGCAGCGTCGTCGTCTTGCCGGCGCCTGTCTCGCCGAGCAGGACGAAGAACTCGCCATCGGCGATGTCGAGGTCGAGCCCGGTCAGCGCCGTATGGTTGCCGAAGCTCTTGGAGATGTTCTTGAGCTGGATATGCGCCATCAGAGCCTCACCTCGAGCGACTTGCCGCTTGCCTTGTCGAAGAAATGCGCCTGGGTGGGATCGATGCGCGCGAACACCTTCTCGCCGGGGCCGCTGACGAAGCCGCTCTTGGTGCGGGCCCGCAGCATCTTGGAGCCGACCTTGAGATCGACGATGTCGAAGGAGCCAAGCGGTTCGACGATCTGCGTTTCGACCGGCAGGAACCCGTCCGCCGCGTCGCGGCGGATGAGGACGCCTTCGGGCCGGATGCCGAGCGCCAGCTGGCCGCCGGCATGGCCGTTGAGCTTCGACAGCAGCGCGTTGGGGAACTCGAAGCCGGCGGCCGCATCGCCGACGGTCACCGAAGCGGACGAGGCTTTCTCGGTCACCGCCGCATCGGCGACGTTCATCACCGGGCTGCCGACGAATTGCGCCACGAACAGATTGGCCGGCCGCGAATAAACCTCGTCGGGCGTGCCCACCTGCTGCAGCACGCCCTCATGCATGATGACGATGCGGTCGGCCAGGCTCATCGCCTCGATCTGGTCATGGGTGACGTAGATCGTGGTCGAGCCCTGCTTGATGTGCAGCCGCTTGATCTCGGCCCGCATCTCCTCACGCAGCTTGGCGTCGAGCGCGCCGATCGGTTCGTCCATCAGCATCGCCTTGGGCCGCCGCACCAGCGCCCGGCCGATGGCCACGCGCTGCATGTCGCCGCCCGACAGCGCCGACGGCTTCTTGCCCAAGAGATCGCTTATCTGCAGCGTCCTGGCGACCGAGCGGACTTCGCTGTCGATCTCGGACTTGCTCTTGCGCGTGGCGCGCAAGGGAAAGGCGATATTCTCGTAGACGCTCATATGCGGGTAGAGCGAGAACGACTGGAACACCATGGCGATGTCGCGGTCGGCGGCCTTCAGGTGCTGGACAGGCTTGCCGTCGATGAGAATGTCGCCCTCGTCGATCGTCTCCAGCCCGGCGACGGCGCGCAATGTCGTCGTCTTGCCGCAGCCCGACTGGCCGAGCAGCACGATGAACTCGTTATCCGCGATCTTGAGATTGAGGTCCTTGATGACCTGGACGGCGCCGAAGAATTTCTGGACGCCGCGAAGCTCGATCTGGGTCAATGCGGTGCTCCCGGATTTCGTGCGTCGCCGGCATGTCCGGTGCCGGCCCCCTCCTCGGGCGCGATCTTCGAGGTGATGTTGAAGCCGATCAGCCCGATCAGGATGATGGTCAGGCCATATGTATGCAGGAGCATGTTCCAGGGCTGGCACAAAGCCACGATGCCGAGCACCATCAGCACCTGCGAACCGGGCTCCAGATATTTCTGGTTGATCGCACGAAAACTCATTTGCGGATCGCTCCGAAGGACATGCCGCGCAACAGATGGTTGCGGAGCAGGAAGGTGAAGATCGCGACCGGCAGCAGGAACAGGAAGGTTCCCGCCGCGATCACCGTCCAGTCCGGCAGGCCGGAACCGACCTGGCTGGGAATGAAGGGCGGCGCGGTCTGGGCGCGGCGGTTGGTCATGATCAGCGCGAAGGCGTACTCGTTCCACGCGGTGATGAAGCAGAACACGGCGGTGGCCGCGATGCCGGTTGCCGCTTCCGGCAGCACGATCTTGAAGAAGGCTTCCATGCGCGTATAGCCGTCGACGAGCGCTGCCTCCTCATACTCCTTCGGGATTTCGTCCATGAATCCCTTCATCAGCCACACCGAGAACGACAGGTTGAAGGCTGTGTAGAGGATGATCAGCCCGATGTGGGAATCGTTGAGGCCGACGGCGCGGTACATCAGGAACATCGGGATCGCCACCACCACCGGCGGCAGCATGCGGGTCGAAAGGATGAAGAACAGTAGATCGGCCTCCCCCTTCACCTTGAAGCGCGAGAAGCCATAGGCGGTGAACGTGCCCATGCCGACCGCCAGCACCGTCGATGTGATGGCGATGATCAGCGAGTTCATGAAGCGGTTGGGATAGCCCGACCACTGCACCTCGCCCTTGCCGTCGCGCACGATCTTTTCGCCGCCGTCGAAGACGACGCGTTCCCACCAGGGCGCGGCGGCATATTCCTCCGGCGTCGGCGGCGTGCGCAATTGCGAGCGCTTGGTGAACAGCTTGACGAACGGCGATATCTCCGGCTGGAAGACCACCGTCGGCGGGATGGTGGTGGCCAGGTTGCGCGGCTTGAACGCCGTCGAGGCGATCCAGTAGATCGGCGCCAGGAAGATGATCGTCACCACCAACACGGCGACGATGGCCACGCGGTTGAACGCGACTTCGGAAGAGGTGCGCACAGCGGCCATCTCAGCGCTCCTTCACCTTGTTGAGGTATTTGACGTAGATGTTGGTGATCGCCAGGACCATGATCAGCACGATGTAGGCCATCGCGCAGGAGCGCCCCGTCTGCCATTCCTGGAACGCCATCTTGTATAGCCTGATGGAGATCAGCTCCGCCGTCGGCTGGCTGGTCAGGATGTAGGCGAGGTCGAAGGTCTTGAACGCTTCCATGGTGCGGAAGATGACGGCGATCATCAGGATCGGCGCCACCAGCGGCAGCGTGATGCGGAAGAAGGTGTAGAACGGCCCGGCGCGATCGATCGCGGCTGCTTCGTAGAGATGCTTCGGCACCGCCGACAGGCCGGCCAGCGACAACAGCATGACGAAGGGCGACCACATCCAGATGTCGGTCAGCGCGACGGCGTAGAGCGCCATCTTGGGGTCGGCCAGCCACTCGAAATTGCCAAGCCCGAGCGCGTAGTTGATGACGCCCCATGACGGATCATAGAGCAGTTTCCAGAACAGCCCGACGACCGCCATCGACAGCATCATCGGCAGCAGCAGCAAGGTGGTGATGAGACCCTTGAGCGGAATGTCGCGGTTGAGCAGCATCGCCACGCCGAAGCCAACCAGCAACTGCCCTGCGACCGAGATGATGACGTATTTCGCGGTGATGGCGAAGTTCGCCCAGACATAGGGATCGTTGAGCAGGTCGCGGTAGTTCTGCAGTCCGACGAAATTCGCCGGCGCGTTGGTCGACGCGCGGAAATCCGTGAAGGAATAGCCGAGCGAATAGATCAGCGGAAAGATGTTGAAGACGATCAGGAACAGAACCGTCGGGATGATGAAGAGATTGCGGATGGAAATGTCGCTCAGGCCGCGTGCCGCGGCGCGCGAGGACCTGTCGAGCGTGGTGATCATCGTGGTCGCCAAGACCTGCTCCCTTTAAAAGGACTCTGCCCCCGTTTCAAAAAAGAACGGAGGAGGCAGTGCTGCCCCCTCCGCGGGACATGAAGGATTATTGGACGCGGCCGTATTTCTTGAAGGTCGCGTTCCAGTCGGCGGCAAGCGCGTCCAGCGTCTCCTTGGCGGTGCCGCTGCCGCCGATCATGTAGGGATAGATGCGCTGGTTGAGCTGCTGCAGCAGTTCGGCGTATTCCGGCACAGCCCAGAAGTCCTTCACCTTGAACATGGTCTCGTAGAAGGCCTTGTTGTAGGGCGTGGCGTTCTGGAACTCGGCCGACTTCAGCACCGCCTGGCTGCAGGTGTAACCGCCAAGCTCAGCCCACCTTTTCTGTGTCGAGTCCTTGATGAACCACTCCAGGAACTTCATCGCCTCGTCCTGCTTCTGCGAGTAGGAGACGACGGAGATGCCCTGGCCGCCAAGGGCCGCGAACTGATCGCCATGCGGACCGGCCGGATTGGCGAAGAAACCAGTGTTCTTGGCATTCGGGTTCGACGCCTCGTTGATCAGCGAGGGGAAGAAGGCGAAGAAGTTCATGCTCATCGCGGCCAGGTTCTCGGTGATCGCCTGGTTGTCTTCGACGAAGAAGGTCTTGGCCCAGCCCGGAGGCGTGAACTTGTAGAGTTCCTTGTAGGCGTCGAGCGCGGCGACCGCCTTATCGGAGTTGATATGGCCGTCGACCTTGTAGGTCGCGTAGTCGCCCAGTTCGCCGCCATAGGAGAACAGCGCGTTCTCGAAGCCCATCGCCATCGCGTCATAGGAATTGTCGGTGTAGATGGCGATGCCGTAGCGCTTCTGGTCGGGCCGGTAGAAGAATTCGGCGATGTCGCGCAGCGCCTTGAAATCCTTCGGTACATCGAGCTCGTAACCGTATTTGGCCTTGAAGGCTTCCTTCTCCTTCGGGTCCTCGAACCAGTCCTTGCGGTAAGCCCAGCCGACGGCGTCGCCTTCGAGCGGGATCGCCCAGTACTTGCCGCTGTTGCCGGGATACTCGGCGTAATATTTCACCGTCGCCGGCGCCATGACGTTGCTGAGGTCATGTTTCTTGAAGAAGTCGGTGAGGTCGACATAGTGACCGCCCGTCGAGCCGGCGCCGAGCCACTGCGAGTCGCCGACGACCAGGTCATAGGCGTCGCCATGGGCGTTGAACTCGGTGAAGGTCTTGGTCTGGAAGTCGGCCCAGGGCGTGGTTTCCACCGTGATCTTGACGCCGGTTTCCTTCTCGTACTCGTTGCCGAGTTCCTGCAGGTAGTTGGCCGGATCCCACTCCGCCCAGAAGATGGTGAGCGACTTTTCCTGCGCGTAGACTGAAGTTCCGCAGGCAAGCGTCAGTCCGATACCAGCAAGCATGCTGGTCACTAACTTGCGCATAATGATTTCCTCCCTTGTGCGCATTCTACCGTGTCATGCGAGCCGGCAACCGGGCCGGCCCTGGTAGTTCCTCCCGTGATCGCACCTTTCCGGTTCCGGGCCTCCTCGCCCTGCCGGAAAATGGTTCGCAGCCCTCACCTGCGATCCACTTTTCTTTTCTGATCTGGTATTACCAATTCAGCATCGACGTCAAGCTCTTTCTTGGGCGGCAGGTAGCCCCATTGCTGGTGGATTCAGACATTATCTGTCTGTTTTCCCATGATTTTCCTACTCAATGATACATTGAGGTGTTGCCCTGCACGTCGCGGCAAGGATAATATTGGTAGTCGGCGGTAAAATCTGGTCGAACCAGATATAGGCTATTCTGCAGCTACCGTCGGATCGTTGCTGTCGCCACCCTCGATCGATTCCGCGACCGCGGCGCGCACCAGGGCTCCGGCCGCCCATTGCGCGACGGATCGCGTCCCGCGGCTGTCCAGACCCCAGATATCCTTGAGCACGATCAGCACCTCGACGCCGAAGATCAACGACAAGGCCTGCGCCAGCCGCTTGAAGTCGCGCGGCGGCAGGCTGCCCTTGAGCGGCGCGATCGCCTGCTTCAGCAGGTCGACGCGATGGCCGCGCGTGAAGGCTGGTTCACCGCCCAGAGTGCCGGCCTGGCGCCGCGCCCATTGATCGAGCGAAAGTTTCAGCGCCGCCTTGAACGTCGCCTCGAACGCCTCGATGCGCGGCATGGCCGTGTCAAACAGTTCCCTGACCCGGCGCTCGGCATCGGTGGAAGTCGATTGCCAGGTCAGGATAGGCCCGAGCCCTTCGTCGACGACCGCCTGCACGAGAGCCGCCTGGCTCGGGAAATAGCGATAGGCGGTGGCGCGGGAGACTTCCGCCGCCTCCGCGACTTCGCTGACCGAGGGCGTGACACCCGCCTGCATCAGCCGAGTCGCCGTCTCCAGCATCAGACGCTTGGTGCGCGCGCGAGGTCCGCGCTCTGGTGTGGGACCGCCGGCCGGTTCAGTCCCGTCGCTAGATCGGGCTTGTTGACGTGAGACATCCATACCAATACGATACGCGCGTCTCAAAAATTTGCAATGACCTCCTCAGCTCTCGGAGTGGTTAGGTTGACGCTCTACGGCGCCCCCCTGTGTCCTGCCGGACATCTCCCCCACTTGGGGAGAGATCGGATCTCATTTCCACTTTCGCCAATCTCCAACGTCGCAAGGCAGACGCCGGCGCTGCGGCAAGCCAATCTCCCTCGGTGTGGGGGAGATGTCCGGCAGGACAGAGGGGAGCGCGGTAGAGCGCCAAGCGTCGACGCACTGAACAGCACCGCCACGCCGACCGGTACGGGAAGGCGGCCATGAAGCGCATCTACGTCGTGGGCACCGCCGACACCAAGGGCGAGGAGCTCGCCTTCCTCGCCGATACGATCGCCGCCACGGGCGCCGCCGTCATCCGCGTCGATGTTGGAACACGCGAGGCGACCGTTCCGGTAGACGTTGCCGCGAAGGAGGTTGCCGGCTGCCATCCAGACGGCCGCGACGCCGTGCTGGGCGGCAATGATCGCGGCGCCGCGGTCGCCGCGATGGGCACGGCCTTCGCGCACTTCATGCCGTCACGAAACGACATTGCCGCCGTCATCGGCATTGGCGGCGGCGGCGGCACCTCGATCATCACAGCCGGCATGCGCGCGCTGCCGCTCGGCCTGCCCAAGATCATGGTCTCGACGCTCGCGTCGGGCGACACCGCTCCCTATGTCGACGTCTCCGACATCGTCATGATGCCTGCTGTGACCGACATGGCGGGCCTCAACCGGCTCTCGCGCGTCGTGCTGCACAATGCCGCCCAGGCGATCGCCGGCATGGCGGCCAGACCCGCGCCGCCGGCGGAAGGCAAACCGTCGATCGGGCTCACCATGTTCGGCGTCACCACGCCATGCGTGACCGCGATCGCCGACCAGCTTCGTTCCACCTATGACTGCATGGTCTTCCACGCCACTGGCACCGGCGGCCGCAGCATGGAGAAACTGGCCGACAGCGGATTGCTCTCCGGCGTCATCGACATCACCACGACCGAAGTCTGCGATCTCCTCTTCGGCGGCGTGCTGCCGGCGACCGAAGATCGCTTGGGCGCCATCGCCCGCACCGGCCTGCCCTATGTCGGCTCGGTCGGTGCGCTGGACATGGTGAATTTCTGGGCGCCTGCCACGATCCCGGAACGCTATCGGGACCGGCTCTTCTATGAGCACAACCCGAACGTCACCCTGATGCGCACGACGGCGGACGAATGCCGTGCGATCGGCGAATGGATCGGCGCCAGGCTAGCCCTCTGCGACGGGCCGGTGCACTTTCTCATTCCCGAAAAAGGCGTCTCGGCGCTCGACATCGAAGGCGGAGCCTTTTTCGACCCGGAGGCCGATGCCGTCCTGTTCGACGCCATCGAGCGCGCCATCAAGCCGAACGGCAGGCGCCGTGTGACGCGCCTGCCCCTGCATATCAACGATCCCGAATTCGCCAGGGCCGCCGTCGCGGCCTTTCTCGACATCGCCAGACAGTGAGAGACCAGACATGCCGGCAATTCCGCGCAAGGACATATTGAAGAAATTCCGGGGCATGATCGACAAGCGCGTGCCGATCGTCGGCGGCGGAGCCGGCACCGGCCTGTCGGCAAAGGCCGAGGAAGCCGGCGGCATTGACCTCATCATCATCTACAATTCCGGCCGCTACCGCATGGCCGGGCGCGGCTCGGCCGCCGGCCTGCTCGCCTACGGCAACGCCAACGAGATCGTCAAGGAAATGGCCTACGAGGTGCTGCCGGTGGTCAAGAAGACGCCGGTGCTGGCCGGCGTCAATGGCACCGACCCCTTCGTCATCATGCCGCTGCTCCTGGCGGAACTGAAGACGATGGGCTTCTCCGGCGTGCAGAATTTTCCGACGATCGGCCTGTTCGACGGCACCATGCGCCAGAGCTTCGAGGAAACCGGCATGGGCTTCGGGCTCGAGGTCGACATGATCGCCGAGGCGCACAAGCTCGACCTCTTGACCACGCCCTATGTCTTCAACTCGGACGAGGCGCGCGCCATGACAAAAGCCGGCGCCGACATCGTCGTCGCTCATATGGGCGTGACGACAGGCGGCTCGATCGGCGCGACGTCGGCCAAGTCGCTCGACGACTGCGTCGTGGCCATCGACGCCATCGCCGAGGCGGCGCGCTCGGTGCGCAAGGACGTCATCCTGCTTTGCCATGGCGGACCGATCTCGATGCCGGACGACGCCCGCTACATCCTTTCCCGGGCCAAGGGCCTGCACGGCTTCTATGGCGCAAGCTCGATGGAGCGCCTGCCGGCGGAGGCCGCGATCGCCAGGCAGACCGCTGACTTCAAGGCCGTCACGCTGGGCGGCGACACAACGACGGCGAAGAAAAACAAGGGGTGATGACATGAGCGACAAGAGCAAGGTGTTCGTCTATCCGAAGGATGTCAGCGCCTTCGGCTTCGACTGGGGAAAACTGTCGCTGACGGTGGCGCCCGAGGTCAACGGCGCGACCCGCTTTTCCGGCGGCGTGGTCGACCTGCCGTCGGGCAAGGGACACACGCGCCACAACCATCCGGGCGCCGAAGAGATCATCTTCGTCATCTCGGGCAATGGCGAGCAGATGGTCGAGGACGAGAACGGCAATCCGGTGGTGGCGAAGGTCGGCCCCGGCTGCACCATCTATGTCCCGGAAAGCCGGTTTCACTCGACGCTGAACACCGGAGACGGACCAATGCAGCTGTTTGTGGTCTACTCGCCTGCCGGGCCGGAACTGGGCCTGCGCGAGCTACCGGATTTCAGGCTGATCCCGGCGGGGACGTGATCTCTTCTGCAAAGTCGCAGCCCCCTCATCCGACCGCTACGCGGCCACCTTCTCCCCATGGGGAGAAGAGAAAGGCGCCAGCGTCTGCCACCTCCTCTCCCCTCGGGGAGAGGTCGGATTGCCCCGAATTGCACTTCGCAATTTCGGCCTCGGCAATCCGGGTGAGGGGGCAACGCCGACCTTCGCCAGCTAAGCCGTCCCACCCCTGTTCCACCCGCGCCCCCGGTCCCCGAACATCACATAGCCGGTGTCCGTCACCGCCAGCGTGTCCTCCAGCTTGATGAAGCCGCGCGTCGGGTGAAGCATGGTCGTTTCCACCGACAGCACCATGTTCCTCTCCAGCGGCTTGGCCGCGTAGGTGCCCTCGTAAGTCACCGGATGATTGGTCATCAGGAACGGCGCCTCATGCGTGATCAGGCCCATGCCGTGAGCGAAGAAATCCGTATAGGGCGCGACCTTCGACGCCTTCAGCACGCCCTCCGCATGCGAGATCATGTCGCCGCCCAGAATGCCCGCCTTCACCTTGGAGAAGGCGGCCTGCTGCACCGTCTCCACTTCGGCCAGCAAGTCTTCCAGCTCGGCGTCCGGCTCGCCCAGAATGCCCATCCGGCAGAGGTCGCCGATATAGCCGTGATAATTGCCGCCGGAATCGATCGACAGCACCTCGCCCTTCTTCCAGGCCTGCGATGAGGCGGCACGGTTGTGGCTGGAACCCAGCGTCAGCAGGCAATATTCGAAATGCGCGCCGCGATTGGTCTCCTCGCGCCGGATCTGCTCGATCATCTCGGCCTTGGTCGTGCCTTCGCGCGCCCAGGCGATGGTCGCCAGCATGGAATCTGTGATGAGTTCGGACGCGGTGCGCAGCTTCTCCAGCTCGGCATCGGTCTTGATGGCGCGCATGGTCTCCAGCATGCCGGTCGCGTCGATCAGCCTGGCGTCGGGCAGCGCCTTGCGGATCAGCGCATAGGCGTCAGAGGGCAGGAAACCAGGCTCGATGCCGATACGCGCTCCCTCCCTGCCGATCTTTCTGATGTGCTCGACCGCGAGGTTGGCCGCATCGAGCGTGCCCCAGCAGGCGGCGTGCAGCGTCGGCGTCCAGAACGGATGGTTCTGGTGCTCGCCACCCTCCATGCGGTTGCCGATATAGGCGGCGTGATCCGGGCCGCCCTTCTCGTAGACCAGGATCGGCAAATAGCGGCTGTGGCCGATCGCATCCATGGCGGCGAAGAAGATGAACTTGTAGCCACCCAGAAGGTACTGCGTGTTGTGCTTGGAAGTGGCCAGCAGCACATCGATGCCGGCATCCTCCATCAGCCTGTCGACCCTTGCCTGATCGAATGGCAGATTGCTGACGGCACTCTTGCCCGGAGCAATGTTCATCTTTCTCTCTCCCTGAATTGCCGGTGGATCGGCGCTGTTTCGCATCCCATCCGATGGCTTGCGGTCAAATCTGCACCATTTTGCCTTCTCTGGTCTAGCCAGAAATACACCAAGAGCATGTGATGACGGCCACAAAGCCGCCATCCGCCTGCGCAATGACAAATCTGGTCCTACCAGATAGGTCATCCAAACCATTTCCCTTGAACTGGTCCAGCGGGCGAAAATTTCAAAGCCAAGCAAGGATGCGCCAATTCCGTCTCTGGCGAAACCCTCGCCAAGGCTCATAATCACCGCTGCAAGGATGCCGGCGGGCCTCGCCCGGCATCGAGGGGTGTTGGCGCCGACCGGGTCCGCGCGCAGGAGGGAGTTCGATCATGTCAGGTTTCACCATTTCCAGGCGCACGATGCTTGCCGGCTCGGCGCTGCTGCTGGCCTCCACGGCCATGCCGACACTGGGCCGGGCGCAGACACCGAAGAAGGGCGGCCGGCTGGTGCTCGCCGCCGATTCCGAGCCGCGCAACCTCAACCCGGCGATCGTCGCTTCCAACGGCGTCTTCTTCATCTCCAGCAAGATCGTCGAGACGCTGGCCGAAGCCTCCTTCGACGGCAAGGACGGGCTTGCGCCACGGCTTGCCGTGAGCTGGGAAGGCGCGGCCGATGGACTCTCGGCGACCTTCAAGCTGCGTGACGGCGTCAAATGGCATGACGGCAAGCCGTTCACCTCGGCCGACGTCGCCTTCTCGGCGCTGCAGATCTGGAAGCCGCTGCAGAATCTCGGCCGCACCGTCTTCAAGGATCTGAGCGCGGTGGACACACCCGACGATCTGACGGCCGTGTTCAAATTCGCCAAGCCGACACCGTTCCAGCTGATCCGCAACGCGCTGCCGGCGCTGTCGAGCGTGGTGCCCAAGCATCTCTACGAGGTCGGCAAGATCGAGGACAACCCGGCCAACACCGCGCCCGTCGGGACCGGCCCGTTCAAATTCGCGGAGTACAAGGCAGGCCAGTACTACCGGCTGACGAAGAACACGGATTACTGGGGCAAGGACGAGCCCTATCTCGACGAGATCATCTATCAGGTCCTGCCCGACCGCACCTCGGCGGCGAGCGCCCTGGAAGCCGAGGAGATCCAGCTTGCCGCCTTCTCCGCCGTGCCGCTCGCCGACCTCGACCGCATCTCCAAGGTGCCAGGCCTCAAGGTGATCACCAAGGGCTATGAGGGGCTGACCTACCAGCTCGTCGTCGAGATCAACCATCGCCGCAAGGAACTGGCCGACGTGAAGGTGCGCCAGGCGATCGCGCACGCCATCGACAAGGATTTCGTCGTCAAGACGGTGTTCCTCGGCTACGCCGCGACCGCCACCGGCCCGGTGCCGAAGAACGATCCGCAGTTCTACACCGCCGACGTGCCGACCTATGCCTTCGACGTCGCCAAGGCCAACGCGCTGCTCGACGAAGCCGGCTACAAGAAAGGCGGCGACGGCAACCGTTTCTCGCTGAAGCTCCTGCCCGCGCCTTATTTCAACGAGACCAAGCAGTTCGGCGACTATCTGCGCCAGGCGCTCGCGGCGATCGGCATCGACGCGCAGCTCGTCAACAACGACTCGGCCGCGCATATCAAGGCCGTCTACACCGATCACGCTTTCGACCTCGCGGTCGGGCCACCGGTGTTCCGCGGCGATCCGGCGATCTCGACCACCATCCTGGTGCAGAGCGGCATTCCCGACGGCGTGCCGTTCTCCAACCAGGGCGGCTACAAGAACGACGCGCTCGACGCCCTAATCACCAAGGCTTCGGAGACCCTCGACACCTCGGCCCGCACCGACCTCTACAAGGAGTTCCAGAAGGAGGTTGCTGCGGACCTGCCGCTGATCAACGTCGCCGAATGGAGCTTCATCAGCGTCGCCCGCGACAAGGTCGGCAACATCGCCAACAATCCGCGCTGGGCGGTCTCGAACTGGGCGGACACGTATCTGGAATCGTGACACAGTCGCGCGGATGAGAATTCGCGAGAAAATGGGGACTTCGGCGAAGGCCGGGTTCCCGCCCACCCCCCTCTGTCCTGCCGGACATCTCCCCCGCAAGGGGGGAGATCGGATGTCACGCCGGCTTTCGCAAATCTCCAGCGTTGCTAACCAGCGGAAAGAGCGCCGTCATCGACGCTGCCAATCTCCCCCCTTGCGGGGGAGATGTCCGG
>NZ_JAFKIC010000139.1 GCF_017306585.1 Mesorhizobium sp. | reverse complement strand
CATAATTCGCTGCTGTCGCTGATATCGGGCCGTAACAGTTCGGACGGGAAGGGAGGCCGCTGATGCGCTACATCTTCGCATTGTGGGCCGCTCCAATGGCGCTGTTCTGGGGCTGGTTCTACCTGTCGCTCAACGACATGAATTTCGGCTATGTCATGCTCACCCGGCAACTGCACGATTTTGTGTTCCAGCTCTACGGCCAGATGCTCGGTATCGATCCGGCGATCATCCCCGGCATGGTGGCAAAAGCCTGCATATTCGACGGCCTGCTGCTGGTCGCGATATGGGTATTCCGCCGCCGTCGCGAAATCTGGGGCTGGATCAACCGGCGCCGGGCGGTTCAGGTTCCGTTCGAGAGGCTGCATCGAGTGACTGAAGCCGGTCCAAAACTCCCTGCAGAATAAAAGCGGCCGCCGCCGAATCGATCTTGCCGGCGCGTTTGGCGCGCGAGAAATCCATCTCGATCAAGGTGCGTTCGGCCGCCACCGTCGACAGCCGCTCGTCCCAGAACACGAAGGGCAGGTCGCTGAGTGGCGCCATGTTGCGCACGAATGCGCGCGATTTCTGCGCGCGGGGCCCCTCTGACCCATCCATGTTTATCGGCAGCCCGATCGCGACCGCGCCGACATTCTCTTTCCGCAGCAGGGCCAGAAGCGCGGCGGCATCGAGCGAGAATTTTCGCCGCATGATGACCGGACGCGGATGGGCGAAGGAGAATCCCTGGTCGGAAACCGCGACGCCGATCGTCTTGTCGCCGAGATCAAGCCCCGCAAGCGTCCTGCCAGCGGTGAGCCGGTCCGGCAATTGCTCGATCGTGATGACAGCCAACGGCTTTCCCTTGTCTTTTCGGCAACGCGCATCTTTCCGGGCGCGGCGAGCACTATACCCTTTGATCTCGGGGCCATCGGCGTTCTATCCTCTGGCGAGCCAAAAATCGAGGAATGCAATTCATGAAACTGACCTGGTACGGCCATTCGGCCTTCCGCATCGAAACCGGCGACGCCAAGATCCTCATCGACCCTTATCTGATCGGCAATCCGTCCTGGACAGGTGGTTGGGAAGGGCCTGCGGAGGGGATTACGCATGTGCTGCTGACGCACGGCCACAACGACCATATCAGCGGCGCTCTGGAAGTGCTCGGCAAGAGCGGCGCGCAACTGGTCGCCAATTTCGAGATCTGCATGTATCTGGTCGGCAAGGGCGCCGACGGCAGCAAGATCAATCCTGGCAATATCGGCGGCACCGTCGATTGCGGCGGCTTCACCACCACTTTTGTCCAGGCGGTCCACTCCTCCTCGTTTGGCGAGGACGGCGGCAAAAATGTCTATCTCGGCAATCCGGGCGGGCTGGTCCTGCATTTCCCGGATGACAAGACGCTCTACCACATGGGCGATACCGATATCTTCTCCGACATGGCGCTGATCAATGAGTTGCATGAGCCCAAGATCGGCATCGTGCCGGTAGGCGATCGCTTCACCATGGGCGGCGCGGTGGCGGCCCTGGCCTGCCGGCGCTTCTTCAATTTCGACACGGTTGTCCCTTGCCATTTCGGCACGTTTCCGATGATCGATCCGACACCGGAGAAGTTCGAAGCCGGATTGGAAGGCTCGGGTGTCAAGATCGCATTGCCCGGGATCGGCGAGACGATTACCATCTAGACAAAATGGAATGAAACCATGGCGTTGAGGCGATCTCTTTGCGTGTCGATGCTTGTCGCGGCGTCGTCTCCCGCGCTCGCCGCCGATGATTTCATCGAAGGGGTCTATCTTCAGTCCGAGGAGCTTTGCGCGCAGGCCAGGAAGGACACGCTGCAGACACTGATCGATACCGGCAACATCGTGCTCTCGGCGCACGGGTTGCAAGGTGTCGAGTACAACTGCGAGTTCGTCCAGATCAGCAAGGCGGCACGCTCTCCAAGCTGGGCGGTGACGGCCGTCTGCCAGGAGCCGGGCTATGTCTTTCCCGATGTGCTTTCAGTTACCCGGGTCAGTCCGACGCAACTCGATCTCGTGTCGGTCCGGCCTATCGATGACGAAAGCGAGGCGAGAGGCAACAGCGGCAGCTACTATCTGTGCGAGGGTGTTGCCCCGCCATGAGACTGCTGAATCGTGTGCAGTCGCTTTTTCGCCGTGAGCGGCCAGTGTTCCCAAAACTGGAACTGCATGTCGCGCACGGTTGCAATCTGTCCTGCGAAAGCTGTTCACATTACTCCAACCACCGTCATTCCGGAACCGTCTCGCTCGAAGAGGCGGACCGTTGGATGGGGTTTTGGAGTCGGCGCGTATCGGTAACCTGGTTCAATATCCTGGGCGGAGAGCCCACCATACACCCGCATCTGCCCGCCTTCGTCGGGCTTGTGCGGCGGCACTGGCCGGACGCCACGATAGAGATCGTCAGCAACGGCTTTTTCCTGCACCGTCACCCGACATTGCCGGCAATTCTCGCCGCCGATCGGGACGCCCGGCTGACGGTCTCGGTTCATCATGATTCGGAGGAATACCGGGAGAGACTGAAGCCGGTTTTCGATCTCCTGGATGCGTGGCGCCAGGAGCATGGGTTGCGCATCGACATTCGCCCGTCCAACAAGAACTGGACCCGGCGCTATCAGGGCTTAGGCGACGCCATGATGCCCTTCGAGGACGGCGATCCTCGCGCCAGTTGGGAAATCTGCCCGGCTCGCCACTGCAAGCAGCTCTACCAGGGGCAGATCTGGAAGTGCGCGCCGCTGGCCTACCTGCCGATGCAGAAGGCGAAATACCGCTTGTCGGAGAAATGGGAACCTTATCTCGCTTATCGGCCGCTTGAGCCTAGTTGTTCCGAGGTCGAGTTGAGGGCATTCGCTGCGCTGGAGGATGAGGACGTCTGCGGCATGTGTTCGGCAAAGAAGCGGCTGTTCGAGTTGCCCGATCCGCTGCGCCCCCGGAAGGCTCCGGTCAGCGCTGCGATTTGATCTGCGGCCCGACGAGCAGGCCGGCAACCGCCGTAGCCCCCATATCTCTGCGAGGGCGTCAATTTGCCTTGATCGTTGAGGATCGTTCCCGAACTCGGGGCGATACGGAGAGCGATTTGAACAGGGTTTCGAAGCTGAGTGCGGTGCTGTTGAACTCGGTTTTTTTAGGTCTCCTTTTGCCGTCCGGCAAAGCAACTGCCTGTGCAACCATGCACGATCTTGACCTGAACTACTTCAGCAATGCGCAGGTCGTCGTCCGCGCCAGGATGATATCCTATCAACCCGTATTTGACCCGGAACTCCAGAAGCGGCGGCGCGATTTTCTCGAAGCGATAAGCAAGGAAGGCTCCGGGCGGCTGGCGGATAAGCTATCGGATCGGTCGGCTGATAGCATTCGGATTAAGCTTGAAGTCGTAGAAACGATCTCCGGCGATCCGCGATTGCACAGTTGGGAGGCAAACTGGGTCCATTCGACATTCGGTATGGCGGAGCAATGGACCGGTCCGCAAAATGTCATCGTCGGTTTGCGCGCCGCCATCGATCGCCATGGAATGCCGTTTGTTCAGGTTGTCCAGCAACCTTGCGCGCCGACGATGATCCTTGGAGACAACCCCGAAAACCGCAAGGCGGTCATCGACGCCATTGCAGCGCAAAGCCGCAGACGTGCAGGCTATGTCTTTCAGTGAGATGTAGCTGATTGGTACCACGTGTAACCGAACTGGCACCAATATGTTGCGCGCGCCGCTCTGCGCCGCTATAGCGCGATCTGGTTTTCCCCGAGGCAAGAATATGTCCGTTGACGTCAAGACTGTGAAGCGCGTCGCGCGTCTCGCCCGCATCGCGGTGAGCGAGGAAGATGCAGAGCGCATGACCGGCGAGCTGAACACCATTCTGGGTTTCGTCGAGCAGCTCAATGAAGTCGATGTTTCCGGCGTCGAGCCGATGACCTCGGTGACGCCGATGGAGATGAAGAAGCGGCAGGACATCGTCACCGACGGCAACAAGGCGGCCGATATCGTCGCCAACGCGCCGGCGACCGAAGAGAACTTCTTCCTCGTGCCGAAGGTCGTGGAGTAGCGGGCCGATGGCAATCGAGATCGCCGTCGAGACGCCGCTGCAGGACGACGTGCGCGGCCTTGTCGCGGAACTCAACGCGACCTTGCTCGAACTGACGCCGCCGGAACATTGCTACCACCTGACCGTCGAACAGA
Source organism: Mesorhizobium sp. (assembly GCF_017306585.1). Classification (GTDB taxonomy): domain Bacteria; phylum Pseudomonadota; class Alphaproteobacteria; order Rhizobiales; family Rhizobiaceae; genus Mesorhizobium. Next base: position 39,242 of record NZ_JAFKIC010000139.1, on the reverse strand, counting down.
TGGCGGGCAAGGACACCACCGTCTTCATCGCGCGTGACGATGGCGTTGCCATTGGCTGCGGCGCGCTCAAGCGTCACGGCGTCGAGATCGGCGAGGTCAAGCGCATGTACACGCGGCCTACCCATCGTGGCCGCAAGATCGGCGCCAAGATCGTCGAACGCGTCGAGGCGCTGGCCCGTGAAGAGGGGTTGAAGCGTCTGGTACTGGAGACCGGAGACCGCCATCCGGCCGCCTGGACCGTTTACGAGCGCGCCGGATTTTCACGCTGCGGCCCGGTGCTGGATTATCCCGACTCCGAGTGGTCGGTGTTTTACGAAAAGAGCCTTTGATGAGCGACCTGACCCGACTGACGATTTCGCAGGCCCGCGCCAAGCTGCGCGCCAAGGAAATTACCGCGACCGAGATCACCGAGGCTTATCTCCAGGCGATCGATCGCGCCAATCCGGCGCTCAACGCCTATGTCGCGGTGACCGGCGACAAGGCGCGCGACATGGCCAAGTCATCCGATGCCAGGCTGGTGAAGGGCGAGGGCGGCGCGCTGGAAGGCATTCCGCTTGGCATCAAGGACCTGTTCGGCACCGAAGGTGTCCATACCCAGGCCTGCAGCCATGTACTTGATGGTTTCAAGCCTCGCTATGAATCGACCGTCACCTCTAATCTGTGGGCCGACGGCGCGGTCATGCTGGGCAAGCTCAACATGGATGAGTTCGCCATGGGCTCGTCCAACGAAACATCCTATTACGGCCCGGTCATCAATCCGTGGCGGCGCTCGCGCCTCGACACGGTGGTGATGCCGACGACGCACCAGGGCGACGGCGGCTTTGTTTCTGCGGGCGGCAGCAAGACGCAGCGCAGTCTGGACAATGCGCAACTGGTGCCGGGCGGCTCTTCCGGCGGCTCCGCCACCGCCGTCTCTGCCTTCCTGTGCGCCGGCGCCACAGCCACCGATACTGGCGGTTCGATCCGCCAGCCTGCCGCCTTCACCGGCACGGTCGGCATCAAGCCGACCTATGGCCGCTGCTCGCGCTGGGGGATCGTGGCCTTCGCTTCGTCGCTGGACCAGGCCGGACCGATCGCGCGCGACGTGCGCGACGCCGCGATCCTCTTGAAGTCCATGGCTTCGGTCGACCCGAAGGACACCACCTCCGTCGACCGGCCGGTGCCGGATTACGAGGCGGCGATCGGCAAGCCGATCAAGGGCATGAAGGTCGGCATTCCCAAAGAGTATCGCGTCGACGGCATGCCCGAAGAGATCGAGGCGCTGTGGCAGAAGGGCATTGCCTGGCTGAAGGACGCCGGCGCCGAGATCGTCGACATTTCGCTGCCGCACACCAAATACGCGCTGCCGGCCTATTACATCGTGGCGCCGGCCGAGGCGTCGTCCAACCTGGCGCGCTATGACGGCGTCCGCTACGGCCTGCGCGTGCCGGGCAAGGACATTGTCGAGATGTATGAGAAGACCCGGGCCGCCGGCTTCGGCCGCGAGGTCAAGCGCCGCATCATGATCGGCACCTATGTGCTGTCGGCCGGCTATTACGACGCCTACTACCTGCAGGCACAGAAGGTGCGCAACCTGATCAAGCGCGACTTCGAGAACGTCTTCGCTGCCGGCGTCGACGTCATCCTGACCCCGGCGACGCCGTCCGCCGCCTTCGGCATCGCCGACGAGGACATGGCCGCCGATCCGGTCAAAATGTACCTGAACGACATCTTCACCGTGACCGTCAACATGGCTGGGTTGCCGGGCATTGCCGTGCCGGCCGGGCTCGACCCCAAGGGATTGCCGCTCGGCCTGCAACTGATCGGCAGGCCGTTCGAGGAAGAGACGCTGTTCCAGACCGCGGCCGTCATCGAGCAGGCGGCCGGCACGTTCCAGCCGGAAAAGTGGTGGTAGATGGCTAAAGTTGCCAAGGTAATTGTCAGAACTATCCCACGAAAGCATAAAGAAATTCATGAGTATGAACTTCTGTGCTACGACGATGGCCTTTTCCCGATTTACAAAAAGATCATCTCCGCACGGAAAACAGAAGACTTTTTGGCAAGACGGCCTTCTTCGATAGATGAGGCCGCGACTTTGATACTGAATGGCCATCCAGCTCGCTTTGTCGCTAATGGGCCGACCTATTTCGGGCCCTCTGTGCTCTCACTGAAGAAACACAATGTCATTGTGGAGTATTCGGCCTAGCGAGGTCGGATAACGATGTTCTTCTATCTGTCGAAGATATTCTGGTTCTTCATCCAGCCGATCAACCTGGCGATCTTCCTGCTGTTGGCGGGCCTGATCTCGGTGACGATCGGCCGCCGGCGGCTGGCTGTAACCGGTAGCGTTCTAGCGTTTCTGATCCTGGCGCTGTCGGCGTGGACCTCGCTCGGCGCCATGATGCTCAATCCGCTCGAGGAGCGTTTCCCCAAACCGCCATTGCCGCAGAAGGTCGACGGCATCGTCGTGCTCGGCGGCGGCTTCGAAGGCGCCATCAATCTCGCGCGCGGCGGCTATGAATTGAGCACCAGCGGCGACCGCATGGTGGAGACGGCGATCCTCGCCCGGCGCTTCCCGCAGGCAAAGGTGGTCGTGTCCGGCGGCAATGGCTCGCTTTTCCTGGAGGGCGAGGGCGACGCCGACACCGCGCCCCGTCTGCTCGTCCCGCTGGGTGTGTCGGCCGATCGTCTCGTTCTTGAGGACAAGTCCCGCAACACCTATGAAAATGCGATCTTCAGCCGCGAACTTGTCAAGCCGAAGCCGGGCGAGACCTGGCTGTTGGTGACATCGGCCTTCCACATGCCGCGCGCCAAGGCGCTGTTCGACAAGGCAGGTTTTCCAACTGTCCCATGGCCGGTCGACTATCGCACGTCCGGCAAGGAAGGTGTCGGCATGTTCCGCGACAATCCGGCTGATTCCCTGGAGAATACGACCATGGCGATCCGCGAATGGATCGGACTGCTAGCCTATTGGCTTTCCGGCCGCATCGATCAGCCCTTTCCGGCGCCGGGCGGCTGACCGATGACGGCGCGCCGCGCCGCCGAGAAGAACTGGCGCCGCACCAGCACGGCCAGAAGCAGCACCGTCGAGAGCACGAACACCACCGGATCGACGAACCAGCCGAGATAGCCGATCGAGAAAAACACGCCACGCAGGCCGGAGTTGAAATGCTTGCCGGCCAGCATGTTCATCTGCGTCGCGCGCCACACGGCTGTCTGGCTGGCTGGACTACGTGAGGCCTCTCCATGGGGGATCGGCACGGCGCCGATCAGGATCGAACAGTAGTTGAATAGCCGGTAGGCCCAGCCGAACTTGAAGAACGAAAAAGCCAGGATCAGCACCAGTCCCAGGACCTTTATCTGGAAAGCCGGCCGTGACGGTGGGCCGCCCAGGGGCAGATTGCTCAAGACCTCGAGCACCCGGTCGGACGCGCCGAGCAGCGCGAAGCAGCCGCCGAGCGCGATGAGCGAACTGGAGGCGAAGAAGGCGGTGCCTTGCTGCAGGCCGCTCATGATGGCGGTGTCGACGATGCGGATTTCGCGCTCCGCCATGGTGCGCATCCAGGCCTCGCGCTGCGCGTTCATGGCAGTCGTCAGCGACATGCGGCTGACCAGCCTGCCGTCCGAGGCGAGCGTGTGCAGCACCCATGCCAGCAGGAAGAACGCAAGCGCGGCGATATCGGCCGTCGACAGGTAGGAGCTGCCCATTGGCTCAGGTCGGCAAAGCTTCGGCGGGTTCCGTCCGCAAGGCCGCGACGACCATGTCGGTCGTGGTGACCCATCCCAAGGCATTCTCGAAATTCCACAATGTCGACTGACGATTGAAGTCCGGACCCGAATGGTTCATTGCGTCCTCGACCAGGATCGGCCAGAACTCCCGCGAGTAGGCGTCTCGCGCGGTCGCATCGACGCAGATGTTGGTGGCGACGCCTGTGAAGAGCAGGTAGCGGGTACCTCGGGTCCGCAGATAGGCCTCCAGCTCGGTGTCGCAAAAGCCGCTGTAACGTGACTTGCGGATCACCTTGTCGCCGGCTTCGGGCTTCAACGCATCCACGATCCGCCAGTCCCAGCTGCCGTCGATCAGCAGTTTGCCATGAAGTTCGGGACGCTCGCGCATCATCACCATCCCCAATTCCTTGTGGTGGTTGGGGGAGGATATGTCCCCTCCATCGCTGAGGTCGGGTTTGTAGGACATCTGGAGGTAAACCACCGGCACGCCGTTTTCGCGGGCGGCGGCCAGCAGGCGCTTGTTGGCTTCGATGGCTGGCGCCGCGCCTGAAATGTCTATGCCCGCAAGGTCGAACATGCCGCCTGCCGAGGCAAAGGCGTTCTGCATGTCCACGACGACCACGGCTGTCCGGGCGGGGTCGATGCGCACAGGTTTGGGTCTGGCTTTCAACATGAACATAACATCCCCCTCGGCAAGCTTGGACCACGCTGGCGCGTCCGGTGCAGAATAGCCGCGCCGGGATGGTCGGGCAATCAATGTCGCTGCCGGAGCAAACAAGGTCGGCGGATGCCGCGCCGCGATTGTCAAAAGAGCGGAAACATCCCGCGAATTCCTATATGTAATTTCCGACGCACGACCCAGGAGACAACGTGTTCCTTTCGGTTTTCGACCTGTTCAAGATCGGCATCGGCCCCTCGAGTTCGCACACGATGGGGCCGATGACGGCCGCGCGGCGCTTTCTCGACGAGGTTGCGGGGGACGACTGGCCGCGTCCGACCGGCGCCAAGGTTGCCCGCATCGGCGCCAGCCTGCACGGCTCGCTCGCCTATACCGGCATCGGTCACGGCAGCGACCGCGCCGTCATCCTGGGACTTGCCGGCCAGACCCCGCAGACGGTCGATCCCGACCAGGCGGATGGTATCGTCAGCCGTATCGCGGCCGACAAGGCGATATCGCCGCCCGGCCATACCTCCTACCGCTTCGATCCGGCGACCGATCTGGTGCTCGACCGCAAGACGCCGCTCACCGGCCACGCCAACGGCATGGCGTTCTACGCCTACGATGCCGGCGGGCGCCTGCTGCTCAAGCGCATCTATTATTCGATCGGCGGCGGCTTCGTGGTTTCGGAAGAAGAGCTGCAGCGCATGAAGGCCAAGGGCTCGGTGACGACGGAAGGCAAGAAGGTGCCGTACCCCTTCAAGAACGCCGTCGAGATGCTGAAGATGGCCGCGAAAAGCGGTCTTTCCATCGCCGAGATGAAGCGCGTCAACGAGGAGACGCAGATGTCGCGCGAGGAGCTCGATGCCGGTCTCGATGCCATATGGGGCGCCATGAAGGGCTGCATCGACCGGGGCCTGTCGCAGGATGGCATTATGCCGGGCGGGCTGAAGGTGCGCCGACGCGCCCGGCAACTCCACGACAAGCTGCAGGAACAATGGCAGCAGAATCGCCCGAATCCGCTGCTCGCCAATGACTGGCTCTCCATCTATGCCATGGCCGTCAACGAGGAGAATGCGGCCGGCGGCCGCGTCGTCACCGCGCCGACCAATGGCGCGGCCGGCACGCTGCCCGCGGTGCTGCGCTACTGGCTTCATTTCCATCCCGAGGCCGATCAGCCGAGCATTCGCGACTTCCTGCTGACGGCCGCCGCTGTCGGCGGCATCATCAAGTCCAATGCATCGATCTCCGGCGCCGAGGTGGGTTGCCAGGGCGAGGTGGGTTCAGCCTCTGCAATGGCCGCGGCGGGGCTCTGCGCCGTCATGGGCGGCACGCCCGAGCAGGTCGAGAATGCCGCCGAGATCGCGCTCGAACATCATCTCGGCATGACCTGCGATCCGGTCGGCGGCCTCGTTCAGGTGCCGTGCATCGAGCGCAATGCACTCGGCGCCGTGAAGGCTGTGACGGCCGCGTCGCTGGCGATCAAGGGCGACGGTGTCCATTTCGTGCCGCTCGACGCGGCGATCGAGACCATGCGCCAGACCGGCCTCGACATGAACGAGAAATACAAGGAAACCAGCCTCGGCGGCCTGGCCGTGAATGTCGTGGAGTGCTGAGCGGCGGCGGCCTCGATCCGGCTATTCGCCTCCCGGTCAGGGGATGCGCCTGGCGCGATAGTCCTGACCGTCCTGATGGATGGTCAATCGCTGGGCGTCGGTTGAACCGTCGGTGTCGAACGTGAACACCGAATCGAACGCGGTCGTAAAGAAGTCCCGGTCGCTTTGCGGAAACAGTTGGAATTTCGCCTGTCCCGTCGCCTGCGAAAACAGATTTCCGCCTTCGTTCGAAATGTGAAGGACTGTGGTCGGGTTCAGTCGATAGTTTCCGGTAAAGCGGTCCAGCAGCCTTGGATCGATCGTCGCCAGTTTCCGCTCTTTTCGGACCCAGTCAGGCCATTGGTATTCGGCGGCGATGCTTTGCATGATCTCGGCGACCAGCACGTCGCCCTGATCGCCGTTTGTCATCACGATGGCGCCGTCGCCCGTTTCACCGGCGATCATCGAACTGATGAAACCCGCATTGACACCGTCATGGCCGAAACGGCGATGTGGCGGCGAGCTTCGGACGATGAGGCCCAGCCCGTAATTGCCCAATCCCGGGGTCAGCATTTGAATGACCGCCGGTTGGGAAAGGACCGGCATTGGCCGCCCCGCCCAGGCATCGAGCAGGGCCAAGTCGAAACGAGCCAGATCGGTCGGCGTCGTCCACATGCCTGCTGCGGCCAGTTCCGGATAGATGTGGGGACCGCCGGCCACGGGATCACCAGTTACGGTGTGAGGCATGGCGGCGTTGCCGAGCTCCCCGGCGGGCAGGGGCTGGCGATAGCTGGTGCGGGTCATCCCAAGCGGCGCAAGCACCATCTCATCCAGCAATTCGGCGAATGGCTTGCCGGTGACATCGATCAGCAGCTGCTGCACGATCGTATAGCCGCCGCCGGAGTACCGGAAGCGAACGCCCGGCCGCTGGTCGACGACAATGGGAGGATTGTTCGCCGGCGGAACGCCGTTCAAGACCTCGATGAGAGTGGGAACCGGCGTCCCGGCCTCATATCCGGCAAAGCCATGCACGGTCGTCCCGGCGGAGTGGCTGAGCAATTGCCGAAGTGTGACCTTCTCCTTGTCGGTGTAGGAATTCGCCGGAACCTTCCAACTCCTGAGATAGGAGTTCACGTCGGCATCGAGGTCGAGCCTTCCTGCCTGAACCAAAGCCAGAACCGCCATTGCGGCAACCGGCTTGCTGATTGATCCCGCCTGAAACAGCGTGTCCGGTCCGATCGCATGGCAATCATTCGTGGTGAGCCCGAAACCGCGCGCCCATTCAATGCTCCCGTTGTGGATGACCGCGACGCTGACGCCGCAAACATGCAGCGCCGTCATCCGGTCGGCCAGCGTCGCAAGAGGTTGGCCGGCAAATCCGATCGGCGGCCGGAGTCCAGCAAGAACCCGCTGGATGCGCCCTTCGATATCGGCGCCGGTTGTCTTCATCGGCGTTTTTCCATTGGCGGCGGCAATCCCGCTTTGACCTCTGACATCCGTGGTGATGGCGGATAGCGTCAGCGCCGCTGCCAGAAGCACGCTACGCCGATCCAGCCCTTGCTGGTTTCGGTCATGTGCCAAGATGACGATCACTCCGCATTTCGCCAGCATAGTCGCGGCGACGCGCCTCGCCACATCTTTCATTCCTGCTATCTAGCGTGCCAGGCTATCCCGCTGGCACTGTGGAGAACTCGTCCAGGCGGTTGACGCGTTCGCCCGCCGGATTAAATCTTCCGGCATGGCTCTCAATCTCTTAAAGCTCTGCGTCGGCTGTGACAGCGTCGAGGATCTCGAAGAATGGATCGAGTTTCGCCTTGATGAGCGCCGGCGGGCCGGTGAACCTGCCGAGCACTGGCACACGACCCGCATGGTGCCGACGCGCGGCGACGAGGTCACGGACGGCGGCTCGCTCTACTGGGTGATCAAGGGCAGCGTGCAGTGCCGCCAACTGATCACCGAAATCCGGCCCTTCACCGATGGCGAGGGCATCGGCCGCTGCCATCTGGTTCTCGACCCGCAAGTCGTGCGCACCGACTGGCAGCCGCGCCGGGCCTTCCAGGGCTGGCGCTATCTGAAGCCGTTGGACGCGCCGCTCGATCTCGGCAAGGGCAAGGCAGGATTGGTCGAGATGCCGCCGAAACTCAGGCGCGAGCTTGCCGATCTCGGCTTGCTGTAGGTCGGCAGGCCAAACCGCGGCCCATCTCCGTTACGGCCCCCTTTTCTGGCCCTAAATCTGGGCTGGCGCTGGACTTGCAAGCCGCGCGGCAACGCCACATCTTGAAAGTCGTGCGCGGGAAGCCCGTTGGGTTCGACAAAATCGCGGCGGCGAAGTCTGTCCGCGTCGCGGCCGTTCTGTAAGGGCAGGCCATGATTCCGGCGCAGAAAAAGTGTTGAAGTACATCGCGTGGCTATCCAGGTGGACGCAGGCCCGCGGGGCGGTAGGGAATGTTAGGCGCAATTATCGTTCTTGTCGCATTGTTGCTGGTGCTGCTGATCGCAGCCACGGCTTTCCTTCGCGCCGATCCGGGCAAGCTGGCAAACGACATGAGGACAGTTGGGCCGATCCTGCTGGGGCTCGTGGGCGGCGCCGTGCTGGTGGTCGGACGTAGCGGGATCGGTGGCATCATCCTGTTCGTTGCGGTCGCATGGTACGGCGCCACACGCGCAAACCGGCCGAATGCCAGGCTGACATCCGCAAAACGCTCGACAGTACGCACCGCTGCGCTCGAAATGGAGCTTGACCACAATACCGGCGGCCTCGAAGGACTGGTTCTGGCCGGCCGCCATGACGGCAAGATGCTCGGCTCGATGGGCCTTGCCGAGTTGCAGCATCTTTATCGCGAACTCTCCGGCGATGCGGAGAGCCGCCAGTTGCTAGAGACGTATCTTGACGGCAGATTTCCCGTCTGGCGCAAAAACACTGAGGCGAACGGTGGCGAAAGGCTGGGTGTTGCGCCAGGTCCGGGCGCCATGACTAAGGAGGAGGCCTACAAGGTCCTTGGTCTTGAAGCGGGGGCCGCCGCGGCGGATGTCCGCAAGGCGCACCGCCGCCTGATGCAGCGCCTGCACCCCGATATCGGCGGCACGTCTTTCCTGGCGGCGCGGATTAACGAAGCCAAGGACGTCTTGCTCTCCAATCACGACTAGTCTCCTTCGACGCAGAAAATTTCCGGGAGATCGTTTTCCACGCTGTCCTACTGTTGGACGGCGTAGCACTCGATTTTCTTCTTCTTCAAAGCGGTGCAGGCCTTCCAGGCGGCGTCCTTTGACCCGAACCCGCCGAAACGGGCGCGGTAATAGGTGACGCCGTCCTTGTCGAAGGCGACGGTAAAGCCGGACGCATCAGCAAGAACCTTGGGTGCCTGCTTGGTGGTCTTGTCTAGGAAGGCCTGGGCCTCGGACTGCTTCGGCGACGAAGCGACCTGAATGGCCCAGCCCGACGGCACGGAAGCGGTTTTCACCGGATCGACCGCCTGCGGCGCAGGCTCGGCATAGGCTGCCACGACCTGGGCCGTCGCGACCTTGGGGGCGGAGACGATGACCGTCTTCACCTTCCTTGCCGGAGCAACCAGCTTGGGCGCCTCGGCCTCGGCGCTGTCCTCGTCCTCGCTGTCGCCCTGGGCGATGGTCGCGTCGTCGGCTGCGGCGGTATCGGCTTCCGCCACGGCCACGGGCTTCTCATCGGGGGTCGGCGCATCGTGCTTGGGCAGCAAGACCTTGGCGAGCGCTTTGATCGGATTGCTGTCGGCCTTGGCGACGAGATCGCCGCCGCCACGGGTCGAAGCCCTCGGCATGTAGGTGTTGATCAGGCTTGCCATCTGGTTGTCGCGGCTGCCGCCCGATGTGCCGCCCATGACGACGGCGACCAGGCGGCGGTTGCCGTCGGACACCGACGAGACGAGGTTGAAGCCGGAAGCCCGGGTATAGCCGGTCTTGATGCCGTCGACACCCTTGATGCGGCCGAGCAGGCGGTTATGGCCGTTGATGCGCTGGCGGCCATAGAGAAAGGAGCGCTGCGAGAAATAGCCGTAATACTGCGGGAAATGCTCCCTCAGCGCGATGCCGAGCGTGGCCATGTCGCGCGCGGTGGTGAACTGGCCGGGGTCGGGCAGGCCGTTGGCGTTGCGGAAGACGGTGCCGTTCATACCGAGCTGCCGCGCCTTGGCGGTCATCATGCGGGCGAAATTGGTTTCGTTGCCGCCGATCATCTCGCCGAGCGCTGTCGCCGAGTCGTTCGCCGACTTGGTGACCATCGACAGGATGGCGGTCTCGACCGTGACCGAACCGCCTGGCTTAACGCCAAGCTTCGTCGGCGCCTCGGCGGAGGCCTTGGACGAAAACACGACCGGCGTGTTCTTGCTGATTTTGCCCTTCGCGAGAGCTTCGAAGGTCAGGTAGAGCGTCATCATCTTGGTGAGCGAGGCGGGATAGCGCCTGCCGTCGGCATCGGCCGAATAGAGCACCTTCCCGGTCTTGGCATCGACCACGATGGCCGCCGACCGCGCGGCGAACGACGAAGCGGCGCCGGCGACGACGAACGTCACCGCCATGGCGATGATCATGATCGTTTTGAGAGGGGAGATGGATTTGGAAACGATGCCCGACAACGCCTGACGCACTGGTAGTTCCTTTGAATTTCTCGTTGCGTTGGAGGCGGCAAAGGGATCCTGCCTCACTTCCGGCCAAGCTACCGGGGCAGCGTTACCAATCCGTTTATGGTAACCGCCGTGTTCACCATTTTGTTCGGGCTTGAAGCTCTCTTTATTTGATTTTTAGCAGTTGGCCGCGCAGCCGGCGGTGGCCCATTTGAAAATGTTGACTTTTGTGCGCCGCACAATATATTAGCGTGCATTGCACAAGAGCGCCCCGAAGAAGGACGCTTCAACCGTCAAGGGAATCGCGAAATGACCCAGACCTATGAAGACCTCAGCAAATTCGGCAAGGAGTTCACCGACACCGGATTGAAGAGCTTTGCCTCTCTGTCCAAGGGCGCTCAGGCGATCGCCACCGAGGCCGGCGAATACACCAAGAAGAGCTTCGAAGCCGGCAGCGCCGCTGTCGAGAAGCTGTTCTCGGCCAAGTCGCTGGACAAGGCCATCGAGATCCAGTCCGACTACGCCAAGCAGTCCTATGAGGCGTTCGTCGCCGAGGCCACCAAGATCGGCGACCTCTATGCCGAACTCGCCAAGGAAGCCTACAAGCCGTTCGAATCGATCGTTGCCAAGGCGAAGTAATTTTCGCCTGACAGTTTGAGATCCGGCCCTTTGGGGTCGGGACAGAACCCGGTCGCGCTTACGCGGCCGGGTTTTTTCATGCCGATTTCCGGTCCGCGGCAGCGTACCGCTTCACGATTGCGAAAATCCGCCACGTTGGTCACCTAGCCATATTGTCAGCTAACCAGAAGGGCTTAAAATCGTCCATCGAACACCTACATGTCGAACTCGCATGAGGATTCGAAAGAGGCAGGATTACGTGACGATCGGTTTGACTGCCACGCGATATGTGGCGCGGATGCAAAACGGCGGCGGTGACGGCAATGATGCCGGCCGCGGGACGGCCGTTATCACGCGCACCAAAACCAAGACCAAGAAGCCCAGCCTTTATCGGGTCCTCATCCTCAACGACGACTACACTCCGATGGAGTTCGTGGTTCACGTGCTGGAGCGTTTTTTCCAGAAGGACCGCGAAGCCGCCACACGCATCATGCTTCATGTTCACAATCATGGAGTGGGCGAGTGCGGGGTCTATACATTCGAGGTGGCCGAGACCAAAGTGTCTCAGGTCATGGATTTCGCCCGACAGAATCAGCATCCGCTGCAATGCGTGATGGAGAAGAAGTGAGGTAACATGCCGGCTTTCTCCCAAGGCCTGGAAAAGGCGCTTCACCAGGCGCTGACGCTCGCCAATGAGCGGCACCATGAATATGCAACCCTGGAACATCTGCTGCTCGCGCTCATCGACGATACCGAGGCCGCCGCCGTCATGCGCGCCTGCAATGTCGATCTCGATGAGCTCAAGCACACCGTTCTGACCTATATCGACACCGAACTCGACAATCTGGTTACGGGCTACGACGAGGATTCCAAGCCGACCGCCGGCTTCCAGCGCGTCATCCAGCGCGCGGTGATCCACGTGCAGTCGTCCGGTCGCGAGGAAGTGTCCGGCGCCAATGTGCTCGTCGCTATCTTCGCCGAGCGTGAAAGCCACGCCGCCTATTTCCTGCAAGAACAGCAGATGACCCGTTACGACGCGGTCAACTACATCTCGCACGGCATCGCCAAGCGCCCCGGCGCATCGGAAACGCGCTCGCCGCGCGGCGCCGATGACGAGCAGGGCGGCCAGAACGGCGCTGAGCCGCAGGAGGAAGGCGGCAAGAAGAAGCAGCAGCAGGATGCGCTGACGGCTTATTGCGTCAATCTCAACAACAAGGCCAAGGCCGGCAAGATCGACCCGCTGATCGGCCGCGAAAGCGAGATCAACCGCACCATCCAGGTGCTGTGCCGCCGCTCCAAGAACAATCCGCTCTATGTCGGCGACCCCGGCGTCGGCAAGACCGCGATCGCCGAGGGCCTGGCCAAGCGCATCGTCGAGGGCGACGTTCCGGAAGTGCTGCACAATGCCACCATCTTCGCGCTCGACATGGGCACGCTTTTGGCCGGCACGCGCTATCGCGGCGATTTCGAGGAGCGCCTGAAGCAGGTCGTCAAGGAGCTTGAGGACTATCCGGGCGCCGTGCTGTTCATCGACGAGATCCATACGGTGATCGGTGCGGGCGCGACGTCTGGCGGCGCCATGGATGCGTCGAACCTGTTGAAGCCCGCGCTGTCGTCGGGTGCGATCCGCTGCATCGGCTCCACCACCTACAAGGAGTTCCGCCAGTTCTTCGAGAAGGACCGCGCTCTGGTGCGGCGTTTCCAGAAGATCGACGTCAACGAGCCGACGATCGAGGACGCCATCGAGATCATGAAGGGCCTGAAGCCCTATTTCGAGGAGTTCCACAAGGTCAAGTACACCAGCGAAGCGATCAAGGCCTCGGTCGAACTGTCGGCGCGCTACATCAACGACCGCAAGCTGCCTGACAAGGCGATTGACGTGATCGACGAGACCGGCGCCTCGCAGATGCTGGTGCCGGAAGCCAAGCGCAAGAAGACCATCGGCATCAAGGAGATCGAAGCCACGATCGCCACCATGGCGCGCATCCCACCGAAGACGGTTTCGGCCGACGACGAGAAGGTGCTGCAGGGCCTCGATATCGAGTTGAAGCGCGTCGTCTACGGTCAGGACACGGCGATCACCGCTCTGACCTCGGCGATCAAGCTGGCGCGTGCCGGCCTGCGCGAACCGGAGAAGCCGATCGGCTCCTACCTGTTCTCGGGTCCGACCGGTGTCGGCAAGACCGAGGTCGCCAAGCAATTGGCTGCTTCGCTCGGTGTCGAGCTGATCCGCTTCGACATGTCGGAGTACATGGAGCGCCACACAGTCTCGCGGCTGATCGGCGCCCCTCCCGGCTATGTCGGCTTCGACCAGGGCGGCCTGCTGACCGATGGCGTCGACCAGCATCCGCACTGCGTGCTGCTGCTGGACGAGGTTGAGAAGGCGCATCCGGACCTGTTCAACATCCTGTTGCAGGTCATGGACCACGGCAAGCTGACCGACCACAACGGCAAGCAGATCGACTTCCGCAATGTCATCCTGATCATGACCACCAATGCGGGCGCATCGGATGCGCAGCGCGCGGCGATCGGCTTTGGTTCGACCAAGCGCGAAGGCGACGATGTCGAGGCGATCAACCGGCTGTTCACGCCGGAGTTCCGCAACCGTCTCGACGCGATCATCCCGTTCGGCTCGCTGCCGGTGCCGGTCATCCATCAGGTGGTGCAGAAGTTCGTCATGCAGCTGGAAGCCCAGCTTTCCGAGCGCGGCGTCACGTTCGACCTGTCGCCGGACGCGATCGCCTGGCTGGCCGACAAGGGCTATGATGAACGCATGGGCGCCCGGCCGCTCGGCCGCGTCATCCAGGAGCACATCAAGAAGCCGCTGGCTGACGAGGTGCTGTTCGGCAAGCTCAAGAAGGGCGGCACGGTGCGTGTCACCGTCGAGAAGAAGGAAACCGGCGAGACCGGCCTGAAGCTCGAATCGCTCGCCGACGAGGCGCCGGTGCAACCGAAAAAGGAAGAGCCGGAAGACGCGCCCAAGCCGCGCAAGGCCGTGGCCAAGAAGCCCGCCGCCAAGAAGGCCGTGGCGCAGAAGCCGGAGCCCAAGGGCAAGGATGGCGGCAAACGCAGCCTCGTGCCGCAACTGCCTCGCAAGGGCTGAGCCCCGTCGAAAATCGGAAAGAGCCCCGGCAACGGGGCTTTTTTCATTTGGGAGGTAGCCCATGGCAGGTCAGATCATCATCCTCAACGGTGCACCGCGATCGGGAAAGTCGAGCATCGCGCGAGCCATTCAGGAAAGCTTCGATGGCGCGTGGATGAACCTGGGCGTCGACAGCTATGAGCAGGTCACGCCGCCGCGACTTCGCCCGGGAATCGGATTGCGTCCTGGCGGAGAGCGGCCCGACCTCGAAGCCTTGGTGCCGCGTTTGTATGCCGCCCTCTACGAATCGATCGCGGCCCATAGCCGGCTGGAACTGAACGTCGTCGCCGATGTCGGCCACCACGACGCCTATTCTAGGCCCCTCGGCTGCCTCGCCGATTGCATGCGTCGGCTCGCCGGCCTGCCGGTGTTGTTCGTCGGTGTTCGTTGTCCCATTGACGTCATCATGGAAAGGCGTGCCGCCGGCGAACCGGGCAGGGCGTATGTCACCGGCTCATCAGACGATCCCCTGCCTTTGCCGGTGCGCTTGTGGCAGGAGGAGGTGCACCGACCCGGCACTTACGATCTGGAAGTCGACACCTCGATCCTGCGTCCCCAGCAGTGCGCCGATGAGATACGTAAGAGGATTCTAATAAAGGAAGCATAGTAGAAGGCGTAGTTACCGTGGTATCCTATTCCAACACTGCGGTCCGTACCTTCTGATGACATTACCAGCAGCGTTTTTCACCCTGAATTAACTCCGGGTGGTCATGTTGCCGGCATGATCTTGTTGCCCGCGGAACGGACGATATTCGCTATAATTTTAGCGTTGGTGGCTGTTTGCTTGTTTCTTGCCTGGGACAAGGAAATCACCGTTGCGCTCGATAGCCACAGCTTTTCCATCGGCTTTGCGGTCGTGATGGTCTTGCTTGGGCAATTTTATCGTCAGGTCCGTCGAGCCGAGCGGATTGCGCTTACCGCGCATGCCCTTGCCTTGTTCATCCTCTTTTCGGTGGTTGCCTCGCTCTTCAACCTTCTGCTTCTGCCGCGATACTCACCTCCGATCGACGCCACCCTGGTGGCGATCGACGCTTGGTTTGGCTATTCTTGGCCGGATGCCTGCGCATGGATCTCTCAATACCCGTTGCTTTCCGACATTCTCAGGCAGGTCTATGCCCTGACACTGGTCCAGATTCTGTTTGTCTTTCTCTTTCTGGGTATGGCCAAGGATCGGCGGCAATTGCATGCAGCCATGTTGGCGACTGTGTTTGCCGCGCTGGTCACCATCTTCTGCTGGGCGCTGCTTCCGTCCAGCGGGGCGTCCGCGTACTGGACCCTGGATCCCGAGATCGACCGTGTTGTTCGCCCGATAGTCAGTTCCGCTTACGGAGCGGAACTGAATCGTATGCTCGTTGACGGCATCAAGGACATTTCGGCCATACACGTTACAGGCTTGATAGGGTTTCCTTCATTCCACACCGTCATGGCGCTGATGTCCCTTATGGCGATCTGGCCGTATTTTTTCGGGCGTTTGGGGCTGATCCTCGTCAATGTCGCGCTGTTGCCGGCAATCCTCATCCATGGCGGGCACAATCTGATGGATGTCTTCGGCGGTGTTGTGGTCACGATCGGATGCTGGAGATTGGGCATGCGCGCATTCGAAGCGCAGCAACGCCGGTCGTGCTCCAGCGGCACATTGGAAGCGCCGGCGGCCCAGGGCTGAGCGTTACTGCTGCTTCAGCGCCGTCCGTATCTTTTCGGCGTTCTCGGCCAGAACCTCGGGTTTCTCCATCGCGCCGCTATGCGGCTTAAGCGGGATGCCGTCGAAACGGGGTATGACATGGACATGCAGGTGATAGACGGTCTGGCCTGACGCGGGCTCGTTGAACTGCATGATCGTGACGCCATCGGCATCGAGGGCTTTCCTGACCGCGAGCGCCACCTTCTGAACGACGGTGAAGAGCGGTCCGAATGTCGACGGCGCGGCGTCGAGCAGGTTGCGCGACGGTGCTTTCGGCACCACCAGCGTGTGGCCTGGTCCCTGCGGCATCACATCCATGAAGGCAATCACGGCTTCGTCCTCATAGACACGGTGCGAAGGAATCTCGCCGCGCAGGATTTTCGCGAAGATGTTGTCGGTGTCGTAGGTGGTTCCAGCCATGGCCGCACTCCGGATTGTGCCTCACCGTCCGGTGTAGCGAAGCGGCTCCAAAGCGGCAAGACGACGAGGCGATGCTATCAGGCGAGATCGACCATGCCGGCTTCGACAAGCGCGCGATGGAAGCTCCTTTTGCGTGGCGAGGCGCTGTCGAAATAAGGCGCCGCGCAATCGTGCAACAGAGCGGCACGGGTGGCGAAGATGGGGTCCAGCGGCAGTCCGGCGGCTTGCAGCGTCAATGTCGATAGGAAGGCGCTATCGAGCACGGGTGGTGCGGCGAGATCGTTTGGCAGCGAGCAGTTCACCGCCTCGACCGTATAGAATGTCCATCGCAAAACCGGATCCGACGGCGGCAGTCCGGTAAGCGTCGTGGTGAAGGACGGCTGGTGATCGCCGTAGCGCACGATGACGGCGGGCTGGCCGCTCAGCATGATTTCGAGCTGCTCGCGGAAGGCGTCGTAGGCCGCGACGCTCTCGGCCAGCCTTACGGCGTATTCGCCATAGGAGGGAATACCTGTCGCCGCCACGGCCTCGCGGCGCAGGTCCGCATGACGCTCGATCGGAAAGATCCGGCGGCGGTGATCACCATGGTTCATCAAAGTCGTGATCGACAGGAAGCAGGAGGCGCCGCCCTGCAGGCGGTTCGTGAGCTGCCCGCGCGCGTGGTCGTAGAGTTGCTCGTCATGATTCTCGCGTTTCCAGCGCGCTGCGTCGAACGGTGGCGGCAAAGTCTCGGCGTAGCTGACCACGTCAAACCCGGCCGATCGGTAGAATCGGCCGCAATTGACGAAGGAGGGCCGGTCGCAACTGATGTGGGACGTGCTGTAGCCCAACCCTTTCAGCGCCAATGGAAGCGTATGCCGCACGCGTCCGCTGAGCAGATGGAAGACATAGCGGCTGTCATTGCCGAAGGAGAGCGAGGAGAGGCCGGTCAGCACGGAAAACTCGGTCTGCAGGGTGCTGCCGCCGAAGACATCGACATGCAGCGCCCCTGAAAGGGCGCCCGGTGGCGTGAAGAACCGCTCGAACGTGTTGCTGATCGGAATGCCCAACTGCCTCGGATCGAAAGTCGATTCGTGCATGATCATGACGATGTGCGGCATTCGCTCGCCCGCTGGCCGTTTTGACGGCACGGGTGGCAAGAGCGGCAGGGCTTCCTTGTCGATGTCGATGAATGCCGGCCGCCGGGAGGGGCCGGCGCCGAACCATGAGGCGACGAAGGCGGAAAGATGAAACCGACCGTCGGTCAGATGGTGAAAGCGAAACCGCTTCGGGCCGCCGCTTGCCCAGAGCACGCACAGATAGACAAAAGCTGCCACGCAGAACAAGGCAAACCGCTGTGGGAGTGGCATTGCCGGTTCGGCGAGTGCCAGCGCCAGCGCAATTATTCCCAGCACGATCGTGATCATGGCGGCGAGAGCCGGGATGGTCATGCGCGCATGATCGGCAAGCACGCTTCGAAAGCTGGTCGCGGCGAGGTGGTAGATGTCACCAGCGAGAAAATTGAAGCCGAGATGGCGATATTTCAGCTTGGAGACGATGCCGATGATCGCCGTCAGCATCAGCGCCGCCCACAGGGCGACGATATTGCCCGCAAAGGGGAGATGCGTGAGGCCGAACAGAAGAAAGAAGGTCGCGAAACCGAGAGGCCAGGCGGTGCGCCTGCCCTCGAGCCAGGCAACCAGTGGCGGCGCGACCACCAGCCCCGCTGCACCGAGCCATTGCCCGACACCCAGAGATGCCAAACCCTGCATTCTACCCCCAGGATGCTTGCGCACCCATGCCCGGGGCATGACTTAGCGGATTCCAGCCGGACGGTAAACGGTGACCAGTGGAATGCCGAAAGGCGGCTAGTCCTCGAGATCCTTGCGGAACGGCGTATGCTCTTCCAGGTATTCACCCATCCGCTCGACCTCGCGGCGCTCGCGCCTGAGATAGTCGGCGACCGCGTTGCGCAGCCCTGGATGCGAGATGTAGTGCGCCGAATGCATCGTCACCGGCCGGTAGCCGCGCGCCAGCTTGTGCTCTCCCTGCGCGCCTGCCTCGACCACCTTCAGCTTGCGTTCGATGGCGAAGTCTATGGCCTGGTGGTAGCAGACCTCGAAATGCAGGAAGGGGTGGTCCTCGATGCAGCCCCAGTTGCGGCCGTAGAGCGCGTCCGAGCCGATGAAATTGATGGCGCCGGCAACGTAGCGGCCGCCGCGCTTGGCCATCACCAGCAGAATGTCGTCAGCCATGCGCTCGCCGATCAGCGAGAAGAACTGGCGGTTGAGGTAGGGGCGGCCCCATTTGCGGCTGCCGGTATCCATGTAGAAGGCGAAGAAATCGTCCCAGGCCTTTTCGGTCAGGTCCTTGCCGGTCAGCCAGTCGATCGAGATACCATCGGCAAGCGCTTCGCGCCGCTCTTTCTTCATCGCCTTGCGCTTGCGCGAGGCAAGCGTGGCGAGAAAGTCCTCATAGGTCGCAAAACCTTCGTTGAAGAAATGGAACTGCTGGTCGGTGCGATGCAGGAAACCCGCCGCCTCCAGCGTCACGACGTCACTCTCCTGCGCGAAGGTGACATGCGCCGAGGACACGCCGAGCTTGTCGGTGACCATCTTCAAACCGGCGGCAAGCCCGGCTTTTGCCGCTTCGGGATCCTCGTGCCTGCCGACCAGCAGGCGAGGGCCGGTGACCGGGGTAAACGGCACGGCGCATTGCAGTTTTGGATAGTAACGTCCACCGGCGCGTTCGAAGGCATCGGACCAGCCATGATCGAACACATATTCGCCCTGGCTGTGCGATTTGAGATAGCAGGGAACCGCACCGAGCAGCCTGCCTTGCGCGGTCTCCAGCCGCAGATGGTGTCCTTGCCAGCCGGTGCGCCGCACGGCACAGCCGGAATCTTCAAGCGCGCTTAAAAAGGCGAATGAAACGAGTGGGTTGTACCCATTTTTGGTATCGTCACGTGTGGTGCCCGCGAACCCGTTCCATTCATCGCGCGTGAAGGAGCCTATGCTTGCGGCGACGCGGATCGAATAGTCCGCGTTCGCTGTTTGCCCGTCGCCTTCGTCGCCCTGATCCATGAGGCTTATTTAAGCTCCATCCGAGCCGCTACAAGTCACGTTTCGGGCACTCTCATCAGGCAACTTTCATCAGGTCGGGCTCGAACCCCTCGAACGTCATCTGATCGGCATATTTCACGGTGAGATCGATCGCGGGCTGGTCATGCACCGTCCAGGTGATGACAGGCATTTTGAGTTTTTCACGCACGAAGCTGACGAACGGATTCGGCAGATCGCCGGCGGCGTAGGACGTGAAGGAGAGCTCATGTGCCAGCATGGCGAAATGCGCCTCGATCAGCTTGCCGTCCTTGCCGTACGCGGTCAATCCGGCCGGAATGCCGGGAGCATGCTTCGGGAAGTCGCGGATCAGCCAGTGATCGAACGACATGATCGCCGCCTTGCCCTTGTAGCGCTTCAGCATCTTGCCGACGCGCGCCACCAGGCCTTCGTCGCGACCCGGAATGCCTTTCAGTTCGATAACCATCGGCACGCGGCCGTCAACAAGGTCGAGCGCTTCCTGCAGCGTCGGCACGTGGTCCGCCGTGCCGCCGACCTTGAGCGCGGTGAGTTCAGCCGCGCTACGCTGCCAGACGAAGCCGTCCTCTCCGGTCAGCCGTTTCAGGTCGTCGTCATGGATGACGATGGGAACACCATCCGACGACAGATGCACGTCGCATTCGATGGCATAGCCGCGTTCGGCGGCCGCCTCGAAAGCCGAAAGCGTGTTTTCCCAGCGCGTCTTGTTCATGTCGTGGAAGCCGCGATGGGCCACGGGCCGGGCGATCAGCCAGGAAAGATCGGTCATGTCAGGCTCACTCGACTTCGAAGATCGCTTCGATTTCCACCGCCGCGTTAAGCGGCAGCGAGGCGGTGCCGACGGCCGAGCGGGCGTGCTTGCCACGCTCGCCGAGCGCCGCGACCAGGAAGTCGGAAGCGCCGTTGGCAACCAGATGCTGCTCGACGAAATCGGCCGTCGACGCGACGAAAACGGTGATCTTCACCAGGCGGCGGATCTTTTCGAGATCGCCCAGCGCGGCCTTGGCCTGAGCCAGGATGTTGATGGCGCAGTATTTCGCCGCGTCCTTGCCGGCGGCGGTGTCGACGTCGCGGCCGAGCAGGCCGCTCGCCTGCAGCTTGCCATCCTTGAGCGGCAATTGCCCGGCGGTGAACAGCAGGTTGCCGGTCCTGCAATAGGGCACGTAGTTGGCGGCGGGCGCGGCGGCGACAGGAAGCGTGACGCCCAGATCACTTAGCCGCTTTTCGATTGTTTCACTCATTGCTTTTCCCTATTGCTTGAAGGCGCCGCGCTGGCCGGGCCGAAATTGCTATTTTTGCCTCGCTTCCGCCACGACTTTTTTTAAGCTGGACCATCTTTCCCTGCGGCCTGTCATCAGCCGCGACGATCGGAGTACCTCATGCGCGCAACGCGCCTTGCATTCCACGCCGTTCTTTTGTCGGCGCTGTTCCCCGTAGGCTCCGCTTTCGCCGTACCGGCCTTGCAGGCGCATCGCGCCGTCTACGACCTCACCCTCAAGAAGGCGGATGACCGGTCCGGAATTACCGGCATCACCGGCCGCATGGTCTACGAATTCAATGGTTCCGCCTGCGAAGGCTATACGGTGAAGTTCCGCTTCGTCACCCAGATCGCCACCAACGACAACACCAAGTTGACGGACCAGCAGACGACGACGTTCGAGGACGCCGAGGGCAAGACGTTCTCCTTCGTGACCAAATCCTTTGTCGACCAGAATCTGGACAAGGAGGTCAAGGGTGTGGCGACGAAGAATGCCAAGGGGCTGAAGGTCGACATCGACAAGCCGGAGAAGAACAGCCTGGAACTCGCGGCCACCCAGTTTCCGACGCAGCACCTGGTCGAACTGATCGCCAAGGCCGAGAAGGGCGAGAACTTCTACCAGACCAACCTGTTCGACGGTTCCGAAGACGCCAACAAGGTGATGACCACCACCGTCGTCGTCGGCAAGAAGACCGAAGCCGACAAGGCCGACCCGGAAGCGCCCGCGCTGGCCAAGCTCGCCACCGACAAATACTGGCCCGTCGACATCGCCTATTTCGACGACAGCGCCCAGAACGGCGAGGAAGTGCCGGAGTACCGCATCAGCTTCAAACTGCATGAGAACGGCATCACGCGCGACCTGGTCATGGACTATGGCGACTTCTCCATGACCGGCAAGCTGGTCAACCTGTCGCTGTTCGACCAGACGAAGCCTTGCCCCGTCTCGAAATAGCGACCGCGTTCCCTGCGGCTATCCGGTGGCAGTCTACGTCGATGCGGCGATATGGAAGTGGGCCGGCCATCGCTGGTGCCACCTGATGGCCGACGACACCGACGAACTCCACCGGTTCGCAGCACAACTCGGCGTCAAGCGCTCGTCCTACCAGGGGCCACCCAAGACATCGGCGCCGCATTATGACATAACAGGCTTCGAGCGCGACCGCGCCGTGCGGCTCGGCGCCGTCGAATGTAGCCGCGAGGAGATCGTCGCGATTTTCCGCCGCGTGCGGGTGCCCAACGGAAAGGCCCGGTCATGACACCAACAGCATTCCTGGCTTACTGCGCCGCTGTCACGCTTGCGGCGGCGACACCGGGGCCAGCCATGTTCACGGTCATCACCAATGGCGTGTCACGCGGTTTCCTTCGCGCCTTCATCGCCGGTGTTGGGGTCGCCGCCGGCGATGCCGTGCTGGTTACCTTGGCGTTGCTCGGGCTGGTGGCGCTCGCCCAGACATTCGAATGGATATTCCTGCTGCTGAAATATGCCGGCGCCGCCTATCTGATCTTCCTCGGCGTCAAGATGTGGCGCGCTTCGGCCGGTGCGTCGCATGAACCGCAGACGGTCGAGGCGCGGTTGTCGCGGTCTTTCTTTCTCGGCGCGTCCATCGCCTTGGGAAATCCGAAGGCGATCCTGTTCCATGCCTCGATCATGCCGCTCATCCTCAATCTCGACACCATGACCTTTTTCGACGGCCTGCTGGTTGTGGCCGTCGTCATCAGCGTCAACATCCTTACCATGGGAATGTACGCGGCGCTTGCCGGCCGGGCCTCCGGCTGGTTCAGAACCCCGAAGCGCATGCGCCTGATGAACAGGTTTGCCGGCAGCGCCATGATCGGCACCGGGGCGCTGATTGCCGCACGCTGAGCGTTAGAGCGGCACACGGCTTGCGTTTATCGCGCTTCCCCTCTATATGCGCGCTCATTCCACACACGGACTTTGGTGTCTGCCCGGGAGAAATCCGGCTGAAACCTCCGGTGGCGTTCGAGGACTTGGTCCAAAAATGCCTGTGTCCGTGGAGGCTAACCGGAAAGGAAAATGAGAATGGCACTGCCTGATTTCAGCATGCGCCAGCTTTTGGAAGCTGGCATTCACTTCGGCCACCAGACCCACCGCTGGAACCCGAAGATGGCGCCTTACATCTACGGCGCCCGCAACAACATCCACATCATCGACCTCTCGCAGACGGTGCCTTTGCTGCACCAGGCGCTGAAGCAGGTTTCCGACACTGTCGCCAAGGGCGGCCGCGTGCTGTTCGTCGGCACCAAGCGCCAGGCATCCGACATCGTCGCTGACGCCGCGCAGCGTTCGGCCCAGTACTACGTCAACTCGCGTTGGCTCGGCGGCATGCTGACCAACTGGAAGACGATCTCGAATTCGATCCAGCGCCTGCGCAAGCTCGACGAGATGCTGGCCGGCGAAGCCCAGGGCCTCACCAAGAAGGAACGCCTGAACCTCGATCGCGAGCGCGAGAAGCTCGACAAGGCGCTCGGCGGTATCAAGGACATGGGCTCGACGCCGGATCTGATGTTCGTCATCGACACCAACAAGGAAGCGATCGCCATCCTCGAGGCCAAGCGCCTCGGCATCCCGGTCGTCGCCATCATCGATTCGAACTGCGATCCGGACAAGATCGACTTCCCGATCCCCGGCAATGATGACGCCGCGCGTGCCATCCAGCTCTATTGCGACCTGATCGCCAAGGCCGCCATCGACGGCATCGCCCGCCAGCAGGGCGCGCTGGGCGTTGACATCGGCGCCTCGGTCGAAGCTCCCGTCGAGCCGGCGCTCGACCCGGCTCCGGCTTCGGAAGCCCCGGAAGCCTGATAATCGAAGGCCGGTCCACGGCCTTCATCTTTCTCATATTTTGGCACGCCAAACAGACGCATCATCGAGATTCGATGGTGCGTCGGCGCATTTGAAACAAAGAGGCGACAATGAGCATTTCGGCTGCACAGGTCAAAGAACTCCGCGACTTGACCGGCGCGGGCATGATGGACTGCAAGGCTGCGTTGAACGAAACCAACGGCAACATGGAAGAGGCCGTTGACTGGCTGCGCAAGAAGGGCATCTCCAAGGCCGACAAGAAGGCCGGCCGCACGGCAGCCGAAGGCCTGATCGGCGTCGACGCCGGCGTGCGCGAGGCCGCGGTCGTCGAGGTCAACTCGGAAACCGACTTCGTTGCCCGCAACGCCGCCTTCCAGGAAATCGTCGCCAACGTCGCCAAGGTGGCGCTCGCTTACGGCGCGACCGAAGCCGTCGCAGCGGCGAAGTATCCGGGCTCCGACAAGTCGGTCACCGACACCATCAAGGATGCCGTCGGCACCATCGGTGAGAACATGGGCTTCCGCCGTTCGGCCAAGCTCACCGTTCCGCACGGCGCAGTCGCGACCTACGTCCATAACGCGGTTGCCGACGGCCTCGGCAAGCTCGGCGTGCTGGTGGCCATCGAGACCACCGGTAACGAGCACGCGGCCAATGCGTTTGCCCGCCAGGTCGCCATGCATGTCGCCGCCACCAACCCGATGGCGCTGACCGCCGAGCAGATCGATCCGGCCGCCGTCGAACGCGAGAAGGCGATCTTCTCCGACCAGGCGCGTCAGTCGGGCAAGCCGGAAGCGATCATCGAGAAGATGGTCGAGGGCCGTCTGCGCAAGTTCTACGAGGAAGTCGTGCTCCTGAAGCAGGCCTTCGTGCTCAATCCCGACATCACCGTCGAGAAGGCGCTGAAGGATGCCGAAAAGGAAATCGGCGCTCCGGCAAAGATCACCGCTTACCTGCGCTTTGCGCTCGGCGAAGGCATCGAGAAGGAAACGACCGATTTCGCGGCCGAGGTCGCGGCGGCCGTCAAGAAGTAAGCTTATCGCTTTATTCTGACAGTGTTTTTCGGCCTGATGTCCGTAGGGATGTCAGGCCGATTTCGTTTGCGGTGTCGATGAAGGCCCTGAGCTTCGGCGCCATCGAGGCACGACGCGGGAAATAGAGAAACAGTCCGGGCTCCTCTATCGCCGTCTGCGGCAGGATCTGGACGAGGCGGCCGGCGGCGATGTCCGCGCGCACCAGCGGCTCGAAGACATAGGCAAGCCCGACGCCTGCGAGCGCCAGATCGATGGCGGCAATCGAATCCGTGACGATAACCGTGCCGCGCGTCTCGGCCACGATATCCTTGCCGTTGTCGCTCAGATCCCAACGGTAGAGCGCTCCGGAGCGAACCAGCCGGTAACCGATGCAATTGTGGTTCGCGAGATCGGCGATGCCAAGCGGGCGGCCGCGCCGCCCGATATAGGCAAGCGAGGCGACGATGACCGCCTTGAACGGCTGGGTCAGCCGCACCGTGACCATATCCTGCGCGATCATTTCGCCCAGCCTGATACCGGCGTCGAAACCTTCGCCGACGATGTCGATCAATCCCTGGTCGGTCAGCAACTCCACCGTCACATCCGGATAACGCTCCGCCATCGCCGCGACCACTGATGTAACCGCCAATGGGAGGGCAATGGTGGGGACATTGATCCTGAGCAGGCCGGAAGGGCGTCCTTTGATGCCGCGAATGCGGTCCATCCGCTCGGCAATATCCTGAAGGGCAGGGGCTGTCGTCTCCACCAGCGCCTTGCCGGCCTCGGTCAGCGAGACGCTGCGTGTCGTGCGCGCAAACAGCGGTTGCCCGATGCGCTCTTCCACCAATCGCACCGCGTGGCTGACCGCCGAGGGGCTCATGCCGAGCTCGGCCGCGGCGAGCGCGAAGCCGCCGCGCCGGGCGACGGCGACGATGACAGGCAGGTGGCTGAGGAGATCCCTATCCATTCATGCATGATATCGCATGGCCTTTGCAGACAATGCAATCTTATCGAGGAACGTTCTCCGGGCCATACTTCCTCAACAAGCGGCGTCGAGCCGGTTCACTGAGGAGATAGAGACATGAGCGCCTTGAAACATGAGACATTTGCAGCAGGCCTGGTGCTGGCGCCGATCGATGCCGGCGGGGCCGAACCATCCGACTGGCGCGCATTGGCCGACGAGAGGTCCGTGATCCGCATCGCCGACGCCATCGATCGCGCAGTCGACACACAGGACTGGAAACTTGCCCGCAGCTACTTCGCGGACAAGGTCACAGCTGATTTCAGCAGCCTTTCAGGACAGCCCGCCGCCACCATTCCTTCAGACGATCTGATCGGCGCCTGGGCCGGCAACCTCAAGGGCAGCAAGACCAGCTTGCATCTGCGCACCAACCATCAGGTGGTGCTTGATGCCGATGCCGCCACCGTCCGTTCCAATGGCTATGCCTGGAACAGGATGGAAGGCAATGGCGATCAGCTCTGGGAGGTCTGGGGCACCTATGAACACCACCTGACGCGCTCGGCCGGCGGCTGGAAGGTCGACGGTTTTACGTTCCGCAAGACGCATGAGCGCGGCAACCCTTGGGTCAAGACGACTCCCGGCCAGTGATTGTCAGCGTCAATCGAGCAGCGATCGGAAAAGACAATGACGATGAACTACTACACACTCGGCAACAGCGGCCTGCGCGTCAGCCGGCTGGCGCTTGGCACCATGACCTTCGGTACCGAATGGGGCTGGGGCGCGGATAGGGAAACCGCCCGCTCGATATTCGACGCCTATGTCGAGGCCGGCGGCAATTTCTTCGACACGGCCGACCTTTATACCAACGGTACGGCGGAGGCCTGGCTGGGTGAATTCGTTGCCGAACGGGGTTTGCGCGACAAGGCGGTCATCGCCACGAAGTTCACCATGAATTCGCATCCCGGGAACCCTAATGCCGGCGGCAACGGCCGCAAGAACATCATGCGCGCCGTGGATGCTTCCCTGAAACGGCTCGGGACCGATTACATCGACCTCTACCTCATGCATGTCTGGGACAGGCTGACACCGGCCGAGGAGGTCCTTCGCACGCTGGATGATCTGGTGCGGACCGGCAAGATACGTCATGTCGGCCTGTCCGACGTGCCTGCCTGGTACGCCGGCCGCGCCCAGGCCATCGCCGAATTGCGCGGCTATGAGCCGGTTTCGGCGCTGCAGCTCGAATACTCCCTGGCCGAACGCGCCATCGAGCATGAGTTCGTTCCATTCGGGACGCGTCACGGCGCCGGGATCATGGTCTGGAGCCCGCTGGCCAGCGGCTTGCTCAGCGGCAAATACAGGGCGACGCCGGATGGCAACGCCGGCAGGCTCGATGGTTTCCGTAACACCACCCACCCGGGATTCCGGAAGTTCAGCGAGCGCAACTGGGCGATCGTCGCGGAACTGGACAAGGTGGCTGCCGAACTCGGCCGCAGCATGGCCCAGGTCGCGGTCAACTGGGTCGCGACACAGCCAGGGATCGCGTCGGTCATTCTAGGGGCGACGAAACTTTCCCAGGTCGAGGATAATCTCGCGGCACTCGATTTCTCCATTCCCGCCGCGCTGCGCCGGCGGCTGGATGAGGTGAGCAGCACGCCGGCGCCTTTCCCGCATTCCTATTTCGGTCCCGAGATTCAGGTTCGGGTCGCCGGCGGTGTCGTCACCGGCGACAAACCGCTCGGCTATTCGCTGCCGGTTGTTGTCGAGGGCGACGCCGTCGCCATCAGCAGTAACTGATCGCAAAAGCCTGGAATTTTGCACAGGGGCGCGGCGTGACATCGCTGCGCCCTTCGTGTATCCGGTCAACCCGTCATGACAGCACCGCCGGGGCGAACAGAGGGCCTTTCCGCCTTCAGAATTTGCCGCGCCGCGATTTTCGAGGAACCAGATGACGGTAAAGCCCCTCTACCGACGTGTCCTGCTGAAAGCTTCTGGCGAGGCGTTGATGGGCGAACAGCATTTCGGCATCGACGTTTCCGTCGTCGACCGCATCGCGGCTGACATCGCGGAGGCCCGCGAGATGGGCATCGAGGTGGGTGTCGTCATCGGCGGCGGTAATATCTTCCGCGGCGTGGCCGTCGCCTCCAAGGGGGGAGACCGCGTCACAGGCGACCACATGGGCATGCTTGCCACGGTCATCAATTCGCTGGCGCTGCGGACGTCGCTCAACAAGATCGGCGTCGACGCCGTCGTGCTGTCCGCCATCGCCATGCCCGAGCTTTGCGAAAGCTTTTCGCAGCGCCAGGCTACCGCCTACATGAACCAGGGCAAGGTGGTCTTCTTTGCCGGCGGCACCGGTAATCCCTTCTTTACCACTGATTCGGCGGCGGCACTCCGTGCGGCCGAAATCGGCGCGGATGCGCTGTTCAAGGGTACGCAGGTCGACGGCGTCTACTCGGCCGACCCGAAAAAGGACCCGAACGCGACGCGTTTCGAGCGCATCAGCCATGCCGAAGTCATAAAACGCGGCCTTTCCATCATGGATACGGCCGCAATTGCACTTGCGCGCGAAAACAACATTCCGATAATCGTCTATTCGATCCACGAAAAGGGTGGTTTCGGCGATATTCTGAGGGGCGGCGGCCGTTGCACGGTCGTCGCGGACGATTGATCTGGAGCCTGATCCGGGAAGGAAACCGGGTTTTTGAAATCAGGCTCGAACAAGGGGTATTTGCCCCGAGGCATGAACCCGCGTCAGACGGGTCGAGGAGACTAAGATGAGTGGTGAGTACGACGATCTGAAGCGGCGCATGGATGGGGCGATCGCCGCGTTCAAACATGATCTGGCTTCGTTGCGGACCGGCCGTGCCTCCAGCAACCTGCTCGACGCGATCCAGGTGCAGGCCTATGGCACCACCATGCCGATCAACCAGGTGGCCAACGTTACGGTGCCCGAGCCGCGCATGATCTCGGTGTCGATCTGGGACAAGTCGATGGTCAGCGCCGTCGATCGCGCCATCCGCGAGTCCAATCTGGGCTTCAACCCCATCGTCGACGGCACCAATCTCAGGATCCCGCTGCCCGAGCTCAACGAGCAGCGCCGTAAGGAACTGGTCAAGATCTCGCATGGCTACGCCGAGAACGCCCGCGTCGCCGCGCGCCATGTGCGCCGCGACGGCATGGACTTCCTGAAGAAGGCGGAAAAGGACGGCACCATCAGCGAGGACGACCAGCGCAAGCGCTCCGATCAGGTGCAGAAGCTCACCGACGAAACCATCAGCACCATTGACCATCTGCTTTCCGACAAGGAAGCTGAAATCATGCAGGTTTAGGGTTGGCCTTCCGCTGACCCGAAAGCGAGACCATGGCAACGCCCGCGCATGTCGCGATCATCATGGATGGCAATGGACGCTGGGCCAAGGCGCGCGGCATGCCGAGGCTCGCGGGTCATCGCGCCGGGGTGGAGGCGTTGCGCAAGACGGTGCGCGCCGCCCCTGATCTCGGCATCTCCTTCCTGACCGTCTACGCTTTCTCCTCGGAGAACTGGTCGCGGCCCAAGTCCGAGGTCAGCGACCTGATGGGCTTGTTGAAACTGTTTATCCGCCGCGATCTGGCCGAACTGCACCAGAGCGGGGTTCGCGTCAAGATCATTGGCGACAGGGCAGGGCTGCAGGCCGACATCAGGGGACTGCTCGACGAGGCCGAATCGCTGACGATGCACAACACGTCGCTGACGCTGGTTATCGCCTTCAACTATGGCGGGCGCGATGAAATCGTGCGCACGGCTCGCAAACTGGCCGAAGCCGTGGCTCGGGGCGAAATGGACAGCGAGTCGATATCGGCCGAAAGCTTTGCCGGCGCTCTCGACACGCAAGGCATCCCGGATCCCGAACTCGTCATACGCACCAGCGGTGAGCTTCGCCTGTCCAACTTCCTCTTGTGGCAGGCCGCCTACAGCGAGCTTGTCTTCCTGCCATGCTACTGGCCGGACTTCAGCCGGGAGCACCTGGCGGAGGCCTTGCGCGAGTTTTCCGGCCGCGAGCGCCGTTTCGGTGGCCTGGGCCCGCAAGACGTTGCCTCCCGGCCCGCAGCGGGATGAGCAACCTTCAGCTCCGCGTCATTTCGGCGATCGTGCTGGCCATCGTCGCCCTTGGCCTGACGTGGCTTGGCGGTCTGCCTTTCCGATTGCTGTGCGCGGCCATGGCGGCAATGATCTTCTACGAGTGGACGCGCATGTCACGGTCCGCCGCGACCAATGGGCTCGGCTTCCTGCCGGAAGCGGCGGCGGTCGCCTTCATCGCCGCCTTGATCGCCGGGCTTCCCGCATTCTGGTTGCTGTCGCTCGTCGTGATTCTGGTTGCGCTGACAGCGGTCGCGGCAAGGGTTCGCGGGGCGGGCCAGTGGGACGCGGGTGGTCTTGCCTATGCCTGTGTGTCCGGCCTGTCGCTTGCCCTGCTGCGCGACGGTGACCATTCGGGCCTTGTCGCCATCCTGTTCCTGTTCGCTGTTGTGTGGGCGACGGACATTTTCGCCTATTTCGTCGGGCGTGCCGTTGGCGGTCCCAAACTGGCGCCGTCGATTTCCCCCGGCAAGACGCGCAGCGGCGCGCTCGGCGGCGCGGCCGGAGGTGTTGTCGCCGGGCTTGCCCTGGCCGCCATCGCCGGAGCCGGCAACCTGCCGTTGCTCGGGCTTGTGGCGCTCGTGCTTTCAATTGTCGCCCAGGCTGGCGATCTGTTCGAATCCTGGGTCAAGCGGCGACATGGCTGCAAGGATTCGGGCGTGCTTATCCCTGGCCATGGCGGCGTCATGGACCGTGTCGACGGGCTTGTCGCGGCAGCACTTGCCCTATACGTGATCGGCTGGATTTCGGCGGGCGCCGATCATCCGGCACGGGGGCTGTTTCCCATTTGAACGGTGTCTTTCCACGATCTGGCGGACGTGCCTTGGATTCGCCTGGATTGATGTCACAGTCACGGCGCGACCGCGGAAGAATTTGAGGGCCTGAGTTGAACGAGATTCTTCACGCGATTTTCAGCACCGAAGGGTTCTTTCTCGGCACGCTCGTGCCGTTCCTCTTTGTGTTGACCGTGGTGGTGTTCGTCCACGAAATGGGCCACTACCTCGTCGGCCGCTGGTGCGGCATCGGCGTCAGGGCCTTCTCGATCGGTTTCGGCCCCGAACTTGTCGGCTTCAACGACAGGCACGGCACGCGCTGGAAACTTTGCGCCATACCGCTCGGCGGCTATGTCAAATTTGTCGGCGACATGAACGCCACCTCCAGTCAGCCGACCTCGGAAGAGCTGGAAACGCTGACCGACGACGAACGCAAGGTTGCTTTCCACACCCAGGCGATCTGGAAACGCGCGGCCACGGTGGCGGCCGGGCCGCTGTTCAATTTTCTGCTGACGATCGTGGTCTTTGCCGTGCTGTTCGCCGCCTACGGGCGTTATGTCGCGGAGCCGATGGTAGCCGAAGTTACCGCCGACAGCCCGGCGGCCAAAGCCGGCATCCTGCCCGGCGACCGATTCGTCAGCGTCGACGGCAGCAAGGTGGAAACCTTCGGCGATGTGCAGCGGCTGGTTTCGGGGCGTGCCGGCGACATCATTACCTTCGTCATGCTGCGCAACGGCAAGGAAGTCACCGTGACCGCGACGCCGCAGTTGATGGAGCAGGAGGACGCGCTCGGCAACAAGGTCAAGGTCGCGGTGATCGGCGTCGTCAACAACAAGGAGCTCGGCCAGCCCCGGCTCATCACCTACACGCCGGTCGGCGCCGTCGCGGCGGCTGTCGAGGAAACAGGCCATGTCATCGAGCGCACCGGCCAGTTCCTGCAGCGTTTCGTCGTCGGCCGAGAGGACAAGTGCCAACTGGGCGGTCCCGTCAAGATCGCCGACATGGCAGGCAAGGCGGCGAAGCTCGGCTTCGAATGGCTGGTGCAGCTCGTCGCGCTGCTGTCGGTCGGCATAGGTATTCTAAACCTTTTGCCGATTCCCCCCCTCGACGGCGGCCATCTCTTGTTCTACGGGGTGGAGGCCGTCATTCGCCGGCCGGTGTCGGAACGGATGATGGAAATGGCCTATCGGGCCGGTCTGCTCCTGGTGCTGTGCTTCATGGGTTTTGTGTTCTGGAACGATCTGTTTGGGTGCTGAAATCATGAAGGAATTTGGCTTTGGCATGGTCGATGTTGAGACGCCGTTTACCATGCACGGGGATATGAGTGACGCGAAAGCCACGCAACAGGGTTAAGTAAATACAAATTAACCAGAAGCCTTGCGTGTAGGGAAAATCCGGTTAATACGGTAGGGGAAACGACCGCACGTCCGGTTTTCTCGCCGTGGGGACTACGAGAAAAGGTTATTAAGCCCGATGAAGGCAGCATCCAAGTTTCTGAGCGCCGCGTCAGCGGCGGCACTGTCCGCCGCTCTGGTCGTACCAGGTGCGCTCGCAGTGCAGTTCGTTGCCACATCGGCGGCCGAGGCCGCTGTCGTCAGCAGGGTGGAAGTGACTGGCAATCAGCGCGTCGACGCTGAAACCATCCGCAACTACATCACCATCAAGCCCGGCAAGGCTTTCTCCAGCTCCGACATCGACGCCGCGGTCAAGGCGCTGTTCGGCACCGGGCTGTTCTCGGATGTCCAGATCAACCAGGTCGGCTCGACCCTGGTGGTCAAGGTTTCCGAATACAAGGTCGTCAACCAGGTGTTGTTCCAGGGCAACAAGAAGCTCAAGGACAATGCGCTCCAGATCGCGGTTCAGCTGAAGCCGCGCGGTACGTTCTCGCAGGCGACGCTCGATTCGGACGTCGAGGCGATCAAGGCCGCCTACCGCCGCATTGGCCGTGATGATGCCGGAGTGACCACGCAGGTCATGGACCTCGGCGACAACCGCGTGAATGTGCTGTTCAAGATCACCGAAGGTGACCGCACGCAGATCGCCGCCATCAATTTCGTCGGCAACAGTGCCTATTCGAGCCGCCGCTTGTCGGATGTGATCAACACCAAGCGCTCGTCGTGGCTTTCGTTCATCCTGCGTGATGACGTCTATGACGATGACAAGCTGCGCGCTGACCAGGAACTGCTGCGCCGCTTCTACTACAATCACGGCTATGCTGATTTCCAGGTTGTGTCCGCTGTCGGCGAGCTCGACAATGCGACGAACAAGTACACCGTCACCATCACCGTCCAGGAAGGTGAGCGCTACAATTTCGGCGACATCAGCGTCGAGAGCACCATTCCGGAAGTGGATTCGAAAGCGCTGGAATCGGTGGTCGAAACCCGCAAGGGCGACGTCTACAACGCCAAGAACGTTGAAGATTCGATCATCGCGCTGACCGAAAAGGTTGCCGGTTCCGGCTATGCGTTCGCCCAGGTGACGCCGCGCGGCGACCGCAACTTCGAAAACCACACGATTTCGGTTGTCTATACGGTCGACCAAGGCACCAAGGCCTATATCGAGCGCATCGAAATTCGCGGTAATGATCGTACGCGCGACTATGTCATTCGCCGCGAGTTCGATGTCAGCGAAGGTGATGCCTTCAATCAGGTGCTCATCCAGCGCGCGAAAAAGCGCCTGGAGAACCTTGATTACTTTACGTCGGTCGATATCTCGACAGTGCCCGGCTCGCAGCCAGACCAGGTCGTTCTCGTGGTCACGGTTGTCGAGAAGTCGACCGGTGAGTTCTCGATCGGCGCCGGCTATTCGACCGGTGGCGATGCGGCAGGTCCGACCGTTGAAGGATCGATCACCGAGCGAAACTTCCTCGGCCGCGGCCAGTTCATCAAGCTGTCAGCGGGCGGCGGCAAGAATTCGCGCGACTACAGCCTGTCGTTCACCGAGCCGTACTTCCTCGGACGGCGCATTTCCGCCGGCTTCGACATCTTCAAGTCGACGCGGGAATACAACAACAACTACGACAGCGACACGACTGGCGCGACCGTCCGCTTCGGGCTGCCGATCACCAACAGCATCACGACCCAGCTTGCGTACAACATCTCGCAAGAAAAGTATAAGGTCGACGATAGCTGCTTGACCAATGGCGCCTATATTCCCGGTAGCCCTTGCAATATCTCTACAGCAATTCTGAACGGCATAGATCAGAGCCCGTGGATCAAATCGTCCGTCAGCCTTGGGCTGGTCTATAACACGATCGATGACATGAAGAACCCGCATGAGGGTATCTATGCCAACACGAGCGTGGAAGTCGCCGGCCTTGGTGGCGACGCCAAGTTCGTGAAGCTCACGGCACGCGGCAGCGTGTATCAGACACTGTCCGAATCGCTTGACCTTGTCGGCCTGATTTCGGGTGGCGCTGGTCATGTCGAGGGTTATGGCAATGATGGCCTGCGCATCTTCGATCAGTTCCAGAGCTCGGACCGAATGATCCGAGGCTTTGCCTACAACGGCATCGGCCCGGTGGACCCAAGTACGGGAGACCATCTCGGCGGTACGACCTATTTTAATGCTTCTGCGGAGGCTCAATTCCCGTTGCCAGTTGTCCCTGAGAGCTTTGGCCTGCGTGGGGCCGTGTTTGCGGATGCTGCCACCCTGTATGGTAGCGCCATCAAAACATCCTTCGTGCAGGCATCCACTGATATGCAATTGCGCGCATCGGTGGGTCTTGGCTTGATGTGGGCTTCGCCGTTCGGCCCGATCCGTATCGACTATGCGATCCCGGTCAAGAAGCAGGCAGGCGACGACGTGCAGGAATTCAACTTCGGCATATCGACCCGCTTCTGATCGGCGGCCAACGATGCTCCCGGGTTCTCGTGATCCGGGAGAAATGTTCCGACCTAGCTGGATATAGCTTCTGGAATGACCGAACCGGTGTTCTTCGCGCCATCACGCCGGTATACGGCGGCCGAAGTCGCGAATCTGACCGGCTCCACGCTCGTCGATTCCGGCCAATCCGACGTTTCCATCGAAGCGCTCGCGCCAGCCAGTGAAGGTGGCGCCAATGCGCTCGTCTTCGTCGACGGCAGGCGCAATTCCGCGCTCATGCCGTCGTTGCGGGCGGCTGCGGTGCTGTGCCCGGCCGAGTTTGCCAACAAGGCGCCTGATGGCATAGCGGTCCTGGTACATCCGCGTCCGCAGCAGGCATTCGCGCTGGTCGGCCGATTGCTGTTCCCCACAGCCGCTACGCCGGGGCCGATGACCGGCGAGACCGGTGTTTCACCGCACGCCCATGTCGATCCGACCGCCCATGTCGAAGCCGGTGCCATCATTGAGGCGGGCGCTGTCGTTGGACCCGGCGTCTCGATCGGCCGCGGCACCGTCATCGCGCCCAACGCGGTCATTGGACAACTGTGCCAGATCGGCCGCGACGGCTATATCGGCCCGGGCGCAAGCATCCAGTATGCGCTGATCGGCAATCGGGTCATCATCCATGGTGGCGCCAGGATAGGCCAGGACGGATTCGGCTTTGTCGGCGGCGCCAAGGGGCCGGAACGTGTTCCGCAGATCGGTCGGGTGGTCATCCAGGACGACGTCGAAATCGGCTCCAACTCGACTGTCGACCGCGGTGCGATGTCCGATACGGTCATCGGGCAGGGCTCCAAGATCGACAATCTCGTGCAGATCGCCCATAACGTCCGTATCGGGCGCAATTGCATTGTAGCCGGGCTTTCGGGTATCTCCGGTTCCGTGGTCGTGGGTGACAATGTCACCATGGGCGGCGGTGTCGGGCTCGCGGATCACCTGACGATCGGCACTGGGGCCAAGCTTGCGGCCAGAAGTGGATTTATGAGCAACGTTCCCGCCGGCGAGATCTGGGGTGGTTATCCGGCACAGCCGATGGCGGAGGCCATGCGGGAAATAGCCATGTTGCGCACGATGGCCAGGGCACGCAAGCAGGGCAAGGACAATGGCTGACATGGTGGCGGCAACGACGCTGGAGGCGGTTGACATAATGGGGCTGATGAAGCTCCTGCCGCATCGCTATCCGTTTTTGATGATCGACCGCATCGTCGACATCGAGGGCAATGATTCCGCTATCGGCATCAAGAACGTCACCATCAACGAGCCGCATTTCCAGGGGCATTTCCCGGAGCAGCCGGTGATGCCGGGCGTGCTGATCGTCGAGGCGATGGCGCAGACGGCAGGCGCCATCTGCATCCGCAGCCTTGGGGCGTCGAAGCCCTCGCTGGTCTATTTCCTGACCATCGACAACGCCAAATTCCGCAAGCCCGTGGTGCCCGGCGACCAGTTGAAGATCCACGTCAAGAAAATCAAGATGCGCGGCAACCTGCTCAAATTCGCCTGCGAAGCCATGGTCGAAGGGACCAGGGCGGCCGAGGCCGAGATTTCAGCCATGATGGTCACCGGCGACTGACGATCGAGTGCTTATGAAAATCAAGACTTCCATCCACCCTTCCTCCGTTGTGGAAGAAGGCGCTCAAATCGGCGAGGGCGTTCGCATAGGGCCGTTCTGCCATGTCAGTGCCGATGCCGTGATCGGCGATGGCGTGGAACTGGTCAGTCACGTCTCGGTGATGGGGGCGACCACGATCGGGGCGTCGACCAAGGTCTATCCGATGGCGACACTGGGCGCGCCACCGCAGAACACCAAGCATAAGGGTGGACGCACGACGCTGGTCATCGGCGCCAACTGCACCATCCGCGAAGGCGTGACCATGCATGTCGGCACCGACACCAGCCGTGGCGAGACGACGGTCGGCGACAATGGCAATTTCCTTGCCTATGCCCACATCGCCCATGACTGCGTTGTCGGCAAGAACGCCACCTTCGCCAATGGCGCGACGCTGGGCGGACATTGCGAGATCGGCGACAACGTCTATATCGGCGGCCTCAGTGCCGTTCATCAATTCGTGCGTGTTGGCGACAACGCCTTCCTTGGCGGATGCTCGGCTTTTGTGGGTGACGTCATTCCCTACGCGATTGCCGTTGGCAATCGCGCCTCCTTGCGCGGCCTGAACATCATCGGCCTCAAGCGTGCTGGTCTGCCGCGTTCCGAAATCTACCTGTTGCGCAAAGCCTACAGGACGATTTTCGACCGCTCCCGCACCGTCGGTGAGAACATCGAATTCGCCAAGGCCGAGTTTGCCTCTTCGCCGACCGCCATGAAGATCGTCGATTTCATCTCAAGTCGCGGCAAGCGGCACTATGCGGTGCCATCGCTCAAGGGCGGCGATGGCGACGATACCGATGACGAAGGCTGAGACAGCCGCCGCTGGTCTTCACCTTCCGCCCGGCGCCAGGGTTGGCATCATTGCCGGCGGCGGCAGTCTTCCGGTCGAAGTGGCACATGGCTTGGCCGCTCACGGCTACCCTCCTTTCGTCCTGCTGATGGAGGGGGAAGCCGATCGCAAGCAGGACCTGCATCGCTATGAGCACGACAGCCTCGCGCTGGAGCAGATCGGTTCGCTGGTGCCGACGCTGAAGCGATACGGGATCACGCATCTGGTTTTGGCCGGCGAGATCAAGCGCAGGCCCCAATTGGCCAGGATCCGGCCTAGCCTTGGCTTGCTGGCGATCATACCTTCGGTGATCATGGCCTTGGCGCGCGGCGACGACGGCCTGTTGAAGGTTGTGACGCGAGGACTGGAGAAGCGGGGCATCAAGGTGATCGGCGCGCATGAGGTCGTTCCCGAACTCGCGGCCGGCGAAGGCACCCTTACCGCCACGGAACCAAAGCAATCGGACTGGCGCGATATCGAGGCGGCGCGGCAGGCTGCGAAGGCGATCGGGGCGCTCGACATCGGCCAGGCGGCGATCGCCATAGGCGGACGGACGATCGCCCTGGAAGGTGTCGAGGGCACGGCAGGGTTGCTCGAGAGGACGCGGGAACTGCGCGGCCACGGTCGGCTCGCGGGCAAAAGCCGCGGGGTGCTGGTGAAGTGCGCCAAGCCCGGCCAGGAGCTACGCGCCGATCTCCCGTCCATCGGCCCACAGACAGTCGAAGCCGCGCATGCCGCCGGGCTTGCGGGCATCGCTGTCGAGGCCGGCCACTCTCTGATTCTTGAAGGCCCGGCAACCATCGCGCGGGCCAATCAACTCGGCCTATTCATCGTCGGCCTGCCGGCATCGGAGACGCGGCATGGCTGACAGGGCGCTGAAGATCGCGATCGTCGCGGGCGAGGAATCAGGCGATCTGCTCGGCGCCGACATCGTGCGTTCTTTGAAGGCATCGACAGGCCGCGAGGTACAACTCGTCGGTCTTGGGGGCCGCCATCTGCAAGGGCTTGGGCTGGTTTCGCCTTTCGATGCCGGCGAGATCGCGCTCATGGGTTTCAGCGCTGTGTTGCGCGATCTGCCGCGCCTCATCAAACGGATCGGCCAATTGGCCAGATCTATCGCAGACGAAAAGCCAGATTGCCTCATCACCATCGACAGCCCGGATTTTTCCTTGCGCGTCGCCAGGAAAGTGCGGGCTGCCAATCCGTCCATCCCGATCGTCCACTATGTCTGCCCCAGCGTGTGGGCGTGGCGGCCGGGCAGGGCGGCAGCGATGAAGCCTTATGTCGATCATATCCTTTGCATCCTGCCATTCGAGGTCAAGGAACTGGAACGGCTGGGCGGCCCGCCCGGCACTTATGTCGGCCACCGCCTGACGCATGACGCGGGCGTGCTTGCGGCCGCGAAGGCGCAGGAACTGCCACGCGACCTTGCTCCGGATCGTGTCAAGACCTTGCTCGTCTTGCCGGGTTCGCGGCGCGGCGAAGTGCGGCGGCTGATCGAGCCGTTCGGCGAAACGGTATCGATGCTGCGCGCGCGTGGGCACCGGCTGCGGTTGCTTTTGCCGACGGTTCCGCACGTCGCCGATCTCGTCAAATCCTCGGTAACCCGGTGGGACGAGAAGCCTGAAATTATCGTCGATCCCCAGCGAAAGTGGCAGGCTTTCGGCAAGGCCGATGCCGCACTGATCGCGTCGGGAACAGTATCCCTGGAACTGGCGCTGTCCGGCGTGCCGATGGTGTCCTGCTATCGGCTCGACCCTGTCGCGCGGGTCGTGGCGCCATATCTGGTATCCGTCTGGTCGGCGCTGCTGCCCAACCTGATCTCGGATCGTGCGCTGATCCCGGAATTCTACAACGAGTACGTCAAGCCGAACAATCTGGCACGCCAGTTGGAAGCGCTATTCGCCGACACCGGCATGCGCGCCTGGCAGAAGGATGGCTTTGCCGAGATCGCGCGGCGCATGGCGACGGACAAGCCTTCGGGCGAGATCGCTGCGCAGGTGGTGATGGGGTGTATCAGGAAGGCAGTAGGCAGTAGGCAGTAGGCAGTAGGAGCGGGCTCATTGCCTATTCGCTACTGCCTAACCCCTACTGCCCAATCCCTAGTATCTATCTCTTTGCGATCGGCACGTAGTCGCGTTCCGGCGCACCGGTGTAGAGCTGGCGCGGACGGCCGATCTTCTGGCGCGGATCCTCGATCATTTCCTTCCACTGCGCAATCCAGCCGACGGTGCGGGCGACCGCGAACAGCACGGTGAACATGGTGGTGGGGAAGCCCAGCGCCTTCAGCGTGATGCCGGAGTAGAAGTCGACATTCGGATAGAGCTTCTTCTCGATGAAGTAGGGATCGGTCAGCGCGATCTTTTCCAACTCCATGGCAATGTCGAGCAGCGGATCGTCCTTGATGCCGAGTTCGCCCAGCACCTCATGCGCCGTCTTCTGCATGATTTTCGCACGAGGATCGTAGTTCTTGTAGACGCGGTGGCCGAAGCCCATCAGGCGGAAC
>NZ_JAFKIC010000138.1 GCF_017306585.1 Mesorhizobium sp. | reverse complement strand
CATGGCACGCGCCGCCGACGAGGCGCTGGTCAAGATCGGCGCCGTGCTGCCCGACACCGAGAAGGACCGCATCGCCCGCACCGAAATCCACACGCCGATGTGGGTGGTCAGCGACGCCGCCCGCGAGGCGATCGACCTCATCGAGCGCGCGGTCGAGAAACGCCAGGTGCTGACAATCGATTATTCCGACGAGGCCGGGCGCGGCACCGCGCGAGACATCAGGCCGCTCGGCCTGTGGTTCTGGGGCAAGGTGTGGACGCTGGTCGCCTGGTGCGAGATGCGCGACGACTTCCGCGCCTTCCGCATCGACCGCATCGCCTCGGTGGTGATCGCCGGCCGCATCTTCAAGCCGGAACGCGGTAAGCAGCTCGCCGACTTCTATCGCGCGGTGGAGCGCAGCGAGGATTACGGCATGGCGCCGGACCGCGCGGCGCGAAACTGAGATCATGAAAAAGCCCGCTCGAAGCGGGCTTTTCTATCCTGCAGACATTGACGATCTTATTCGTCGTCCGCGTCCTCGGTCTTCGACTTGAGCGCCGAAAGCTTGGCGAACACCGCATTGGCGTCGAGTTCGGCATCCTCGTCTTTCGGCTTTTCCGCAGCCGGCACCAGCCGCTCGGTCAAGGCCGCCGGCAGCAGCGTATCGCCGACAGGCTGCGCCTGCTCGCGGCCGCGCGAGGCGCGGTTGACTTCCATATCGAGGTCGATCTGCGAGGCGAGACCCAGCGTCACCGGGTCCATCGGCTGCAGATTGGCCGAGTTCCAGTGCTTGCGCTCGCGGATCTGCTCGATCGTCGACTTGGTGGTGCCGACGAGCCGAGAAATCTGCGCGTCCTTGAGCTCGGGATGGTTGCGCACCAGCCAAAGGATGGCGTTAGGCCGGTCCTGGCGCTTCGACAGAGGCGTGTAGCGCGGACCCTTGCGCTTGGATTCCGGCACGCGAACCTTGGGGTCGGACAGTTTCAGGCGCTGGTTCGGATCCTTCTCGGCGCGCGCGATCTCGTCGCGGGTCAGCTGGCCGGTCATGATCGGGTCCATGCCCTTGATGCCCTGCGCCGATTCGCCGTCGGCGATCGCCTTGACCTCGAGCGGATGCAGCCCGCAGAATTGCGCGATCTGCTCGAAGGAGAGCGCGGTGTTGTCGACCAGCCAGACGGCGGTCGCCTTGGGCATCAGCAGGGTATTGGCCATTTCCAAAAATCCTTCTCGTTCGCCCGCGTTCCCGCGCGGGCGGTGGTTTAGAGCCACCAAAATGGGAAATTCGCGGCCTGTATAACCGTTCCCTCACCGTTTCGCAACGTTTTTGGAGAAAGGCGCCGGTCTGGCGCTGCGCTCAGGGCTTGGCTGGCTTGGCGGCAGGCTTCTGTTGAACGGTGATGGAAGGCGCGTCGGGCGGCGGGGCGGGTGCCGGTGGCTTGGACTGATCGGCGACCGGCGTCTCCGGGGCCTCCGGGCTGCTGGGCTTCAGCTTGACCGAGACACCGAAGATCTTCCACTTGCGGTCCACGGGTTCGAACAGAAGCTCGAAGTTGATCTGCAACGGAGCCGATGGGAAGAAACCAGCCATGTGCAGCATTCCGCTGGGCTCTATCTGCGGCAGCAACGTCAATTGCGGCTCCAGCACGGCAACCGCGCTGAAGTCGAGGTCCTGGTTACGCTGACTTGCGAAGATGTCGCCGAGCCTGGCGGCGCTGTTTGCCTGGAAACTAGGCGAGCCAAGATCGCGCAGCACCGTGTAGTTGCCGGTCTTGTTTGCATGGTCCAGCGCAAGCAGCGTACTTCTTGTCAGGATCAGCACGCCATTGCGATCGAGGTCTGCGGCGCGCGCGGCCTTCTGCCCGATCCGCTTTTCCTTGGCCTGTGCGTTCGCCGGGGGCAGCGGCCCGGCGATCGCCGCCAGCGCTACGACAGCGCCGGCAACGACCGCCCCCCGCCCAAGACAGCTTGCCCGCACGCCGGTCCGCCGTGTGCGTGCGGCCAAAGCTGCCCAAGCCAAGATCAATTGAGGGTCCACGATGCGCCGAGGCTGACGCCGACATCGCCATGATTGGTGGTCGCCGAGATCGCGCCATTGAGGCGGAAATCGAGACTCGGATTGTAGCCCAGGCCTAGCGCGAGCCCGGACTGGCCCTTGAAGTTGCCGAATCCGCCAGCCAGGGACAATTTGCCTGGACGATCGTCATAGCGCAGTCCCGCCGTGGCCAGAGCCAGCGCCGTTCCGGCTCTCGCTTCCGTGCGATTCTCGCTGATGCGGCTGCCGAGATCCTGGAAGCCAGTTTCCAGGGCGCCGACACGCCCGTCGAGCTGCGTAATGTTGTTTGTGTTGGTGGTGACCCGTGTGTCGAGATCCGCGATTTGCGTGGTGTGCACGGCGATCGCATTGGTGTTGCTGGTGATGCGCGTTTCGTGATCGGCAAGCTCGGCCGTATTGGCGTTGATCTGCGTCGTGTGACTGCTGACGGTGGTGTTCAGGTTGGAGATCGCGGTCGTATTCTGCGAGACCTGGGCAGGCAGAGCTTCGAGCGTCGCCGTATCGAATGTCGAGGCCGCGAGGTTGCCGTTGCCATCCGTCGTCATCAGATAGGTCGGACCGCCCTGGGCATCGATGCTGGCCTGCGAGGCCACGCCGGCCAGCGTATAGGTATTGTTGCCATTACCGATCGCCACCTGGTTTTCGCGCGTGGTGCCGACATTGGCTCCGAGTGCCATCGAGCCATCGAAATTGGCCGTCGAGTTGGCGCCGGCAACCGTTGCGTAAGAAGCATTGGCCTTGGCGAATGTGCCGAGCGCGGTTGAACTTTGCGCGCCTATGACCTGTCCGGCTTCGGCTCCATTGCCGACCGCTGTGTGAAACTTGCTGTCCTCGATACCATTGCTGGTATCGCCCGCCCTGGTCTCGGAGCCTAAGGCGACGCTCGATCCGGATGCATGGGCATCGAAGCCAACGGCGACATTGGAGGTATCCGTCGTATCGGGTTCTCCCGACTGGGCAAACTCACCAATCGCCACCGAATGCGGGCTGAAGGTGTCGGAATTGCCGCAGGCAAATGAACTGGGATTGCTGTGGTCGTCACCACCCTCGCAACTGGCGGCGTAAGACGCCGAAGTGCCAAGCCCGATCGCCAGCACCGCTGATACGATCAAGGCCGACCAGACGGGAGCTCGGCCGCCTTTCCATGTGGCAGTCACTACATCGCTGATGGATTTCTCCGAATTTCCAATGCTTGTCATTTCCCCGCCCAGTCCATTTCGATGAAGCCGCAAGGCCGGCGGTGTCAACCGGACCTTGAATACCTGTTCGTGGCGCCGAGACTGCCCATAGGCTGGACATTCGAACAGTCGGCATATGCCGACTACTGTTCCGTTTTCGCGCCGCTATTTTCGGCGCGTGCATGAGTGTTGCCATCGCGTCACATCACTTGGTCGGGACCGAAAGAACGTCGTCGACCATCATCGGACATGGGCTGTGAGTTGACGGCTTGCCTCATTGCGTTGCAGCGCTAGGTTTCAAGCGGACACGGGAATTTCAGCCATCGGGGGACAATGGCCAATATCACCGTCGAGGACGTCTCAGCCATCGTGGGAAACGTCTACGAAGCCGCTTACGACCAGGAGCGATGGCATTTTGTCGTAACGGCGTTGCGGGAGGCGATGGGAGGGTCGCGTTGCTGCATAGCTCGCATTGGCCCGCTTGCGGGTGGCTCCATATCGACGGTCGACGATCCGGAGCTTAACGAACCACCCGCCACGGAAATGTATCTGCGTGACCCTATTGGATCGCAGGCAGTCGTCCTGCCGATCGGCCGGATTCATGACTATGCGCGTATAATGGGCGAAGCCGCCTGGCATGCCAGCGAGGTCTGGCAGGATTTGTTTCGCCCTCGCGACATGCATCACGGACTGGTCTGCAACCTGTTCTCGTCGGGGGAGGCCTATTGGATGATCGATGTCCATCGGAGCGCCTGGCAGGACCCGTTTCCCTCCGACCAGATAGACTTTTTCCAGAAGCTCGCGCCGCATCTGCTGCGCGCCGGAGACATCAGTCGAAAGCTGGAAAATGTCTCGGCCCTGGCTTCAGCGTTCTCGCATCTGCCTTTCGGCATGTTCATGGTCAACGGCAATTGCCGCGTGCTGCAGATGAACAATGCGGCTGAGGCGATGCTGGCCATGTCAGGTAGTCCATTCCAATTGAAAGACCGGGAAATCGTCCTGTCGCACGCGCAGGACACGGTTTCCCTGCAAAGGCTGGTCGTTGATGCCTGTTCGTCGCGCGATGGCATCATGCCGGGAACGGGAGGCGCTATGCTCGTGCCTTCCGACAACAAGGTATCGGACCGCCCCCGCCTCGTCCTCTCTGTCGCGCCTTACGTGGACACGCAGGCCTATGGGCTGAAGGGGGAGCGACGTGCGGTCATCATCGCCAACGAAGTCACGCCTCGCGCTCATGAGGGCCTTGACGCACATGTCCGCCACCTCTTCGATCTGACTCCGGCCGAGGCCCGTTTGGCCGCCAGCCTGGTCTCGGGACGCTCCCTCAAGGAAATCGCGGCCACTACCGGTATTACCGTAAAGACCGGGCGCACCTATCTCGAACGCGTTTTTGCAAAGACCGCGACGCGTCAGCAAAGCGAGCTCGTCGCCTTGCTCAAGAACACCGAGCCCTTGCGGCGCCGCTAGGGCGTTGGAACGCGATCCGCTCCTTTGAGAAGCGCAACGAGTTGGCTTTGCTGGCGTGTCCCGGTCTTGGCGAAAATCCGCTCCAGATAGGTGCGTGCGGTCTTGATGGTGATCTTGGAACCTGCCGCGGCGTCTTTCAGGGCAACGCCTTGCGAAAGGGTGGAAGCCAGCCGAGCCTCGGCCGGAGTCAGATCGAACAGTCCGGTCAGCAAGGTAGGCGACGGAACCATCGAACTTGCACTGAGCGCTGTCGCGGCAATCAAAATATCGCCTCCGCCGAAGATATCGTGAGCGGAGCGCTGCAGAGGCAGCAGATGAATGATGAGCGGCGGCCTGTCGTCCCGCGCCTGGAGCGGAATAGACCGGACCGAAGCGTCCACGCGACGGCGCATCGCTTCCACAGCCCGCTGAAACAACCCATTCGCCTCGGCATCGCCGATTGAGATTGTCCCATGCGCGGCAGGACGGAAAACAGCCGGCATGGCTT
This sequence comes from Mesorhizobium sp., assembly GCF_017306585.1. Lineage (GTDB taxonomy): Bacteria > Pseudomonadota > Alphaproteobacteria > Rhizobiales > Rhizobiaceae > Mesorhizobium. The sequence continues at coordinate 38,704 of NZ_JAFKIC010000138.1, read as the reverse complement.
CCAGAAGCGTGTTGACGGCAAGCGCCCGGCCCGTGGAGGTAAGAACAGCGGCGGGCAACCCCATTTTTTCCATCGCCGAAACGGTTCCCCGGGCGCGCTCCAGCCCAAGCCTTGTCGCCACCAGGCCGGCGCGGGCGAGGTGGGGTCGTAGCCCGTTCAGACGCGCCATCTCGTCGCCGGATGGGCGATCATTGTGCTGCCAGCGCTCGGTCGAAAAGAGCGCCATCTCGCCCGTCGGCATGAAGACGAACGAGCCGACCTGCCCGCCTATGCCCAACGGCCTAGTGCGATCGAGGCGAAGATGATTGCTTTCCAGCGCCTCCGCGGGAAAGTAGTCGGCGTCGTAGATGAAGGCTGCGGGCGGCGTCATGGAAAACAGGAGTTGCACCTCCTCGCTCCTTTGCCAGCCGTCGGCGGCGTCGAAAGCTTCCAGCACCGGCGCGATCAAATCGGTCGCGACGAATTTCGGCGGCCCACGGTCGCTGAACAGGACAAGCGAAGCGGCCGCCGAGTTGGAAACCTGCGTCAGTTGCTCCAAAACATCCGGCCAGAGTTCCGGCACGAACGCAGCCTCATAGACACGATCGGCCAGTTCGATGCTCATTGAGACCCGCGCTTTGCCATCTGAGGCAGTTCCGCGCTTTTGAGCAGCGCGACAAGCTGGCTTTGCTGACGCGTCCCGGTCTTGGCGAATATCCGCTCGAGATAGCTTCTGCCGGTCTTCACGGTGATGTTGGAGCTCGCGGTCGCTTCCGTCAGCGTCCGTCCCTGCGAAAGGGCCGAGGCCAGTCGCGCCTCCGCGGGCGTCAGATCGAACAGCCCGGCAAGCAATGTCGGCGAGGGTACCATCGAACTGGCGTTGACCGCCGTTGCCGCGACCAGAATATCGGCGCCGGAGAAAATCTCATGCGCGGCGCGGCGCAAAGGCAGAAGGTGCAGGATCAGCGGCTGCCGGTCGGCCGTTGCCGGAACAGGAATCGAGCGAACCGACGGCTCGGCCTCGCCCCGCGCTGCAACGATCGCCTCCTGGAACAGCTGGTTGGCATTTGGCTCGGCGATTGCCAGACCGCCAAAGGCAACGGGCAGGAAAACGGATGACATCGCTTCAAACAGAGGATTGGCCGTGAGCACGCGCCCACTCAATGAAAGCACAGCGGCTGGAAGACCAATGGCCGTCATGGCCGCCACCGTTCCCCTGGCGCGCTCGACGCCGAGCCTGGCTGCGATCAGGCTGGCTCGCGCCATGGTCGGACGCAAGGCGTCGAGCACGTCGAAGCTGCCGCGGTCGTAGCGGCCTTCGCCAAGCGCTCGCTGGAACACAAAGATCGCCAGTTCGCCGCTCGGCATCGGGATGGCGGGCAGGTGTGCGCGCCAATGCCGAGCGCGCGCAGGCGAACCCTGACAGGGTCGTTTTCGATTTCCTCGGCAGTCAGGAAGCTTTCGACATCCACGAAGCTTGCCGGCTGCACCGCGCACATGCGCGAAACCGCTGTCGAGAACTGCAGCGTATCGCCCAGAAGAAATTCGCTCAGCAGGTCCTGTAGCAGCGGCACCGTCCTGCCGCGTACGGGCTGGCCGTCCGCGAAAAGAAACACTGCTCCGCCGACCGAGGTGGAGGCCGCATTTATGTCTCCCAGTGCCGCCGGCCATAGGTCCGGCACAAAAGCAGCCTCGTAGATCTTATCGATAAGATCATCGAACATCGGGCGTGAGCCTTCTTCAGCGCTGTATGCTGCCGGCCTGACCACCACGCCCTCACGCGGTAACCGGTCTCCGCTACCAAGATGCCATTCTGAAAACGAAGGTCAAGTCTGCCCGATACCCTGTTTCGGCAAGCGCGTTATTTCAGCGTTGTTAGGATCGCCCCTTCTGACCCCAAAAAGACAAAACCCGCTGGACGGTGTCCAGCGGGCTCGGAACCGGAGACGGCATGCGTCTGCGACAGCTCTACTTCCCTGAATGAACCGGCCCGAAGGCCGGATCGTCCCGAGTTAGATCGCCTGACGGGCGATCCGCTCGATGTCGGCGCGGTTGATGCCGAGGTCGCTGAGCTGACGAGCGTTGAGACGGTTCAGTTCACGCACGGTCTCGTTGTACATGCGCCAGTTACGGAAAGCGCGGATCGGGTTCATGATAGTCCTCCTGATGGGGTGTTCGTTTCGATGATGCTCAAATAGTCATCATCGACCCCGACTTGAACGGCCGATTTTGCATAGCAATGATGCAAATGCTGCATTGCACCATTAAGCTTCTGTTCATCTCGTAAGCAGCGACACCCACGCCGGGACGCGTCGAGATTCAGGTCAGGCCGAGCCGAGAATGATGGGTTCCGAGAACCGGAGCGGAGCGTACTTAAAGTACGTGAGCACCGGAAGCGCAGGAAGCCACCATTCGCAGGCCGGCCTCACCTGAATATCGACGCGTCCTAGCCGACGTCGAGCACGATCTTGCCGATATGCTCGCCCTCCTCCATCCGTTCATGCGCCCGCCAGGCATCGGTGAGCGGGTAGATCATGTCCATGACCGGAGCGACCTTGCGGGTGCCGAGCAGTGGCCACACCTGCGCCTCCAGCGCCGCCGCGATCGCCGCCTTGAACTCGACCGTGCGCGGCCTCAGCGTCGATCCGGTATGGGTGAGCCGCTTGACCATGATCTTGGAGAAATCGGCGCTCGCCACGGCACCTCCCTGCACGGCGATCTGGACGATGCGGCCCTCGACGGCGGCGGCCTCGTAATTGCGCTGGACATAGTCGCCGCCGACCATGTCGAGGATCACATTGGCGCCCTTGCCATCAGTCGCCTCCTTCACCGCAGTGACGAAATCCTGCTCACGATAGTTGATCGCGCGGTCCGCTCCGAGCTTCAGGCAGGCGTCGCACTTTTCCTTGCTGCCGGCGGTGGTGATGACATAGGCCCCGAAGGCCGAGGCAAGCTGGATCGCCGTCGTGCCTATGCCGGACGAGCCGCCATGGACGAGCAGCGTTTCGCCCTTCTTCAGCCCGCCGCGCTCGAACACATTGTGCCAGACGGTGAAGTAGTTTTCCGGCACCGCCGCTGCTTCGGTGTGGGTGAAACCGGCCGGCAGCGGCAGCACCGAGCCGGCATGAACCTTGACATATTCGGCATAGGCGCCGCCGGGGGTGAGCGCGCAGACCCGGTCGCCGATGCGCCAGCGCGATATCCCGTCGCCAAGGGCGGCCACTTCGCCGGACGCCTCGAGGCCCGGCAGGTCCGAGGCGCCGGGCGGCGGCGGATAGGCGCCCTTGCGCTGCTGGACATCAGGCCGGTTGACGCCGGCGGCGTGCACCTTGATCAGGATCTCGCCCGGGCCGGGCAAGGGAACATCGCGTGTTTCCGGTTTCAGCACCCGGGGGCCACCGGGTTCCGAGATCGCGATCGCCGTCATCCGTTCCGGAATTTTCTGTCCGCTCGCCATGAGATTTCCTGTCTTCTTCGCCGCGCCATATCGGCTGTTTGCATCGACGCCCCTGCCCTATGTATGCTGATTGCCAAATCAGGCAAATGGCCAATCCGGTGACGCAGGGAGGAGCGACGATGGCGATCTTCGACGACGAACCCAGGAAAAAGCCGCGCCCGCATGAAATCGGGCAGGATCTGTCGCTACTTTCCGCGGATGAACTGTCCGAACGCATCGGCATCCTGCGCGAGGAGATCGAGCGGCTGGAAGCGGAGCTCAAGGCAAAGAGCTCCACCAAGTCGGCCGCCGAAGCGCTGTTCCGCCGCGGATAATTCCCGGCCGGCCTGCCGCCGAAAAGCCCGAATGCGACTGTCTTCAGACCTTGCGTCCCTCTCGATTTCAGCCGGATCAAAAAATGCTCGCAGCCTACCGACCGATCCTCTCGCTGCTTCGCGGCACTGCTTTTCTTCTGGCGGCGTCTGGATTGCACGGGCTGCTGTTGCCGTTGCGCGGCCAGGTCGAGGGCTTCTCGACCGCCTCGCTCGGCCTGATGGGCACGGCCTGGGCCGGCGGCTTCGTCACCGGCTGCTTCTTCGCGCCTCGCCTTGTGCGCCGCGCGGGGCATGTGCGCGCCTTCGGCGCTTTCGCCGCATCGGGCGCCATCGTGGCGCTGCTGACGGGCCTCATCATCGATGAATATGTCTGGATCCTGCTGCGCGCCTTCACCGGTTTCACCATGGCCGGCGCCTTCATGGTCATCGAGAGCTGGCTGAACGAGAAGGCCACCAACGAGAATCGCGGCACGGTGTTCGGCCTCTATATGATGGTGACCTACGCCTCGATCATGGGCGGCCAGATGATCGTCGCCGGCGGCGACGTGAAGTCGGCGTCACTGTTCATGATCACCGGCATCCTGTTCTGCCTGTCGCTGATCCCGACCGCTGTTTCGACCGCCTCGCATCCCAAGCCGCTGCAGGACGTCAAGCTCGACGTCAAGGGCCTCTACGCCAACTCGCCTGTCTCGGCGATCGCCTGCCTCTTGATCGGCATCGCCAACGGCGCCTGGGGCACGCTCGGCGCGGTCTATGGCGCCCGTATCGGCATTTCCACGGCCGAGATCGCCCTGATGATGAGCCTGGTGGTGGTGGCCGGCGCCGCCATGCAGCTTCCGGCCGGGCGCCTGTCCGACAAGACCGACCGCCGCTTCGTGCTGGCGGGCGCGGCCTTTGGTGCCGCGCTGTTCGCTATTCTGATTTTTCTGTTCGAACCGCGCTCGGGCGTTTTCGTCATCGTCTTCACCGCCGCTTACGGCGCCTTCGCCTACACGCTCTATTCGATCGCCGTGGCGCATGCCAACGACCACGCGCGCGCCGAGGACTTCGTCAAGGTTTCCGGCGGCCTGCTGCTGCTCTATGGCTTTGGCACCATGATCGGGCCGCTACTGGCCGCCGCCCTGATGGGCTGGATGCGGCCGGAGGGCCTGTTCCTGGCCACCGCCTTCGCCCATCTCAGTCTGGCCGGCTACACGCTGCTGCGCATCAGCCGCCGCGCGCCGGTGCCGATCGGAGATCGCGACGCCTTCAAGACCCAGCCGGCGGACCGCTCGGTGACGCCGGAAGCATTGCGGCTCGATCCAAGAAGAAAAGCAGAAGCAAACAGTTGAGAATCGAAAAACTTTGCCTCACAAGTGAGGCATGATGTTTTCCGACGCCTTCATGGCGATCGCCGATCCAAATCGGCGCCATCTTCTGGAAGAACTTCGACGCGGTCCGAAGACCGTCAACGAGTTGGCCGCCGGCCTGCCGGTCTCACGCCCGGCCGTATCACAGCATTTGAAAGTGTTGCTGGACGCCGGCCTGGTCAATGCGAAGGCGGAGGGAACCCGGCGCGTCTACACGGTAAGCAACGCCGGCTTCCTCAAACTCAACATCTGGCTCGATCAATTCTGGGACGCCTGACCATTTCTGGCGGCGACCCGACGAGCCTCATTCAACTATTCGAAGCCAGAAAGGCGCCGAGCAGATCGAGCAGCACCCCGGTTCCGTGCTCGCGCGTCTCCGATGTGTCATGGCCGTCGAGGAAAGCGCCCTGCTCGGTCAGCGCCAGCCGTGTCCCCGTGCCCTCGGCGAAAAGTTCGATCGTGGCCAACGACACCGATATGCGGGTCGCGCCGAAAAGCATGTCGTAGCTGTAGACGATGCGCTGGTCCTGCACGATGTCCTGATAGGTGGCGGTGTAGACGTGGATCGGACCGTCCTTGGGACCGCCGGCATTGACCTCCTTGCCGCCGATGCGGAAGTCCATCTCATGACGATTGGGCCTGGGATTGTCGGGATCGGCGAACCAGCGCCGCTTGGCGTCCGGATTGCTGAGCGCGAAGAAGACCTTCGACGGCGCCGCCGGGTAGAGACGCTCGATCACGAAGGTGGAATGGACGACGGAACGTTCGGTCATGGATTGCTTCCTCGCTGGTCAGTTCGATTTGTTCTGGGGAATGAAGACGCCGGCCCGGTAGGTGGCGCCGAAATAGACTTCGACGCTGCGCAGCCTGTCGCCTTGAAACCGGTGCAGTTCGGTGTTGCGGAACGTCCTGCCGTCCACGGTCTCGCAGTTGTAGAGGACAAAGGCGCCGTCGCCATCCTCGCCGATCCTTTCGATCGTCATCGAGCGGAAGAGCTTGCTGTTGGGCCAGCAACGATCGAAATAGGCCGCTCGATCGATGGCATCGTCATAGGGGCTGGTGAAGGTGAAGTCGTCGCTCAGGGCTGTTTCCATGGCCGCGCGATCCCCGGCCTGGAAGGCAGCGAAGTAACCCCGAACAAAGTCGGATCTGCTCTTGCCGGACATGATGAGTGCTCCTTTGGTTTCAGGCTGGGGTGCTTTCAAGGCTTGCCGCCTCAACCATCGGCGGTCTCGGCCATGAATTCGGCAGCGAGATTGTCCAAGGCCGCGTCGAAGCCGGCCTGGCTGCCGGCGATCATGTCCTTGCCGCCGAAAGCGGCGATCTGGTCTGTCAGCACCAGCCGCGTCGACGTGCCCAGCGCCTGAAGTTCGACCGTGATCAGCGACACGGAGAGCCGGTTCCAGCCCTCGCAAACCAGCTCCGTCGAGACGATGCGCTGATCCGGCTCGATGTCGACGTAGCGGGTCTCGACGCGATAGATCAGTTTGCCGCGCGGCCCGCAGCGGCTGATGTCCAGACCGCCGACGCGGAAGTCGGTCTTGTCGTAGACGAGCTCGACATTTTTCGACGGCGTCCCCCAGCGGGCGCGTGCCTTTGGGTCGGCGAGCGCCTGGAAGACCCGTGCCGGCGAGGCGTCGTAGACGCGCTCCAGCACGATCGTCGCATGGCTTACGGATGGTTCGGTCATCATGGCCTCCTTCAGGTCTCGTCCTTGGTTTCCACCAGGAAATCGCCGAGCCGGTCGAGCCGGCGTTCCCAGGAGAGGCGCCGCTCGTTGATCCAGTGCTCGGCCGCCCGCAGCGCCTTGGGCTCGATCTGGCAGGTGCGCACCCGCCCGACCTTCTGCGTGCGCACCAGGCCGCTCGCCTCCAGCAGGTTCAGGTGCTGGACAACGGCCGACAGCGACATCGCCAGCGGTTCGGCCAGCTGGCTGACGGAAGCCGGGCCGCGCGACAGCCGGTCGACCATCTGGCGCCGCGCCGGATCGGCGAGCGCCTGGAACATCAGGTCGAGCTGGGCGGGATCGTGCAGCATCGCGATCAGCCGTTGTTGTAGGGGAAGAACTTGAAGTAGGGCTGGGCCTCCTCGATCACCCTGGCGAAGGCGGGACGCTGCAACAGGCGGTCGTGATAGCGCTTGACGGCGGGATAGCTGTCGCCGAACGGTTCGACCTTGTTGGCGTAGAAGAGCGCGGGAGACGCCGCGCAGTCGGCCATGGTGAAGGTATCCCCCACCGCCCACTCCCTCGACTGCATCTCCTGCTCGATGATGGCGTAGGAATTTCGCAACTGGCCGCGCGCCTGCTCGACACCGAACGGATCGGTCTTGTCCTGTGGCCGCAACCGGTCGGCGACGATCTTCTGCATCGGTTCCTGGACGTAGAAATCATAGAAGCGGTCGGCCTGGCGGACCGCCAGCGCCCGGTCGATATCGGCGGGTACGAGTTCCAGCGCCCCTGGATAGTGAGCGGCCAGATATTCGATGACGATGGTCGATTCCAGGATCGTGCGGCCGCGCGCGTCGTCGCGCAGCGCCGGCATCTTGCCGGTCGGCGAAATCTTCAGGAAGGCCGCGCGCGATTGCTCGTCGCCGAGATCGACGATGACGGGCGCAAAGGGCGTGGCGTTCTCATAGAGCGCGATCAGCGGCTTCCAGCAGAAAGAAGCCAGGGGATGGAAATAAAGGGTCAGGGACATTTTCTCTCATCCTGCATGTGGACCGTCAGTGGCCGGAGACGACAAACACTGAAGCATTTACTTAACTATTGCGACGGAACCTGGCCGTCAAGGCCGGCCTCCCGAAGAGGCTCAGTGGGACCGGATGTGGGCAAGCATGGCGGCGACGATTTCCGGCCAGTCCTGCCTGTGCAGTTCGTGGCCGCCGCCTTCGATCCGAAGAAGTTTCGCGCCGGGCGCCGCGTCGGCCAGGGCTTCGCCATGTTCGATCGGGAAGATCGGATCCGCCGTGCCATGGATGACCAGCAACGGCGCCTTCATCTCATCCAGCCGGCCCTTCCGCTCATCACCGCCTTCGAGCATGAAATGATTGGTCGCGCTCAGGAACCCGCCTGAACGGTCATAATCCTGCTCGATGAAGGCTCGCATCCGGGCCTCGTCGAACGGATGCGCGACGCTGGCGATCGCCCTGGCATCCCTGACCACGAAGTCGATCGCCTGGCCGCAGTCCGACCAGTCGACGTCGGCACCGCCGGCGGAGTGCTCGATATAGGCAGCGCTCATCTTCGGCAGATGCGAGGTGTCCATGCCAACAGGCGAGCTGCTGATCACGGTCAGCGACGCGACCCGGGCGGGGTGCTTGAGCGCCACGAGCTGCGCGATCATGCCACCCATCGACATGCCGGCGACATGCGCCCTGTCGATGTCGTGCCTGTCGAGCACGCCAATCGCGTCGTCTGCCATGTCGTCGAATGTGTAGGGCGGCTTTCCCGGCGGATACTTGGTTGAATGACCGGTGTCGCGATTGTCGTAACGGATCACGAACAGGCCCGCATCGGCAAGGGCCCGGCAAAGCTTCTCCGGCCACCAGAGCATGGATGCCATGGCCCCCATGATCAGCAGCACTGCCGGATTTCCAGGATCGCCGAATGTCTCGGACACGATTGTGGGTTGTGCTGATGTCATTCTGGGTCTCCTAAACTGATTGCATTTTGAAATCAGTTGCACGCTACCCAAACTGATACGATAATGCAACTGGTTTTGTGGAGACATGGAATGAGCCTCGATCGCCGCTCTGGTTGCCCGATCAATCTGTCGCTGGAGGTGTTTGGCGACCGCTGGAGCCTGATTATCCTTCGCGACATGATTTTCGGCGGCAGGCGCCATTTTCGCGAACTGCTCAACGGATCGATGGAAGGCATTGCCTCCAACATCCTCGCCGACCGGCTGAAGCGGCTGATGGAATTGGGCATGCTGACCAAGGCCGACGACCCCAGCCACAAGCAGAAGGCGATCTACAGCCTGACGGAGATGGCCATCACCTTGGTGCCGATCCTGGCCCATCTCGGTGCCTGGGGCCGCGTCTGGCTGCCGACGACCGAGGAACTCTCGATCCGCGCCGAGCTCCTTGAAAAGGGCGGCCCGCCAATGTGGGACAAGTTCATGGACGAGTTGCGCCATGATCATCTGGGCACGCCGCTCGACCCCGCGTCTGGCCCTTCGGTGCGCGAGACCCTGCAGGCCGCCTATGAAGCGGTGGTCGCCGGCAAGGCTCTCCGCGCCAGCCCGGCCGCGTGAGCAACTATTTTCCCCGTTGAGCGGCTGGCTCTGCTACAACAGGCGGAAAATCAGATCTGACGGGATTGGATAGGCTCTTGGTCGAGAACTCTAGGGATACTGCCCGCGCGCGCGCCGATCTGCGCTTCAAGAAGCAGGAAGAGGCCGCAACTGTCCGTCAGAAAGCGATGGCGGAATATGCCGCCGAGAGCGACGCCCGCAAGGCCAAGACCGACAAGCTGCGGGCGCTACGGCTTGCCAAGGAAGCCGAAGACCTCGCCAACGCAGCGGCCGCGCCTGCCACGAAGCCGGCCCGCGCCAAGAAGAAGTAACGCCTGCCCTCTAATGCATGTCGCCCAGAAGTGTGCAGCGGTTCTGGAACAACGACATGCATCAAAACAAAGCCTTAAAGCGCGTCGCCCGAATCCGTTTCAGCGTGACGCGATTTAGGCAACCTCGGTCCCTGCCCCGCCATAAGGCTGTCGGCCGCATTTCGGTGCGGCGCATCCGACGGTGCTGTCCCCACAGGCGCCGCCTCTCATCCCTCCGCCCGCGAGAAGCAGTTTCAACCGGAACCGGGATTGCTTCGTCCGGCGGGCCGCCGAAGACTGACCTACCAAACAGGAGAACGCCATGACCGCACTGCCGCTCGAAAAAGCCAAGGTGATCATCGATGCCGCCTTCGCCAAAGGCGCCGACCTCAAGCTCAAGCCGCTCGGCGTCTCGGTTCTGGATGCCGGCGGACATCTGGTAGCCTTCCAGCGCCAGGACGGCGCCTCGTTCCTGCGCCCGCAAATGTCTGATGGCAAGGCCTATTGCGCGCTGGCCATCGGCATGGGCTCGCGCAAGGTCGAGGCCTTCGCCAGGGAACGTCCGCACCTGGTTGCCGGCATCTCCGACGTTTCGGGCGGACGCGTGCTGCCGGTGGTCGGCGGCGTGCTGATCCGCGACAAGGCGGGGCAAATCATCGGCGCCGTCGGCATTTCCGGCGACACGTCGGACAATGACGAGGCAGCAGCAATCGCCGGCATCGAGGCCGCCGGCTTCACCGCCGATCCGGGCTGAGACCTCAGTTGAAGTTGATGTCGCGGCTGGCCGAGCGCATCGATACGGCGAAGCCGGCAAGCACATCGAACAGCGCGATGATCATCAGCGTGAAGAAGATGGAGTGCGCCGCGCCCTTGACCAGCAGGAACTCGACCAGAAAAGCGACGAAGACCAGCGTCGACAGCAGATGATCCATGATCGACGCGGTCGTGGTGCGTGCCGACTTCACCATTTCGAGGAACAGGAAGATCAGCCCGATCAGCACCATCAGGTCGCCGAGTGTCATCGAAAACACACCGCCCGACATCATGCGGAACGAGAAGACTTCACTCGCCCACGGATCGTCGCCGCCGCCGAATATTCCAAGCAGGCCGAGATTGTAGAGCACGAAGGGCACGATCAGGAGCGGGACGGCACCAAACATCTGGCGTCTCCATTTGGGGGCATCTTCTGTACAATGCCCCACAGGCGCGCCGTCAAGATTTTTCGTGCAAAGCCGCGAACACGGTCGAAGACCGCATGCAATAAATCCTGTCGGCCGGCTGCCCGGCCGACAGGAAGCAAGCGACAAGGACTCAGCGCTTGAAGTAACCGGCGCGCACCGCGGCGCCGATGACGTTGAGGATGATGTGGCCTGCCGTCATCGAGGTGATCTCGTTGACATCGCGCGCCGGCGCGATCTCGACGATGTCCATGCCGACAAGCTTGCCCTTGCCGATAAGGCCCTGGATGAGCTCGATCGTCTGGCGGTAGCTGATGCCGCCCGGCTGCGGCCCCTCGACCGCCGGCATGACGGCCGGATCCAGCCCGTCGGCGTCGATGGTGAGATAGTAGCGGCCGCCATCGGGGATGCGTTTCAACAGCGCCGCCGTGCCGATATCCTGCCATTCATTGGTGGTGATGATGTTGGCGCCATAGGCGCGGGCCGCCTCCACCTCCTCGGTGCGCGCGCTGCCCTGGCCACGAACGCCGACCTGGAAGATATCCTTGATATGCGCCATCTCCGAAGCCCGGCGGATGGTGCTTGAATAGCCTTCTTTGACGCCGTTGACATTGTCGCGCCAGTCGAGATGGGCGTCGAGCTGCACCAGTGTGATCGGGCCTTCGCCGTCGAGCGCACGGAAGATCGGAATCGGAATGCCGTGGTCGCCGCCGATGGTGATCGGCAGCGCGCCGGCGGCGCGAATCTTGCGGATCGCCTGCTCGGCGCGCTTGTAGTGGCCGACATGATCGGCCGCGTTGCCGGGCACGTCGCCGACATCGACCACCTTGATGTCCTGGCCGGCGAAGACCGGCCCGCCAATGTCGAAATCATAGCGGTCCAGCGCCTGGCTGATGCGCTTGGACGCGCGCCGCACCGCGGTTGGCGCATTGGTCTGGTCGTTGATCAGCTCGTCGATCGTATAGGGGTCGCCATACGGCATGCCGATGATCGCGACATCTGCCTTCAGCGTGTCGAGATCCTCGACCAGGGGGAAGTTCATGAATGTCTGGAAGACATCGCGCGGCGCGGTGGTGAGTTTGGACATTGGGTTTCCTCTCATGTTGAAGGCTTTTGGATCAGGCGCCCCGGCGGGCCGCGAGATGGGGCTGCAGCCTGTGCTCCAGGCTGCGCGAGATCGCCGCGACAAGGGCGGTCAGCCCCCAGTACAGCAATGCGATGGCGGTGAAGATCTCCACCGGCGAGAAGGTGCGGCCGATGATGTTCTGGGCCATGTAGGTGAGTTCGGGGACGGTGATCGCCGACAGGATCGCCGATTCCTTGATCAGCGTGATGGTGAGGTTGGTGGCCGCCGGCAGGATGTAGCCCAGCACCTGCGGCACCAGTATCTTGCGGAAGATGGTGAGGTAGCGCAGCCCCAGCGCGTAGCCGGCCTCGACCTGTCCATATGAGATCGACTGGATCGCGCCCCGGATGATCTCGGCGGAATAGGCGCTGGCATAGGCCGACAGCGCGCCGATCGAAACAACCACCGGCGACAGCCGGATGCCGAACATCGGCAAGGCATAGAACAGCAGGAAGATCTGGATCAGGAATGGAATGTTGCGGAAGAGCTCCACATAGGCCGAGACGATCGCGGCCGGCACTCGCCCGCCCCGCAGCCGCACCAGCGCCAGCACGACGCCGAGCGCGAAGCCGAGCGGCAGCGACACCGCGCACATCAGCACCGTGTTGCCGAAGCCCCTGGCCAGGATCTGCCAGTTGTCCGTGATGACCGCGAAGTCGAAGCTCATGCCCGCGCCCCTCCCGCCTTGCGCTCCAGATGCCGGGTCAGAAGGCTGCAGGAGAACAGCACGATGAAGTAGAGCACCGCCGCGACGCAGAACGCTTCGACCGGCCGATAGGTGACGTTCATGATGTTCTGTGCGGTGTGGGTGAGTTCAGCCACGGCGATCACCGACAGGATCGACGAGGCCTTCACCAGCATGGTGAACTCGTTGACCATGGGCGGGATGATGGAGCGCATGAGCTGCGGCATGATGATCTTGAACCAGGTGACGACCGGTTTGAGCCCGAGCGCCTTGGCCGCCTCGTACTGGCCGGAGGGAATGCGCGTAAGCCCCGCGCGCAGGATCTCGGCGACGAAGGCCGCGCTGTTGAAGGAGAGTGCCAGAACGCCCGCCAGAAGCGGCGGCAGGTCGATGCCGACCAGGCCCGGCAGCACGTAGTAGACGACGAAGATCTGCACGATCAGCGGCGTGCCGCGGATGAAGCTTGTGTAGAGCGCGCCGATCCAGCGGACCACGCGCCATCGCGACCGGCCGCAGGCGAGCAGGCCGAAGCCGATCAACGTCCCGACCAGGAAGCCCAGGGCCGAGACCCCAAGCGTGATGGCCGCGCCCGTCAGAAATTGCGGCAGGAAAGTCAGCGTCTTTGAAAAATGGAACATTTTTCAACCCGAGCGAAGAGACATCGTCTGGCATCGGCGCGAGCGATAGCAGTGGGCAGCGCATCGCCCGCCCCGCGCCAGACATGATCAGGGAATGAAACGGCTCAGAGCGCACCGGGCGGGAGATAGCCCTGGTCCGGCGTCTTCATCTCGAAGCCGAACCATTTGAGCTGCAGCTCCTTCAGCTTGCCGCTGTCCTTCATCTCGCCGATCTTGGCGTTGATGAATTCGCGCAGGTCCTTGTCCTCCGGCCGCACGACCCAGGAGAGATAGGAGAACTCCCCGATCGAGCCGACGACCTTGTAGGTATCGGGAACGTTCTTCATCAGCACCGCCGCCGAGGGTGAAGCGATGACGATGGCATCGACCTGGCCGGAAGCGAGCGCGACATGCGTCTCGGGGAAGGACGTGAACAGCTTCAGCTCGCCGACGCCCTTGCCGCCCTTGTCCTTGAGCTCCTTGTCATAGGCCTCGATGATCGGCTGCACGGAGGACGCAAGCTGCGTTGCCACCACCATGCCGTTGATGTCTTCCGGCTTCTTGATGCGCTCCTCGTCGGCGCGCACCACGATGACATTCTCGAAGGAACCCGTCGGCCGCGTATAGGCATATTTCGCCGCCCGCTCCGGATTGATGCCGGTCGACGTCGCCATCAGGTCGAACTTCTTGGCCAGCAAGCCAGGCAGCAGTCCCTGGAACGGCAGGTTGAGCTGGTCGAGCTTCACGCCGAGCTGGCTGACCACATAGTCCAGAATGTCCTTGTTGTAGCCGACGATCTGGCCGTCGCGCACGAACTCGAACGGCTCGAACGCGGCTTCGGTGCCGACGACGATCGTGCCGCGCTGCTTGATCTGGTCGACCAGCCCGTCGGCATGCCCGGCCGAGACCAGTGAGAGGAAGAGCGGCGCGGCGGCAAGCACGGACAGGACGCGGCGACGCGATGCGGAAAAGAATCTACCCATTGTTTTACCCTCTTTTTTCTTCTGTTTTGCTGCGCTGGTAGGCCCGGCCGGAGTGCTTGAACACGCGGCCGATCATGTAGCTCTCGGAATCCTTGATCCCGGGAACACTGGCCAGTTCGCCGACCAGGAAGTCGTGCAGGCTGGTCGTCGATGGCAAGGTGAGCTGGATGATGATGTCGAACGGTCCGGTCATGGCGTAGACGCTGTCGACGAACGAGTATTCGGAAAGTTTGCGCGCGACGCTGATGATGTGCTCGCGGTCGACATCGAGCCCGACAATGGCGGCGATGCCGACATCGCTGCGCAGCGGCCGCACCACGGCCTGGATCGAGATATCCGGATCCTCGAGCACGCGCGCCATCTTGCGCCGCACTGTCGCCTCGGTGACGCCGATGCGCTTGGCGATATCGACGCTCGACATCCTCCCGTCGACCTTGAGCTGGGAAAGCACCGCCTGCTCGGTATCGTCCAGATCACTGGTGCTGACGAAATCCCACATGCAACTCCCCTTTGGTGTCGATTTCCGACTATTATTTTGAAAATTGCATAAGAAACCGTCTCTGACAATGCCATACCAGCCGAAAAGCATCGCACGCCGGGGATGCGCTTATGCAGCCCGGAGATGCGCGGTTCTGTTCTGGGAGAGAGTTCGGTGGCTGATGCCGGGCGGCGATGGGCCACACGACAGGCGGTCACCATGCTTTGGGGGTGCGCCGAAGCCGCGATACGGGAGATCAAGCCGGAAGATGCCGGCGATGCGGCCCAAGCCGGGAGCGGCGGTCGATCAATGCCGCCAAACGCAAAAAGACCGGCCAGGGGCCGGTCTTTTGTAACTCAGTCCTTCAGAAAAGCTGGTTTCAGCCTTCCTTGGGGGTCAGCACCTGGCGGCCGCGATACATGCCGGTCTTCAGGTCGATGTGATGCGGGCGGCGCATTTCGCCGGAATTCTTGTCCTCGACATAGGTCGGGGCCTTGAGGGCGTCGGCCGAGCGGCGCATGCCGCGCTTGGACGGAGAGGTTTTGCGTTTCGGAACGGCCATGGATATGCTCCACTACATGGTCAAAAGCCCCGCCCGCCCTCGTGAAAGGGCCATGTCGGGGCCTAAATCTGAGAAAGTCGGGTGCCTATACACGCCTGATGCCGTTTTGGCCAGCACTACGGCGAATTTTTTTATGCCGGCTAGTCGAGACAGCCGACATAGGCGCCCGACCGACCCGCTCGCCGCTCGATCAGATTGGCAAGCCTTCGCAGGCCCGGCCCGGGTTTTGCCGGATTGCGGGCGATGGGATTGGGCAGCGTCACGGCGAGAAGTGCTGCCTGCCGTCTGTTCAGCTGTTTTGCCGAAATGCCGAAATGATGCTGCGCGGCGGCCTCGATGCCGTAGATGCCCGGCCCCCATTCGGCGATGTTGAGATAGATTTCCATGATGCGCCGTTTCGACATCACCGCGTCGAAATAGACGGCCAGCGGCAGTTCGACGACCTTGCGCACCGTGCCCAGCGGCCGCGACCACAGGAAAAGGTTCTTCACCGTCTGCATTGTGATGGTCGAGGCGCCGCGCGTCGCCTCGCCGGCCAGCGCATCGTCCACCACGCCCTTGAGTTCGCCGAGATCGACGCCGCGATGGAAGCAGAACTGCCCGTCCTCCGACATGATGACGGAATGAGCCAGCACCGGCGCGACATCGTCGATCGACACCCAGCGCCGGTCGTAGCCGGAGAAGGTCGCGAGATCCTTCAGCATCAGCGTCGACACCGGATGCACGAAGGATGGCAGGTAAAGAAAGGTCAGCACGGCGGGGATGAGCGCCAGCACGACAGCCACGACGATGCCGCGCCGGACCCAGCGCCTGAGACCGCGGCGGCTCACGCCCCGCGATCCTGTCGCCATGTCCAGCTTTTCGGTCTCATGATCGACGATCGGTTCCGCCAAGCCGCCCAACCCGTGCTTCTCCTTGCTCCGGCATAATGGCGCTTGCCTTCTTGCGCAACGTCTGAGTGTCGGCTACCGCTCCCCGCCATGGCGAATGACGATGAAATGACGTTCGAAATGGCACTCATCCGGCGGGCAGCCGCCGTCGAGGTGCAACTGCGGCGGCTGCTCGACGATCGCCCGCTCTCAGGCGAGATCGCCCGGCCGGATCGCCTTATGGCGGCGATGCGCCATGGCGTGCTGAACGGCGGCAAGCGCCTGCGTCCCTTCCTGGTCATGGAAAGTGCCGCCCTGTTTTCCGCCGATGGCGAGGCGGCGCTGCGCGTCGCGGCCGCCCTTGAATGCGTGCACTGCTATTCGCTGATCCATGACGACCTGCCGGCCATGGACGATGACGACCTGCGCCGCGGCCAGCCGACCGTGCACAAGGCCTTTGACGACGCGACCGCCATCCTGGCCGGCGACGCTTTGTTGACGCTGGCCTTCGATATCATTGCCGGCGAGGCAACCGCGTTGCCGGCCGAGCGGCGCGCGGCCCTTGTGGTTGCGCTGGCCCGCGCCGCCGGTGCCGGCGGCATGGTCGGCGGCCAGATGCTCGACCTTGAAGCCGAGCGCATCCCGCCGGGCGAGGCTGACATCATCAGGCTTCAGGCAATGAAGACCGGCGCATTGATCCGCTTCGCCTGCGAAGCGGGCGCCATCATCGCCGGCGCGCCGGCCGAAGACCGCGAGCGGCTGGCCGAATTCGGCTCCGCGATCGGCCTTGCGTTCCAGCTTGCCGACGACCTGCTTGACCTCACGGCGGACGCCAAGCAGATGGGTAAGGCGACCGGCAAGGACGCCGCCGCCGGCAAGGGAACGCTGGTGGCGCTGCACGGCGCGAATTGGGCGCGCAATCAGCTTAACGGTCTCGTCGTCCAGGCACATGCGCTACTCGAACTCTATGGCGCGAGGTCGGAGCTTCTGAAGCGAGCCGCCACCTTCGTCGCGACGCGCAACAACTGACGGCTGGCTCCCGGTTCCGGCGGCCATGGCGAGAGGCAAACAGGGGACCAGGGTCGATGTCGTCCAATCTGTTCGATCTGACCGGGCGCCGGGCGCTCGTGACCGGCTCCTCGCAAGGCATCGGGTTCGCTCTCGCCACAGGCCTGGCGCAAGCCGGCGCCAAAGTGGTCCTCAATGGGCGTGACGCGGCCAAGCTCAGCGAGGCGGCGGCACGGATTCCCGGCGCGCAAATGCTCCCCTTCGATGCGACCGACCACGAGGCGGTACGCTCCGCGATCGATGGCTTCGAGCTGTCTCATGGAGCGATCGACATTCTGGTCAACAATGCCGGCATGCAGTTCCGCACGCCGCTCGACGAGTTTCCCGCCGACGCCTTCGAGCGCTTGCTGCAGACCAACATCGCCAGCGTCTTCCATGTCGGCCAGGCCGTCGCGCGCCACATGATCAGGCGGGGTCGCGGCAAGATCATCAACATCGCCTCCGTGCAGACCGCGCTCGCCCGCCCCGGCATCGCTCCCTACACGGCGACGAAGGGCGCGGTCGGCAACCTCACCAAGGGCATGGCGACCGACTGGGCCAGACACGGCCTGCAATGCAACGCGATCGCTCCGGGCTATTTCGACACGCCGCTCAATGCCGCGCTTGTCGCCGATCCGGCCTTCAGCGCGTGGCTTGAAAAACGCACGCCGGCAGGCCGCTGGGGAAGGGTCGAGGAACTTACCGGGGCCTGCGTCTTCCTCGCCTCAGACGCCTCCTCCTTCGTCAACGGACACATCCTCTATGTCGACGGCGGCATCACCGCATCCATCTGATCCGCCGCGCCGCATGGTCATCATGGGCGTTGCCGGATCAGGCAAGACCACGATCGGCGAGGCGCTCGCCCGTGCGATCGGCGCCACCTATGTCGATGGCGACCAGCTTCACCCGCCGGCAAACATCGCCAAGATGAGCGCCGGCATTCCGCTGTCGGACGAGGACCGCTGGCCATGGCTGGCAAAGGTCGGCGAGACGCTCCGACCGGGCAGTCCGACGATCCTGGTGGGCTGCTCGGCGCTGAAACGAACCTATCGCGATTTCATCACTGAAAGTGCGGCTGCGCCGGTTCTGTTCATCTACCTCAACGGCTCGCGCGAACTGATTTCCCGGCGCATGCGCGAGCGCACGGGCCACTTCATGCCGACAGGCCTGCTCGACAGCCAGTTCGCGACGCTGGAGGCCCCGGGGCCTGACGAGAACGCCATCGCGGTGACGATCGACGCACCGCTCGATGAGATCGTCAAAAGCATCGTCGGCAGAATCCGGGGCCTTTCCCGGTCAACGGGCGCTCCATAGGTGCGCGCGAACGAAATCTTAATGTAAATGAAGCGTAATCCCGATCATTAAAATACTGCGTATGTGTTTGGGGTTGCGCATGCCGGAATATTCTTCCTTCATCCGGTCCGTCCGGATTCGTTATCTTTCAGGATTGTTGGTTTTCGCGCTGGCTTCGGCCGCCATCATGGTCGCGCTCAACCGCGTCAATTCCTTGCGTCATGAGATCGACGCACTGAGCAGCAACCTCGTCGTCTTCACCCGCGACCTGCGCAACGCCACCAGCTTCGCCGAGACAACCAGCTCCGCCTGGCGCAACGAGACGCGTGATTCTCTGACCGCTTCGGCGCGCGACCATTCCGAACGCCTGACCCACGAGATCGAAGTCCTGACCGCCCAGCTCGCCGAGATCCGGCCGCGCCTGTCGGCCAAGACCCTCAACGAGCTCTCGGCGTCTTCCGTCAATGGCGATCTGTTCTGGTCGCCGCGCGACATGGTGCGCAACTTCAACCTGATGTCGGTGGCGCAGAAGACCGATGAATGGAGCCCGCGCGAAATCCGCAACCAGAACGACCTGTTCGTCCAGCCGATGCTGGTGCGCGTGCGCACCGCCATGGACGAGGAACGTCATCTGGCCGACATCGCCAGCGACCGGCTGTTGTTCTGGGCGAGCGGCCTGCTGTTCGCCGTCCTGGCCGTCGTTGCCTTCTGGATTTTCAGGCCGATGGAAAAGGCGATCCGCCGCGCCTTTGCCGAATCGGCCGAATCCCTGTTCAAGGCCGAGGCCGCCGACCGCGCCAAATCGGAATTCCTGGCCAATATGAGCCACGAGATCCGTACCCCGATGAACGGCGTGCTCGGCATGGCCGAGCTGCTGGCCAAGACCGAGTTGACGCCGCGTCAGAAGACCTTCACCGACGTCATCGTGAAATCGGGCAATGCGCTGCTGACCATCATCAACGACATTCTCGACTTCTCCAAGATCAATGCCGGACAGCTGACGCTCGACCCTGCCCCGTTCCGTCTCTCCGAGGCGGTCGAGGACGTGGCGACGCTGGTCTCGGCGCGCGTTGCCGAGAAGAACCTCGAGCTGATCGTGCGCGTCGATCCGCGCCTGCCGGCCTATGTCGTCGGCGATGCCGGCCGCTTCCGCCAGATCGTCACCAACCTGGTCGGCAACGCCGTGAAGTTCACCGAGAAAGGCCATGTGCTGATCGATGTCGGCGGCGAAATCGTCAACGACGTCGTCCAGCTCAAGCTGCGTGTCGAGGACACCGGCATCGGCATCCCGGCCGAGAAATTGCAGAACGTGTTCGAGAAATTCGCGCAGGTCGACGGCTCCTCGACCCGCCGTCACGAAGGTACCGGCCTCGGCCTCGCCATCTCCGCCCGCCTCGTCGATTTGATGGCCGGCAAGATCGGCGTCGAGAGCGAGATCGGCCGAGGTTCCGTCTTCTGGTTCGCGGTACCCTTGCCGGTGCACAACGCCCAGGCGCGCGACGAGATCGTGCCGGTCGACGTCACCGGCGCGCGCGTGCTGGTGATCGACGACAATCCGGTCAACCGCGAGATCCTGCTGGAGCAGCTCCGGAGCTGGAGCTTCGATTGCGCCGCCGCCGAAAGCGGCGCCGTGGGGCTGGCCTTCCTCGATCGCGCCTTCCAGCTTGGCGCGTCCGTCGATTGCATCATCCTGGATTACCAGATGCCGGGCATGAACGGCGCCGATGTCGCCCGCGCCATCGCCGCCGACAGCCGGTTGTCCGCCATTCCGGTCGTCCTCCTGACCTCGGTCGACCAGGTCGATTTCGGCAAGATGATCATCGACTTCGGCATATCGGCACACCTGACCAAACCGGCGCGGTCGGCGGTGCTGCTCGGCACGGTCATCTCGGTCATCCAGAAGGCGCGCTCGCAGGTCGGCAAGGCGCAGTTCGTGCGCGAACCGGCACCCTCACCGGCCCCGGCTGCACCGCCCGCCTTCACCGTCATCCGCGGTCCCGTCCTGCCGGTCGCGGCGATGCCGGAATCCGCCACCATCACGAACGGACCGATCGACATCCTCATCGCCGAGGACAATGACGTGAACCAGCTGGTGTTCGGCCAGATCCTCAACGGGCTCGGCCTGAGCTATCGCATCGCCGGCAATGGCCGCACCGCGGTCGAGATGTACAGGTCGCTGCACCCCAGGCTCATCCTGATGGATGTCTCGATGCCCGAGATGAACGGCTACGAGGCAACCCGCGCCATCCGCGCGATCGAATCCTCGTCGGGCCAGCACATCCCGATCATCGGCGTTACCGCGCATGCGCTGAAGGGCGATCGCGACAAATGCATCGAGGCGGGAATGGATGACTATCTGCCCAAGCCCGTCTCGCCCGACCGCCTCGGCGCCAAGATCGGCACCTGGCTCAGCGAAACGGTGGTGGCCAAGACGGCCTGAGATGCGTCGGGGCGGGCTGCCGGATCAGCGTAGCCGACCGATCGGGATGATTTCGGCGGAGGCGGCCGTATAGGGTTCGCCCTGCCAGTCGCCGAGCCATTGCTCCACCAGCAGGCCATTCTCATCCAGCATTCCGGCAAGATCATCCTTTTTCGGAAACGCGATTTTCGATTCAGCGCTCAGAACCGGTCTGCCGCCGGGAATTTCATAAGAGGTCGAGTAGGTCGCCACCCCGGTGGCGGCATCATAGTCGGCATCATACCAAGCTCTGACGGTACCAAGGCTGGGGTGCTCCACCATCCGTTCTGAGCGTTGCGGCGTCCATTCCAGCCACGCTTTCGCGGCGGGATTTCGCGTGTCGAAGATAAAGCGCCCGCCCGGGGCGAGGTGTTGCGCGATGGTGCGCAACACCGCACGCTGATCCTCGGCCGTCAGAAAAACCTGGAACACGTGACCGGTCAGCAGGACCAGATCGAACCGTCGCCCGAGTCGAGCCGTTCGCGCGTCGGCCAGAACCCAGTCAACCTTGTCACCGCCGATCCTGCGCCGCGCTACGTCGAGCATCGCCGATGCGGGATCGACGCCGGTAACACTGCACCGTTCCGCCAATTCGGTGGCCAACTGGCCGGTGCCACAACCAAGGTCGAGGATGGAGCCACCCTGTCGGGCAAGACGGATGCACCAGTCAAAATCGTCGCGGCCATCCTGGTTCTCGATGTCGTAGAACTGGACGAAATCGGCATCATTGTAGATTGGATCGTTCATGCCGCCGCTTATAGCCCAAATGTTTGCCATGCGTGACAAGCACAATCGATCCTGTCGATGGCAAAGGGTCTTTCCCGGCGTACCCGGCCATGCCTCAGTTGGCCGCATCCAGACGATAGCGGCGCATCCAGTCGAGGCTCGTCGCGTCGGCGAGTTTCGCCACGCCCGGCTTCACATCCGCGATATCAGGTGGCCGCACGCCCAGTGCCTCGCAGATGGCAACCAGCGTCGCGGCCGGATCAGCTGAAAGGCGTTCATAGCCGAGCCGCAGCGGCGTTATCTGCTGCTGCGCGAACCATACATTCCAGGTCGCGTCATAGGCTTCGAGTTCGGCGACCTCGCCGCTGATGCGCTGGAAGTCGTATTGCGGCTCCGCCGGCGGCGCCACTCTCTCGATCTCGGTTCCGTCGGGAGCGACATGCCAGAGGCCGGTCTGCTCCGCCTTCACCAGGGAGACGGCCTGCGCCAGCTTGTCCTCGCGCGACAAATGCAGGTAGAGGACGCGGCCGAAGGCCCTTTCGAAACGCGCTTTGTCGGACGGCAGCCCGGGGAAAATCCCGTCGAGGATGGCCGAGAGCTCACCCAGGTTTTCCCGCATCAGGCGCAGGCCGAGAATATCGGTACCGCCCTTGCCCGCCGCGATCGCGGCGTTGAGATAGGCGGTATCGAATTCGAGCTCCCTCATCGTATCGCGCGGGGGCAGGCCCCAGTCTTCGGCCCATTCCAGAATGTCCTGCCGCCGGTAGAATGAATGTGGATTGCCGGTCCTTTTCGTCGACGCCAGGAGATTGCACAGCAAGGTGCTTCCGGTCCTTGGCGTGCCGCAGATGATATATGCGTCGAACATGGCTGCCCCCGTCGCTGTAGAAGGCAGGCCAGCCCCACCGGTTCCAGCCGCCTATAGTCGAAATTCCCCGCGGATGCGATAGGCGCATTCCAGTGGCGTATGGATACTCGTGTCGACTTCGAGATCGTAGCGTATTCCCCTATGCACGCGCTCGAACTGCCAGCGCGCCAGCCCCGGCAACCTGTCGGCCCGCAGCACCTCTCGTGCCTCAAGTACCTCCAGAGGCGCCATGACGCCGACCAGATAGAAGTCGAAGGCCGAAAGCAGTTCGACATATTCAGGCATTTCACCATGGCAGAGCACGTCGTCGACGATGAGATTGTTGCCTTGTCCTGCCATGGCGGCAACGGCGTGGCGCATGCCGCGCAGAGCCCTCTCGCCCACCGGGCCGGCCCGGATCACCACCGAAGGTCGGCCATCCTGCTCCATGGTTTCATAGGAGAACCCATCGGCATGGTCCTGCAGGGCATCGGGCAGCATCTCGAGAAAACTGTCCATTTGGACATGCAGGAACGGTTCGGCTGCTATACCCTGCAGCGCCCTGGCGATCGAGCTTTTGCCGGCGCTGCCGGCGCCATTGAGCAGAATGATGGTTGCTGTCACTTTGGAATGCCCCCTCCCTGGCACGATCCGGGCACCTTACCGGTTGCGCACCACCACGCACGCCCCGCCGACACTTTGCAGTTTCTGGCAGATGACATTGGCGGCGGCACGGTCGTCGACACCGATCCTGACCGCGTAGATGCCGCGCCGGCCGATCGGCGTGCGCACCCGGCTCACCACCGGATCATGGCTGGCTAGCAAGGCCGGAAACCGGCTCCTCACCCTCAGCCACTGGCTGATCGCGGCGCTGCGGCGGAAATTGCCGGCTACCTGGATGCCCCATGGCTTCACATTGATCGAGGCCATCGCCACGGTCTGCGACATGATGACAGGCAGCTTGCGGCAGGCGACCGCGAAGTCGAGCTTGGCGTCGAGCGGCTCGACCTTTCCGGCATAGGTGCGGTCGGTGAACTTATCGACCGGCTCGCCCATCACGTCGAAGACATAGCTCTCGGTCTCCATCGGCAGGAAGCCGCCGGAGCCCAGCCAGCGCGACACCCGGTTTTCGCCGGCATTGTAGGCCGCCGCCGCCAGGCCGAGATTGCCATAGCTCGCCTTCATCTCGGCCAGATACTTCGCCGATGCCGGGATCGCCTGGTTGATGTCGAAGGAATTTTCGAGTCCCCGCATCTTGGCGGTGCCGGGCATGAACTGGGCGATGCCCTCGGCGCCGACGGGACTGACGGCGTTGGGATCGAAACGGCTCTCCTTCCAGATCAGCCGGGCGAAGAAATCCCTGGGCAGTCCGTTGAGATCCGCATGGGCCTGGATCAGGTTGCAGACCTTGTCGATCAGCCTCTGCTTGGCCGATTGCGGCGGATCGGCCTGGGCGAATGTCGACCAGCCCAGTCCGCACAACAGGATCAGCGTCGCCAGGAGCAAACGCTGCATTGTCCCTACTCTGCCGCGGCCTTGCCGCCGCGACCGAAACGCTGATCGATATAGTCGGCGACCATCTTCTCGAAATCCGCCGCGATCGACGGCCCCCGCAGCGTCGCAGCCTTCTTGCCGTCGACGAAGACCGGTGCGGACGGTGTCTCGCCAGTGCCAGGCAGCGAAATGCCGATGTCGGCGTGCTTGGATTCGCCGGGACCGTTGACGATGCAGCCCATCACCGCGACCTTGAGATTTTCCACGCCGGGATATTTCTCGCGCCACACCGGCATGTTCTTCCTGAGGTCGGACTGGATGTTCTGGGCGAGTTCCTGGAATACGGTGGAGGTCGTGCGGCCGCAGCCGGGGCAGGCCGCGACGATCGGCACGAATTGCCGGAAGCCCATGGTCTGCAGCAGTTCCTGCGACACCTGCACCTCGCGCGTGCGGTCGCCATTGGGCTCGGGCGTCAGCGAGATGCGGATGGTGTCGCCGATCCCCTGCTGCAGAAGGATGCCCATGGCCGCCGACGATGCGACGATGCCTTTAGAGCCCATGCCGGCCTCGGTGAGGCCCAGATGCAACGCGTGATCGGAGCGGGTGGCAAGTTCGGTGTAGACGGCGATAAGGTCCTGCACGCCGCTGACCTTGGCCGACAGGATGATCTTTTCGCGGCCGAGCCCGATCTCCTCGGCCATCTCGGCCGACAGGATCGCAGACTGGACGATCGCCTCGCGCGTCACTTCCTGCGCCGTCAGCGGGAAACCCTTATTCTGGTTGTCGTCCATCAGCCGGGTCAAAAGCTCCTGGTCGAGCGACCCCCAGTTGACGCCGATGCGGACCGGCTTGTCGTGTTTGATCGCCATTTCGACGATATCGGTGAACTGCCGGTCCTTCTTGTCCTTGAAGCCGACATTGCCCGGATTGATGCGGTATTTGGCCAGCGCTTCGGCGCAGGCCGGATGATCGGCCAGAAGCTTGTGACCGATATAGTGGAAATCGCCGACGAGCGGCACGTTGATGCCGAGCCGCAGCAAGCGCTCATGAATACGCGGCACGGCGGCCGCGCTCTCGTCGCGGTCGACCGTGATGCGCACGATCTCGGAGCCGGCGCGGTGCAGTGCGGCGACCTGCGCGACCGTCTGGTCGACATCGGCCGTGTCGGTGTTGGTCATCGACTGCACGACCACGGGCGCGCCGCCGCCGACGACCACGCCGCCGACATCGACGCCGACCGAGGTGCGGCGCGGGAAGGGAAAGGAAAAATATCCGGTCATGCCGGCAGCCTTTGTCTTTGAAGCGCGTGCATCCACGGAACGCGTGAGGAACGTCCCGTGCCGATGCGCTGAAGTCCGGGCATGAGGTGGAGGAGCAAAGATGGCTTGTCAATGGCGACAGGTCGCCACTGACGCCAATTGATGGCTGCTGCGGCGCTTGAAGACGCGCCACAGCGGCCAAAGCAGGGTTTGAAAGGATATTAGCTGCCGCTTATGGCAAGCTCTGAAAATGAAAACCCACTACACCGGCGGCACCGTACCGCCGGCAGGGAAGACCGCGTGTGTTCAGCGGTTATGTCAGTCAGGCATCAATGCGAGGTCGGTTGCGCCTTCAGTTTTTCAATCGCATCCTTGAGAGCCAGCTTGCGTCGCTTGAGATTCACGATTTCGAGGTCGTCCACCGACGGGTGGTTCATCGCGTCATCGATTTCGCGTTCGATGTCGCCGTGTTTCCGCTGCAACTCATCAAGATGGGATGCAAGAGACATGATTGGTTCTCCCTTTCATGGTTTTCCTCGATTGCAGCCGTCAAGGCACGTCCACCGCAGGTCGTTTCTGTGACGGCACCATGACACTTTGCCACCTTCCGACCGCGATGTCGAATGCTGCGTGGTAGCATTCCACGGCAATGTGAAATGTGATATGGGCTGCGCACCGGTGGCAGAAAGTGCCGCCCCCGCCCAATCAGGCCCAGCTTTGGGCGCCGCAGACGTGCAGACGGTACAGAATGTCCGATCAGGAACAGGCCGATATTCGCCTCGAATTTTCCCGGCTGAAGCAGGAACACACCGATTTCGACGCGGCGATCAACGCAATGATCGCCATGAATTGCGACCCGCTGCAGATCCAGCGCATGAAGAAGAAGAAGCTGGCGCTGAAGGACCGGCTGATGAAGCTGGAAGACAAGATCATTCCCGACATCATCGCTTAGTGCACTGCCTAGCCGGCGATCGAAAGCCTTGCGGCGAGGTCGCGCAGCAGCCCGATGAGTTCAGCGGTCCGCTCCTGCGTCGTGTCGATGGGAACCACGAGGCACGAAGCGGTCGTCGAGATCGCCGCCTGACTTGCCACCCACGGTATCCGCCCACATGAAAACCACTTCCTCCACCGGCTCCAACACGACCATTCGCGAACGTCTGGGCCTGCGGCCGATCATCAATGTCTCCGGCACCATGACCGCGCTGGGCGCGTCTATCATCGTGCCCGAGGCGATCAGCGCCATGGCCGAGATGGCCTCGCAATGGGTGGAGATGGATGATCTGCAGCGCGCCGCGAGCACCGTCGTCGCTCGCCTCACAGGCGGCGAGGCAGGTTTCATCACCGCTTGTTGCGCCTCGGGCATCACCATGGCCATCGCCGGCGCGATGACGGGAACCAGCCTGCTTGCCATCGAGCGCCTGCCCGACGAGACGAGCGGCCTCAAGTCGGAGGTGATCATCCAGCTTGGCCACATCGTCGATTATGGGGCGCCGATCGACCAGTCGGTTCGCCTCGCGGGCGCCAAGGTCGTGCCTCTGGGCACGGTCGGCGCGACGCAGGATTATCACCTGCGCGAGGCGATCAACGAACGCACGGCGGCGGGCCTCTTTGTCGTGTCCCATCACACTGTGCAGCACGGCATGCTGTCGCTGGAGGAGTTCTGCGAGATCTGCCACGCCAAGAGCGTGCCTGTCATCGTCGACGCCGCCTCCGAATACGATCTGCGCGGGTTTCTCGCGCGCGGCGCCGACGTCGTCATCTACAGCGGCCACAAATTCCTGAGCGGGCCGACCAGCGGCATCGTCACCGGCCGCAAGGATCTGGTTAGGGCCGCCTATCTGCAGAACCGTGGCGTCGCCCGCGCCATGAAGGTTGGCAAGGAAAGCATCGCCGGCACCATGGCGGCACTCGAAGCCTGGGAGAAGCGCGACCATGCCGGCATCCGGCGGCGCGAGGCGGCGGCCCTCAATCTCTGGAAGGATGCGCTGCAAGGCATACCGGGCATATCGGCCGAGATCATTCCGGACCCGACCGCCAACCCGCTCGACCGGCTTCAGGTGTTCGTGCGGCCGCAAAGCCGCTTCACCGCCGCGGGCCTGGCCTCGGCGCTGGCCGCGGGCTTGCCACCCGTAATCGTGCGCAACCACGAAGTCGAGCGCGGCCATTTCTTCCTCGACCCCTGCAACCTTCACCCCGGCGAGGCCGAGATCGTCGCCGGACAGTTGCGGGCCATATTGACCGCGAAGGACCGGCCCTCGGATGCCATGAAAGGCGCGCGCAACGATTCTTCCCGCGCATTGCGCTGGCCGGATTGAGCACGCGCAATCAGCCTCGCCATACCCGGCAGGGGCCGATCACGAGACTGTGATCTGCCTTATTTGCGCACGACGGGAATAAAGCGCCTTCCACCTAAGTCTTCTCGCCATACGCCATTGCTGGCGTTGAGGAGATTTGTATGCCTCGTCATTGCAAGCACGGCACAACAGGTCGCGGCATCGGCCGCCGCCAGGCGCCGACGGGCTTGGTCGGCATGTTCTCCTCGTCGGTGATGCTTGACACTGGTGGCGCGGATGACTTCACTTTCAACAGGGCAGCCGGCCTTGCCCGTTTCCGGGAACCTTGTCCTCGGAAACAAGGCAAGGGCGCCGTCTCGTCTTGAGGTGGTACGGCCAATCCCTTCCGGAGTATCGGACCATGGTGCTGCTTTGAGCGAGAGGGCCCTGGCGGAACGCTTCAACCAGGTTGTGCTGCCGCATCTCGGCGACGCGCTGGCGCTTGCCCGCTGGCTGACGGGCAATGCCGCCGATGCCGAGGATGTGGTGCAGGATGCCTGCATCAAGGCGCATGCCGGCATATCAGGCTATGCTGGGGGTAACCCACGCGCGTGGCTGCTGACCATCGTGCGCAACACCTCCTATACCTGGATGTCGCGCAACCGGCCGCGCGCCATGATGGCCGTGGGCGACCTCGGCGATCTCGACGACATGGCGGCCGCCCATGGCACCAGCCTGCCGGACGAGGACGGGCCGGAGGCAAGCCTGATCGCGAAGGCTGATACGGCGGCACTCGAAGCAGCGATCGCGGCGCTGCCGGAACCGTTTCGAGAAACGCTGGTGCTGCGCGACATAAACGGCCTCGCCTATCGCGAGATAGCGGCCATGCTCGACGTGCCGATGGGCACGGTGATGTCCAGACTTGCCCGTGCGCGCGGCCTGCTGGCGTCTGAACTGGGGAGAGCGCCATGACCGGCCATGACGACGGACTGCCCAATGATCCCGAAGGTATCGCACTGATGATCCACGCCCTTGTCGATGGCGAACTTGACGCGGCCGCCGCCCTGGCCGTGGAGCGCCGCATCGCCGCCGACCCCCGCCTTGCCGCCGAACACGCCCGTATCCTTGCTCTGCGGGGCGCGGTCGCCCGGCTGCCGCGACCCGATGTCAGTGATGCCTTTCTGGCCCGCATCGCCGCGATCGGCATGGCAGGCGGCGAACAGCAGGCGCAGCCTGCGGAACCACAGCGGGGCGCACCGTCGGCGCTACCGGGATTGATCGCAGGCGCGGGCGCCGGCCAGAGACGGGAAGCCGGGACACGCCCCTCCCAGACGCGGACATCGCCAAGGGCGCGCCGCTTCGGCTCGTTCGATTGGCGCGCCATGGCCGCGTCGATCATGATCAGCGCGGTGCTGGCCAGCGGGGCGACGCAATGGGTGATGCAGAGTGGCGTCGATGACGGCTTTGCCGCCGCGGTCGCCAGCGGCCATCGCCGCAGCCTGCTCGCCGCGAGCCCGATCGACATCGTCTCGTCCGACCGCCACACGGTGAAACCTTGGCTCGACGCCCGCATCGGCGTTTCACCGCCGGCGCCTGATCTCGCGCAGGACGGCTACGCACTGATCGGCGGCCGGGTCGAGGTGATATCGGACCGTCCGGTGCCGGCTCTGGTCTACCGTCACCGCGAGCACCTGATAACGCTGGTCGCCGAGCCGCAGCAGGGCGGCAAGGTCACCCAGCCGGACGATCTTTCGTCGGGCGGCTTCTCGATGGTGCACTGGAGCGACGGCGCCTTCTCCTACTGGGCGATCTCCGACATGGAGCGCCCCGAACTCGACGACTTCGTCGCCCGCTTCCGCAAGGCGGCGGTGTGAGCCAATTCGAGGCCGTCGAGCCCCGTCGGCGACCACGATCCTTGCGGCCCCGCGCGAATTCCGCTAAGGGCCGCCTTTGTCGCCGGGGAGCAACAGCTTGAACGATCAACGCGCCGACGTCGCCATCATCATGGGCAGCCAATCCGACTGGGCGACGATGCGCCAGGCGGCCGAAACGCTGGAAGCGCTCGGCGTTCCCCACAGACGGCTGATCATCTCGGCGCATCGCACGCCCGACCGGCTCTATGAATTCGCCAAAGGCGCCAAATCGGCCGGCTACAAGGTGATCATCGCCGGCGCCGGCGGGGCTGCGCATCTGCCCGGCATGACGGCGGCGATGACGCCTCTGCCGGTGTTCGGAGTGCCGGTGGAATCGAAGGCGCTCTCGGGCCAGGATTCGCTGCTCTCGATCGTCCAGATGCCGGCCGGCATCCCTGTGGGCACACTGGCCATCGGCAAGGCCGGCGCGGCCAACGCGGCGTTGCTGGCCGCCGCCGTGCTGGCGCTCAACGACGACAAGCTTGCCCAGCGGCTCGATGCCTGGCGCGCCTCGCAGACCGCCAAGGTCGCGGCAGAGCCGACGGATACGCCGTGAGCCTGCCCGCCGGATCGACCATCGGCATCATCGGCGGCGGCCAGCTCGGCCGCATGCTGGCGATGGCAGCCGCCCGCCTCGGCTACCGCACCATAGTCCTCGAACCTCAGGCGGATTGCCCGGCCGCACAGGTCGCCAACCGTCAGATAATGGCCGCCTACGACAATCCGGCGGCTATTGCCGAACTCGCGGCGGCGAGTGCCGTCGTCACCTACGAATTCGAGAACGTTCCCGTTGCCGCCGCCGCAGCACTTGCCGCCAGCGTGCCGGTCTACCCGCCGGCGCACGCGCTCGACGTGGCGCAGGACCGGGTGAGCGAAAAGACATTCCTTAACGGCATCGGCATCGCCACCGCCGATTTTCGTCCGGTCGACACGGACGACGAACTGACCGTGGCGCTGAGAGCGTTCGGCGGCAGCGGCATCCTGAAGACGCGGCGCATGGGCTATGACGGCAAGGGCCAGCGCGTCTTCCGCAACATGGCGACAGGCGGTTTCGCCGGCACCTGCGAGGCGATGGGCAATGTGCCGCTGATCCTGGAAAGCTTCGTGCCGTTCGAGCGCGAGATTTCGGTGATCGCGGCGCGCGGTCTGGATGGCAGCGTCGCCGCCTACGACCCTGCCGAGAACGTCCACCGCGACGGCATCCTGCACACATCGACCTTGCCGGCGGCGGTCGCGCCACCGACAGCCGAGGCGGCGCGGTCCGCGGCCACGAAAATCCTGTCGGCGCTCGACTATGTCGGCGTCATCGGCGTCGAATTCTTCGCGCTGGCGGACGGCTCGCTGCTCGCCAACGAGATCGCCCCGCGTGTGCACAATTCCGGGCACTGGACCGAGGCCGCCTGCGTCGTATCCCAGTTCGAGCAGCACATCCGCGCCGTCGCCGGCCTGCCGCTCGGAAGCCCCGGGCGCCATTCCGACTGCGTGATGGAAAACCTGATCGGCGACGATGTCCTGCGCGTTCCGGCCCTGCTCGCCGAGCCCGACTTGATGCTGCATCTCTACGGCAAGGCGCAGGCGCGGCCCGGCCGCAAGATGGGCCATTTCACGCGGATCAGCCGCCGTCAGTAAGACTGCCTGCCGGCAGTTAATCCCGGTGCGGACAGCCTACTGGGCGTCGTCTTCGTCGGAGCTTGCGCAACTGACATCGCCCTCCTCGCAATTGGCCGAGGCGGCGAGCTGTTTGATGCGGTCGTTTGTCAGCTTGGTCAAGCATTGCGAAACCACCATCGAGTGGATCGAACCTCCGGCGCTCGATGCCGTCGTATGCGCGCAGTCGGCGTCGCGGAAGGCGATCCAGGCCCGTTGGGCCGTTTGCAGGAGTTTCTTGCCGTTGGCGTCTTCCGAGCCGATGAGGTCCTGATAGGCCGTGTTGAGCTTGGCGTCGGCCGCCTGGTAATCCTCGTTGGCGCAGATGTTCATCATCTGCTGGCTGTCGTCGGACCGGTCGCATTCCTGCGCGCGCAGGATCGAGGTTCCCGCCAACAGCACCAGGCAGGCGGACAGGAAAATTCGGCGCATGGTCACCCCCCAAATCATCTGATATCCACGGCATCATCCCAGCCCGCCCGGGACCATGCAATGCCGCGAAGCCGGCATGGTGGATATTTGATGATATGAGCATGCCGGGCATGCTTGCGGTTGACACGGACAAGGCTCCTCGTTTATGAGCCAACCACCGTTCAAAAGGCGCGTCTTCTGGCGCGCCTTAAAATTTCGACCCGGGACCGGGTCCACATCGACCGGCAAGACCATGAAGATCAAGAATTCGCTCAAGGCGCTGAAGGCGCGTCACCGCGACAACCGTCTGGTTCGCCGCAAGGGCCGCATCTACATCATCAACAAGACCGCCCCGCGCTACAAGGCACGTCAGGGCTGAGCTTTCGGCCGGCCCTTGTGGCCCGCCATTTGATGCTGCCGCGGGCTTTTTGCCCGGCACCCTCACACTAAAATCACTTTGATGTTCCGCCGCCCGGGGATAGACTCGGGCGATGCGGATTCTTTTTGCATTTTCGGCGGCTTTCCTCGTTTTCGGCGTCATCTCCTTGCCCGCGCGGGCGGATGACCAGGCGATCACGCCGACAACCCCGGATGCCCAGCCGGCACCCTCCGATGCGCAGCCCGCGGTTCCGGATACGCCGGCCGCACCGATGACGAAACAGGCGCGGCTCGACAAGCTGTTCGGCGACCTCAAGCGCGAGCGCAACGAAAAGGCGGCGGAGCGCATCGCCGGCAACATCTGGAACGAATGGTTCCAGTCCGGCAGCGCCTCGATCGACCTGATGATGTTGTGGTCGCAGAAAGCCATGGACAATCAGAAATTCGACGTCGCGCTCGACTTCCTCGACCAGGTGGTGACCTTGCAGCCGGCCTATGCCGAGGGCTGGAACCGGCGCGCCACCGTGCATTTCATGATGAAGAACTACGGTAAGTCGATGGCCGACATCGACCGCACGCTGCAGCTCGAACCCCGTCATTTCGGCGCCCTGTCGGGCCTGGCCCAGATCATGGCGCTGACCGGCCACAAGCAGTCGGCGCTGGAAGCCTGGCAGAAGGTGCTGGCCATCTATCCCATGATGCGCAGCGCCCAGGACCAGGTCGCAACGCTCTCGGAAGAGCTTGCCGGCGAAGGAATTTAGATAAGGGAATAAGGCAGTAGGGCAGTAAGGCAGTATGTGGAGGGTCTTGGACAGCTCTCCCTACTGCCCTACTGCCCTACTGCCCTACTGCCCTACTGCCTACAACTTATCCCCCACCACCCCCGTATATCCCGCATGAACCTGATCTACGCCGCGTTCGCCTTTCTCCTCGCACTCATCCTTGCCCTTGTCGGTGTCACCCGCGTCGGCGCATGGCTGATCGAGCGCCGCAATCCGCCCATTGGCGAATTCGCCGACATCAACGGCGCACGCATCCACTATCTCCACGTTTCCGCATCGGCCAATGCGGATCTGCCGCCGATCGTGTTCATCCATGGCGCCAGCGCCAACCTCAAGGACCAGATGCTGCCGCTACGGCCATTGCTCGAAGGCCGCGCCGAAATGCTGTTCCTCGACCGGCCGGGATTCGGTTGGTCGCAACGCGGGCCGGGCAACAATGAGAACCCTTCGGCGCAGGCCAACACCATTGCCGCCCTGATGGACCGTCTCGGCATCCGCAAGGCCATCATCGTCGGTCATTCCTTCGGTGGCGTGGTCACCGCTGCGTTCGGCCGCGAGCATGCCGACAAGACGATGGGGCTGGTCTTCCTGTCGCCGGCGACCCATCCCTGGCCGGGTGGCGCGACCTCCTGGTATTACGACCTGACCACCATTCCGGTGATCGGCCGGCTGTTTTCCGAGACGCTGACCTATCCGGCCGGAACATTGCAGATGGCTGATGCCACCACATGCGTGTTCTCGCCCAACAAGGTCCCGGACAATTATCTCGCCGCCGCGTCGATCCCGCTGGTGCTGCGGCCGTCGGCCTTTCGCGCCAACGCCACCGACGTCGCCGGGCTCTACGACTATGCGCTCAGCGCCGCGCCTCATTACAAGGAGATCACCGCTCCGACGGTGGTCATATCAGGCGACCGCGACAAGGTCGTCTATGCCAGGATCCACTCCGTCGGCCTGGTACGCGACATACCGGGCGCCGAACTCGTCTGGGTGCACAATCTCGGCCACAAGCCGGACTGGATCGCGCCCGACCTCGTCGTCGGCGCCATCGAAAAGGTCGTGGGCAAGGATGTCGACCTGGAGGCGATGGCCAGGACGGTAGAGGCGCGCATATCAGGCGATGTCTATGGCGCGGGCAAGTGCGCCGACATCAAGGAGCCCCAGACGGAGCTCGCGCCGACCTGAGATGTACATCCTGAAGCATGGCATCAAGAAAAACCCGGAAAGGCGATGGGCGCTGCCGGATCGCATCTTCTTCGGTCACGGCGCCTGCGCGATTCTCGCTGGCACCTTCCTCAGGCATGCCCCTCTTGAAGGATTTCATGCGGAGCGGATCCTTCCGGCCGAGGGCTTTGCCGGGAACCATATCTATGTGACCGACGGGCTGATTGCCTTCGACTATCACGGCTACTCCGGCCGCGAGCGGCTCCTGCTACATCACGAAAAGGGATGGGCCGGCCACAGTGCCGGTTGGCACTGCACGATCGAGAAGGTCGACTTCGACCTGCTCGATACGACCGAGCTCAACCGGCGAAAGATGCTGGGGCCGGATCAATATCTGCACGACCCCATCCCGCGCGCATGCCGGTTCCTTGAGCGCGTGAACCACGTCGAAGCCGCTGCCAAAGCATCCGCAATCGCCAGCGGTGATGCCTGCCGGGCCGTGGTCTCAGAACCACGGCCACGCCGCACGCTGCCCTAAATGACCAGCAGCGGTGTCTTGCCGGGCACGCGCTCGTAGAGGTCCATGACGTCCTGGTTGAACATGCGTACGCAGCCGGACGACGCGGATTTGCCGATCGACCTCCACTCCGGCGAGCCGTGGATGCGGTAGAGCGTGTCGACGCCGTCCTTGAAGATGTAGAGCGCCCGTGATCCCAGCGGATTGGTGACGCCCGGCTGCATGCCCTGGCGCCACTTCTCCAGCTTCGGATCCCTGCGGATCATCGCCGATGGCGGCGTCCAGGTCGGCCATTTGCGCTTCCACTGGACGATGGCGCGGCCTTTCCAGGAATAGCCCTGGCGCCCCAGTCCGACGCCATAGCGCATCGCCTTGCCGTCCTTGAGCACGAGGTAGAGAAATTTGTCGGTCGTATTGACCACGATCGTGCCGGGTTTCTCGCCCGTCGGATCATCGACGACCTGCCGCAGGAACCGGCCGTCGACCTTGGTGAACGGAATCGCCGGCAGCGAATGGCCGCCATCCTCGACGGCGGCATACATACTGGGATAGTCGGGCGAAGCGGGAGCCGTGGGCTCGGGCGCGGCCGCTTCGACCGGCGGCTGTTGCGGCGCCGGTTCGGGAGGCGTCGGGCTGAGGGGAGCGGCCAGGCTGATCGACTGTCTGGGCATTTGGGCACAGGCCGAGATCGCCGAAACCCCAACGAGCGACAGTCCGGTCAAAAGCGACCGGCGCGAAACGAAACAGGACATTCAGTATACTTTCAAACGATGGAAAAGGCGGGCGAAGCGGCTTTCAATGCCGCGTTGCCACGTCTTGTAGGGTGGATCGCGGCGACGCTGTGTCGAAAACACAAGCCGCGATCATTGTCCGCGCTGCTGTTGTATCGCAGCCACAGTGAGATTTGCGCGCCTTGGCGAAGCGGGCTATCGGCCGGCCGCTTCCGACCCGACATAAGCGATGCGCAGCATGTTGGTCGACCCCGGCGTCCTCAGCGGCACGCCGGCCGTGATGATGACGCGGTCGCCCGGCTTGCCGAACTCTTCTTCCAGAGCGATGCGGCAGGCGCGGTTGACCATGTCGTCGAGATCGGTGGCATCGGGCGAGACGACGCAATGCGTGCCCCACAGAAGCGACAGGCGCCTTGCGGTGTTGAGGATCGGCGACAGCGCCACGATGGGCACTTGCGGCCGTTCGCGCGCGGCGCGCAGGCCCGTGGTGCCGGAGGCGGTATAGGTGATGATCGCCGACAGCTTCAGCGTCTCGGCGATCTCGCGCGCGGCCAGCGATATGGCGTCGGCACCCGTCGCTTCCGGCTCGGAGCGCTGCGCATTGATGATGCCGGCATAGGTCGGATCGGTTTCGACCTTGGTGGCGATGCGGTTCATCATCGCCACGGCCTCGACCGGATAGGCGCCCGCCGCCGATTCCGCCGACAGCATGATGGCGTCGGCGCCCTCGAAGACGGCGATGGAGACGTCGGACACTTCGGCGCGGGTGGGCACCGGCGCGGTGATCATCGATTCCAGCATCTGGGTTGCGATCACCACCGGCTTGCCGGCGCGGCGCGCGGCGCGCGTGATCTGCTTCTGGATGCCGGGCACGGCTTCCAGCGGCATCTCGACGCCGAGGTCGCCACGGGCGACCATCAGCGCATCGGACAGCTCGATGATTTCGGCCAGGCGGGCGACGGCCTGCGGCTTTTCGATCTTGGCCATGATCAGCGCGCGGCCGCGTGCGATCTTGCGCGCCTCGGCAAGATCCTCGGGACGCTGCACGAAGGACAGCGCCACCCAGTCGACGCTGGCCGCGAGCACGGCGTCGAGATCCTTGCGGTCCTTCTCGGTCAGCGCACCGACCGGCAGGTCCGTATCGGGCAGGCTGACGCCCTTCTTGTCGGAAATCGTGGTGCCGGCGACGACGGTGCAGACGATCGACTTGCCGTCGCTTTTAACTGCCTTCAGTTCGAGCTTGCCGTCGTCGATCAAGAGGCGATGTCCGGCCTCGACCGAGCTCAGGATTTCGGGATGCGGCAGATAGACCCTGGTCGAACTGCCGGGCTCGGGATTGTCGTCGAGCGTGAAAGTCTGTCCGGCGGTCAGCGCTTCCTTGCCGTTGGCGAACTTGCCGACCCGCAGCTTGGGGCCTTGCAGATCGGCCAGGATGCCGATCGGCCGCCCGACCTTCTCCTCCACCGCCCGGATGCGGCCGACCAGCGTGCGCATCAGTTCGTGATCGGTATGGCTCATATTGATGCGGAACACATCGGCGCCCGCTTCGAACAATTTCTTCAGCATCTCCTCGGAGGAGGAGGCCGGACCGATTGTGGCTAGGATCTTGACCTTGCGGCTGCGTCTCATTGACTGTTCGTTCCCGGGGCGGCTGGAGCGCCTCCCGTTGCGGGCTCGTCGGTAAGCTGGACCATCCAGCTTGCCTGCTCGCCCGTGTCATATTCCTGGAAGCCGGCGCGCTGGAAGCCCCGGGCGACGCAGTCGTTCACGCCTGCGATCTTGAACTCTTTTTCAGCCACGCACATGTTGATCGGGCCGTCCCAGCGTCCGCCACGCTCGGCGTCTTCTGCATAAAGATAGTAAAACCTTGATGACAGCGGGCCTTCGATCAACGTCTTGCAGCTCGATCCTTCGATGTGCCACCAGCCTTCGGTGATCCAGCCGGCCTTGGCGCGGTAGCCGATGCCGACGCCGACCAGGTTCTGCGTGGCGTTGCAGACGCGGAAGTCGGCCCGCGCTGGCGATGCCGCGACCATCGCGGACAGCCCCACGGCGAGCGTCAGGAGCGGCATGGCGAAGGCAAAGCGCGTGCGCTGCCCGCCGGCGGAACCCATCCCAAAACCCCTCAAGAACCACATCAGCATCTCTCTGCGCCCCTTTTCGGAAAAGTCCGGGCGCATGTCAACGCGCCGTTTTGACCAATTCCAATCGATTTAAGAAGGCTCCCGGCGCACGATCCGTCGCCCCTTGCCAGATTTCCCGGGAAACCTTGGCCAAACAACGGCATTGCGCACACGTCGTCTTCGTGGAATGACGATAGCACCCTCCCCGGAAGCCAGCGAACGACCATTTTCCGCCGATGACCCGATCCACAGTTTTCGCGCCCTTCGACATCGTCGAGGGCGACCGCAAGCGGGGCATCGTGCTCCTGGCCGATCATGCCCGCCGCGACCTGCCCGAGGACTATGGCAGCCTCGGCCTGCCCCGAGCCGAGTTCGATCGCCACATCGCCTACGACATCGGTGTCGAGGCGGTGACCCGCGAACTCGCCGCCCAACTCGGCGTACCGGCGGTGCTCGCCAATTTCTCGCGGCTGCTGATCGACCCCAACCGTGGCGAGGATGACCCGACGCTGATCCGCCAGCTTTATGACGGCACCATGATCCCGGGAAACTATCCGCTGGCGCCTGAGGAACGCGAAAGGCGGCTCGACCGCTTCTACCGCCCCTATCATGATGCGCTCGGCGCCATGATCGCCTCGGTGGCGCAGGCGTCCGGCCAGGCGCCCTTCCTGTTTTCGGTACATTCCTTCACCCCGGTCATGCAAGGCAGGCAGCGGCCCTGGCACGTCGGCATCTTGTGGGATCGGGATGATCGCGTGGCACGGCCGCTGATCGATATGCTGGCCGCGGACAGAAGCCTCGTCGTCGGCGACAATGAGCCTTATGACGGCGCACTGCGCGGCGATACCATGTTCAAGCATGCCATCGTCAATGGCTACGCCCATGCGCTGATCGAGATTCGCCAGGACCTGATATCGGACCAGAAGGGGGCTCTCGCCTGGGCCGGCCGCCTGGCGCCGATCGTTGACGCGATCGACCGCCGTGCCGATATACATGAAGTGAAAATCTACGGCTCGCGCACCGGGCCGCTGTGATAGAGGCTGCTATGACCGAATTGAGCGACGAACAGCAGCGTGACTTCGAGGCCGCCGCCTTCCGCCGGCTGGTCGAGCATCTTCGCGAGCGCAGCGACGTCCAGAACATCGACCTGATGAACCTCGCCGGCTTCTGCCGCAACTGCCTGTCGAACTGGTATCGCGAGGCCGCCAATGCCGATGGCGTCGACCTCTCCAAGGACCAGTCGCGCGAGATCGTCTACGGCATGCCCTATGCCGACTGGCAGGCGCTGCATCAGACCGAGGCGTCGGAAGCCAAGAAGGCCGAGTTCGAAGCCAGGCGGCCGACGGATCACTGAACGCGGCCCATGGCTTCGTCATTCTAGGGCGGAGCAAGGAGCGTAGCGACGCGGCGCAGACCCCTGGAGCTGCTCCGCAGCCCAAGGAATCCATTCCGTGACGGCTGGTAAGAGTGCGGCGGTTCAGAATGAAGGTCGCACTCACCA
>NZ_JAFKIC010000137.1 GCF_017306585.1 Mesorhizobium sp. | reverse complement strand
CATCACCAAGGCCAACCAGGAAGGGTTGGTGAAGGTCTATATCGACGGTGAAGTCTCCGAATGCGTCCAGCTCGAGGACGAGCTGTCGCGCCGCTATGGTCTCGACTATTGCGAGGTGGTTCCGGATTTCGATTCCGAGGACCTGCCGCTCAAGGCGCTCGGCATTGCCGGCGCGCAGTTCCTCAAGCGCGAGATCGAGCGCGGCGAACAGGCGCTGATCGGCGTCGGCCACGGCCGCACGCTCGCCGCCTGCGTGGAATATCTGCCGCGCACCTCGACAGACAAGATCCGCTTCGTTTCGCTACTGGGCGGCCTGACGAGAAAGTTCTCGGCCAACCCGCATGACGTGATCCATCGGCTGGCCGAACGCACCGGCGCGGAAGCCTATGTCATGCCGGTGCCGATGTTCGCCAACACTGCCGAGGACCGCGCCGTGCTGCTCGGCCAGAAAGGCATCAGCGAGGTCTTCGACCTCGCTCGCTCCGCCGACCTGTTGTTTGCCGGCGTCGGCACCGCCGAGCGCGAAGCATCGCTGGTCGCCACCGGCATGATCGAGAAGGGCGAGATGGAGGAGATCCGCCGCAATGGCGGTGTCGGCGAATTGCTCGGCCATTTCTTCGACGATGCCGGCAAGGCGGTCGCCACCACCGTTTCCGACCGGGCGCTGGCGCTGTCGCGCGAAGACATAGCCAGCCGCCGGATCGTCGCCGTCGCCGGCGGCAAGATCAAGGTTCGCGCCATCAGGTCGGTGCTGGAGGGCCGCTATCTCAAGGGGCTGATCACAGACGAGCGGACGGCGCGATTGCTCGTGGAAGAGACGCCGGTCGGGTAGCCGGCAACAGTTCAGTTGAAACTACCCTGTGGAGGAGAAGACGAAATGCATGAGAAAGAGAAAGACCTCATAGACGCCTTCCTGCGCGGACAAGTCGACCGTCGTGGACTGATCAAGGGCCTGGGTGCGATGGGCCTCGCCGCCGGCACCGCCGGCACGCTGCTCAATCTCGGGCAGACCCGCGCGCTCGCCGCCGATTTCGACTGGAAGGCGCACAAGGGCAAGACCATCAAGCTGCTGCTCAACAAGCATCCCTATGCCGACGCCATGATCGCCGATCTGGAGAACTTCAAGCAGCTTACCGGCATGAACGTCGTCTATGACGTGTTCCCCGAGGACGTCTATTTCGACAAGGTCACGGCGGCACTTTCGGCGAGCTCGCCCGAGTACGATGCCTTCATGACCGGCGCCTACATGACCTGGACCTATGGTCCGGCCGGCTGGATCGCCGACCTCAACGAATGGATCAAGGATCCGGCCAAGACCAACCCTAACTATGCCTGGGACGATATGCTGCCGGGCGTGAGATCATCCTGCGCCTGGAACGGCAAGCCGGGTGGGGCGCTGGGTTCCGAAGACGCCAAGCAGTGGTGCATTCCGTGGGCGTTCGAGCAGAACAACATCACCTACAACAAGGGCATGTTCGACAAGGTCGGTGTCGGCGTTCCCGGCAACATGGACGAGATGATCGCGACGGCGGCCAAGCTGCAGAAGGACATTGGCGGCGGTGTCTACGGCATCGGCGTGCGTGGCTCGCGCTCCTGGGCAACGATCCATCCGGGCTTCCTGTCGGCTTACTCGAACTTCAACGAGAAGGACCTGACTGTTTCCGCCGACGGCAAGCTCGCGGCGGCGATGAACACGGCCGGTTCCAAGGCCTTCCACGCCAAATGGGTGCAGATGATCCAGGAAAGCGGCCCCAAGGACTGGTCGACCTATACCTGGTACCAGGTCGGCACCGATCTCGGCGCCGGCGCTTCGGCGATGATCTTCGACGCCGACTGCCTCGGCTACTTCATGAACGGCGGCGACAACAAGATGGCCGGCAAGCTCGCCTATGCCGCCTTCACCGCCAATCCCGAGGCCAAGGCCTCGACGCCCAACATCTGGATCTGGTCGCTGGCGATGTCCAACTTCTCCAAGGACAAGGACGCGACCTGGTACTTCCTGCAATGGGCCTCGGGCCCCGAGCACGGCCTGTTCGGCGCCACCAAGATGGATTTCGTCGATCCCGTCCGCCAGTCGGTGTGGAAGGACGAAATGTTCCGCCAGAAGCTGAACAAGAGCTATCCGGGCTATGTCGAGATGTTCGACGCCTCGGCCGCCGGCGCCTCGATCAAGTTCACCGCGCAGCCGCTGTTCTTCGACCTCACCACCGAATGGGCGGCGACGCTGCAGAAGATGGTTGCCAAGGAATTGCCGGTTGACGAGGGTCTCGACAAGCTGGCCGAGAGCATCAACGGCCAGCTCAAGGAAGCCGGGCTCGGTTAGGCCCGGACCGGATGCTGGCCTGCTCCGGCGGGCCAGCCCAACCAGCCATTTCACGTCTGCGACGCGGCGTCTGGAGCAAGGGGTAAACCCGTTGCCCGAAGCGCCGCCAATTCGCCCCCCGGCCGCCTGGCTCCCTCAGGCGGCCGGCCGGGCGGGACAACAGGGATCACGGAGCAGCGGATGACTGCCGCAACAACCCACAGGGCCGGGCCGTCCGGCTTCAGGATCAGCAAGCGGGTGCTGCCTTATGTGCTCAGCCTGCCGGCCTTGCTTGTCTGCATCGGTATCCTGATCCCGTTCCTGACGTCGGTCGTCTATTCGTTCCAGCGCTACAGGCTAAGCCAGCCCTGGGCGCGGCAGTTCAATTGGGGCGACAATTACATTTCGTTCTTCACCGACCCGAAGTTCTGGAACACGCTCAAGGTATCGCTGCTCTATGCCGGCACCACTGTCGTGCTGGAACTGCTTCTCGGCCTCGCCATAGCCTTGCTCCTGCAGAAGCGCTCGACGTTGAACAACTTCATTTCGATCATGCTTTTGATGCCGCTGATGACGGCGCCAGCACTTGCCGCGCTGATGTGGAAGCTGATGACCAACCCCGGCTTCGGTGTGCTCAGCTATCTCGCCAGCCTGATCGGGCTGCATGATTTCCGCTGGGCCTCGTCGCCGTCGACGGCGCTGTTCACCGTGGTGCTGGTCGATATCTGGGTCTACACGCCCTTCATCATGATCCTGC
Organism: Mesorhizobium sp.; assembly: GCF_017306585.1. GTDB lineage: Bacteria > Pseudomonadota > Alphaproteobacteria > Rhizobiales > Rhizobiaceae > Mesorhizobium. The sequence continues at coordinate 40,909 of NZ_JAFKIC010000137.1, read as the reverse complement.
TGCTTGCCGGCCTGCGCAGCCTGCCGACGCAGCCCTTCGAGGCGGCCGCGCTCGATGGTGTGCCGAGGAGCTTCGTCTTTTTCCGCATCACGCTGCCGATGCTGACGCCCTACATCCTGACGGCGACCTTGTTTCGGCTGCTCGATTCCATCCAGCAGTTCGACATCATCTATGCCATGACGCAAGGAGGACCGGGCGACACGCTGACCGTCTTCCAGGTCGAGGCCTATCTCAACTTCTTTCAGTCGACCAATGTCGGCCGCTCGGCGGCGCTGATGATCATCCTGTGGGCGATCACCTATTTCCTTTCCAACATCTTCATCAAGAACTGGCTGCGGCTGCGCGAACGCGCCCGTGGCCAGGCATAGGAGGCGGCGATGGAACACACTTCCCTCATCGAACGCATCCTGCGCGGCATCGCGCTGACGCTGGTCGTGATCTTCTTCATGTTCCCGATCCTCTGGATCTTCATGATGTCGTTCCAGACCAACGAGACCATCCTGCGCATCCCGCCGCAGCTGATCTTCGAACCGACGCTCGCCAACTACACGGCGCTGATCACCGGCAAGCTGATGACCGCCGCCGGCACGCTCGACATCGCTTTCATGCGCAACCTCTGGAATTCGGTGTTCCTGTCCGTCACCTCGGTCGCGGTCTCGCTGCTGCTCGGCGTGCCGGCCGCCTACGCCTTCGCGCGGCACAAATTCCGGGGCTCGGAGGACATCGCCTTCACGCTTCTGTCGTTCAAGTTCGCGCCGGCGCTGCTGGTACTCCTGCCGCTCACCCTCTATTTCCAGAAGCTTGGGCTGGCCAACACCTATTTCGGCCTGATCTGGGTCTACCAGCTGATCTGCCTGCCGCTGATCCTGTGGATCGTGCGCGGCTATTTCGAGGATATACCGGCCGACATCGAATATGCCTACCGCATCGGCGGCCATTCCTGGTTCGCGACGTTCCGCAAGATCGCCCTGCCGCTTGCCGGCCCTGGCATTGCGGCGGCCGGCCTGCTCGCCTTCATCTTCGCCTGGAACAATTTCGTCTTCGCGCTGGTGCTCGCCTCGGCCGACAAGCAGCCGGTGACGGTCGGCGCGCTGGCCTTCATCACCTCCTCGGGCATCCAGTACGGCCAGATTTCGGCGGCCATCGTGCTGTCGATCACGCCGACGCTGGCGCTCGCCCTCTACGCACAGCGCTATCTGGTCGAAGGCCTCTCGCTCGGCGCGGTGAAAGGATAGACATGGCCAGCCTCGAACTGAAAAATATCGTCAAGCGCTACAAGAGCCACACCGTGCTCGACAATCTGTCGCTGACGGTCGCCGACGGCGAGACCCTCGTGCTGTTCGGTCCGTCCGGAGCCGGCAAGACGGTGCTGCTCAGGTTGGTTGCCGGCGTCATCGACCCGGACGAGGGGAAAATACTCATCGGCGGCGATGACATGACGGATGTCGACGCGGAATTTCGCGGTGTCGGCATGGCCTTCCAGAACTTTGCACTGTTTCCGCATATGAGCGCGTTCGACAACATCGCCACCCCGCTGGAAGCCAAGCGGTCCTCGCAGGGCGCGATCAAGGCCGGCGTCGATAGCGTCGCCAAGCTGTTGAAGATCGCCCATGTGCTCTCCCACAAGCCGCGCGCGCTCTCCAACGGCCAGAAGCAGCGCACCGCGCTTGCCCGCGCGCTTGTCGGCTCGCCGCCGCTGCTCCTGCTCGACGATCCCTTGCGCAACGTCGATGCCAAGCTGCGCTTCGAGATGCGGCTGGAACTGCCGAGGCTGCTCGCAGATCGCGGCGCGACCGTCGTCTATGTCACCCAGGACTACAAGGAAGCCATGGCGCTCGGCGACCGGATCGCGGTGATGTCGCAAGGCGTCATCCGGCAGCTCGGCACGCCCGAGCAGATCTACCGCGAGCCGGCCAATATCGAGATCGCGCGGCCGTTTGGCGATCCAACGATCAACCTGCTTGACGTCAAGCCAGCACGGGATGCCCGGGGGATCTATGTCGGCCTGTCCAATGTCCAGGTCCATCTCGCCGAAGCGCCCGAGACCGCCATCGGCCGCGACTGCGTCATCGGGCTCAGGCCCGAATCGCTGCACTTCGTTGCCGACAATCAACCCGGCGCCATACCGGTGACCGTCGAGGCCGAAACGCCGCTCAACGAAAAGATCGTCACCCTGGTGCGCACCGTGCGCGGCCGCGAAATCCTGGTCTCCCGGCCGGCCGGCACGCCCGGCCGCAATGAGGGCAGGGCGCATATCGCCGTCGACGGCAAGAGCGCCTTGCTGTTCGATCATGCGAGCGGCGAGCGCATTGGCGCGAAGACTGTCGTCAAGCTGCGCAACGGAGAAGCGGCATGAGCCCAAGCGCACTCACAATATCTGAAGTCGACAAGTTCTATGGCCCGATCGATCGGGGCGTCCACGCCGTCAAGAAGTTGACGATGGAAATCGCCAGGGGCGAGATCGTGGCGCTGCTTGGCTCCTCTGGCTGCGGCAAGACCTCGACGCTGCGCATGATCGCCGGCTTCGAGGAGGTTTCGCGCGGCGCCATTTCGGTCGGCGGCCGCCAGGTTCACACCTTGCCGCCGGTGAAGCGCAACGTCGCGATGGCCTTCGAGGGCTATTCGCTCTACCCACCGCTGACCGTGCGCGAAAACATGGCCTTTGCCCTGAAAGCCGCCCGGCTGGCCAAGAGCGAAGTCGACGCCAAGGTCGCCAGCATCGCCAAGCTGCTCGAGATCGAAGACATACTGGAGCGCTATCCCAGCTCCATCTCCGGTGGCCAGCAGCAACGCGCCAGTCTCGGACGGGCGTTGATCCGCGACGCCGACCTGCATCTCCTGGATGAACCGATGGGGCAGCTCGAGCCGCAGCTTCGCGCCGTGCTGCGCGGCCGCATCAAGCATTTCATCAAGGAGCGCGGCCTGACCGCCATCCTGGTCACCCACGACCAGACCGAGGCCAATGCGCTCGCCGACCGCATCGCCGTCATGGAAGGCGGCGTGCTGCAGCAGTTCGACACGCCGGACCGGATCAAGGAGCGGCCGGCGAACCTGTTCACCGGCACGTTCGTCGGCGAGCCGCCGATGAACGTCTTCGAGGCCTTCGTTGCGGCCGCTCCAGGCAAGATCAGCCTCAAGCTTCCCGACGGCCTGTCGCTCGACTACGACAAGGATGCCTTCAGCGCCCCGGTCCGTGATCAACTGCTCAGCCGCGATCGGGTCATGATCGGCATCAGGCCCTATGCGGTCCGGCGCTCGAAGGACGGTGTTCCGGCAAGGGTCTCCGCCAATCAGTGGCTCGGCGACCAGACCCACATCGCGGCGGACTTTGCCGGCGGTTCGCTGGTGCTGGTCGAGCATGACCGCACCCGCCTCGATCTCGGCGCGCCGATCAATGTCAGCATCGACCCGAAGAACCTGCATGTCTTCGATCAAGCAAGCGGCATGGCGATCTCGCACGGCATGGAGCTTGCGTGATGCGAGATCTGCTCATCGGCATCGACGCCGGCACTTCGGTTATCAAGTCGATCGCTTTCGACCTGGCTGGCCGGCAGATCGCCGCCGCAGCGCTGCCGAACCACTATGAGACGCTGCCGGGCGGCGGCGCCGAACAGAATCTGGCGCGAACCTGGGCCGATGCCGCAGCCACCTTGCGCCAGCTCGCCGACAAGGTTCCCGATCTCGCACGCCGCACTGCCGCCATCGCCGTGACCGGGCAGGGCGACGGGACGTGGCTCATCGATGCCAAGGGCGAGCCGGTCGCCAAGGGCTGGCTCTGGCTCGACGCGCGCGCCGCCGCCGTGGTCGAGGAAATCCGCGCGCGGCCGGAGGACCGGCTGCGTTTCGAAAAGACCGGCAGCGGGCTCGCCGCCTGCCAGCAGGGCTCGCAATTCGTCTTCATGAAGCGCGCCATGCCCGAAATACTGGGCAAGGCGGCGACTGCCTTTCACTGCAAGGACTGGCTCTATTTCAAGCTGACCGGCGAGCGCGCCACCGATCCGTCGGAGGGAACCTTCACCTTCGGCGATTTCCACACCCGCGACTATTGCGATGACGTGCTCGACGTGCTCGGCGTTGGCGATCTGAGGCATCTTTTGCCGCCCATCACCGACGGCACCAGTCACAGCGCCGGACTGTCGGCGGCCGCGGCCGGCGTCACCGGCATGCTTGCCGGCACGCCGGTGGTGCTCGGCTATGTCGATGTCGTCTGCACCGCGCTCGGCGCCGGCCTGTTCGACCGCCAGCGCAAGCCCGGCTGCTCGATCGTCGGTTCCACCGGCATGCACATGCGGCTCGCCGAAACGCCTGATGACGTGCAGCTCAACGAGGCGGCGACCGGTTACACGATGGCGATGCCGGCGCCCGGCGTGTTCGCGCAGATGCAGTCCAACATGGCCGCCACGCTCAACATCGACTGGGTGCTCGGGCTTGCCTCCGGCATTCTCGCCTCGCAAGGCATAACCCGCAGCAATGGCGAGATGATCGCACTGGTCGATGCCTGGATATCGGCCTCGCAACCGGCGTCGCTGCTTTACCAGCCCTATGTGTCGGAAGCCGGCGAGCGCGGCCCGTTCGTCGATGCCAACGCCAGGGCGGGTTTCGTCGGCATCTCCTCGCGCCACGGCTATGCCGATCTGGTGCGCGCCGTCTTCGAGGGCCTGGCGTTCGCGGCGCGCGACTGTTACGCGGCGATGGGGCCGCTGCCGCGCGAAATCCGCCTGACCGGTGGCGCCGCCAGAAGCCCGGCGCTGCGCAAGATCCTCGGCGCCGCCATCGGCGCCGACACGCGCACCAGCGCCCGCGAGGAAGCAGGCGCCGCAGGTGCCGCGATGATCGCGGCGGTCTGCATCGGCCAGTACGCGTCCATGGACGACTGCGTCGGTGAGTGGGTGACGCCCTTGCTCGGCGAGGCCGAGCCGAGCGACCGCGACCTCGCCGCGATCTACGACAGGATGACCCCCTCCTACATGTTGGCGCACCAGGCACTGCGGCCCGTGTGGCGCTCAATGGCAGCATCGCAGGCAGATTGAGAAGCAGAGTATGCGTAAGAAGATAGCGATCATTGGCGACCGGTTCATGCTGCCGGAGGTGTTTCGCGCCAAAATCGAGGAGGTCGCGACTGGCGATCTCGATATCAGGACATTGCAGACGGCCTGGCCCGACGAGCCGATGGAGTTCGGCGATCCGGCGCTCGGCCTCGACAGGATCAAGGAATATTTCGGCCATCCCGATGAGGTCGTGGATTTCATCGGCGATGCAGAGATCCTTGTCACCCAGCTTGCGCCGCTCTCGGAAGGCATGATGCGACGCCTGTCGACACTGAAGCTCGTCGCGGTTTCGCGCGGCGGCCCGATCAACATCGACATGGAAGCGGCCAGGGCGCACGGCATCGGCGTGGTCAATGTGCCTGGCCGCAACGCTACCGCCGTGGCCGAGTTCACCATCGGCGCCATCCTGGCCGAGACTCGGCTGATCCGGGTCGGGCACGAGGCCTTGCGTAAGGGCGAATGGCGCGGGGATCTCTACCGCGCCGACCGCACCGGCCGCGAACTCAGCGAAATGACCGTCGGCGTCGTCGGCTACGGCAATATCGGCACCAAGGTGGTGCGCCTGCTGCGCGCCTTCGGCTGCCATGTGCTCGTCTGCGACCCTTATGTGCAGTTGAGCGCGGAGGACCGCAATGCCGGTGTCGAACTGGTCGCGCTGGACGACCTCCTGTCCCGCTCCGATGTGGTGACGCTGCACTCGCGCGTAACCGCCGAGACGCGTGGCCTGATCGGCAAGGACACGATCGCGCGGATGAAGCCCGGCGTCATCTTCGTCAACACCGCGCGCGGGCCGCTGGTCGACTATGACGCGCTCTACGAGGCGCTTGTTTCAGGGCAGATCGCCAGCGCCATGCTGGAGACCTTCGCGGTCGAGCCGGTGCCGTCGGACTGGCCGCTGCTGCAATTGCCCAACGTGACGCTGACGCCGCACATAGCCGGCGCCTCGGTGCGCACCGTGACCTATGCCGCCGAGCAGGCAGCCGAAGAAGTGCGGCGCTATCTCGCCGGCTTGCCGCCGGTCAATCCGTGCTGAGGGCATCAGCCATGGAGCGCAACTCCCGCAGCGGGGCAACGGCCAGATGAACGGCGGCAGTGATATCGTCGACCTCTTCGTCATCGGCGGCGGCGTCAATGGCGCTGGTATAGCGCGCGATGCCGCCGGGCGCGGCCTCTCGGTCATCCTGTGCGAGAAGGACGATCTCGCCGAGGGCACCAGCTCCCGCTCGGGCAAGCTCGTCCATGGCGGCCTGCGCTATCTCGAATATTACGAGTTCCGCCTGGTGCGCGAGGCGCTGATCGAGCGCGAGGTGCTCCTGGAATCGGCGCCACACATCATCTGGCCGATGCGCTTCGTGCTGCCGCACAGTCCGGATGATCGGCCGGCCTGGCTGGTGCGGCTGGGCCTGTTTCTCTACGACCATCTCGGTGGCCGCAGGCGGCTGCCGGCGACCCGCACGCTCGACCTGCGCACGGCGCCCGAGGGTGCGCCGATCAAGGACGCCTTCAAGCGCGGTTTCGAATATTCCGACTGCTGGGTCGATGATGCCCGCCTCGTCGTCATCAATGCGCTCGACGCCGCCGAGCGCGGCGCGAAGGTTTTCACCCGCACCGCTTGCACGGCCGCGCGCCGCGAGAACGGGCTTTGGGTCGTCGAGATGCGCAGCGGCAGGACCGGCGTCAAGACAGAGGTCCGCGCGCGCGCCCTGGTCAACGCGGCCGGTCCCTGGGTCAACGACATCGTCAACCGCGTGGCCGGCCAGAACTCCAGGCGCAACGTCCGCCTCGTCAAGGGCAGCCATATCGTCGTGCCGAAATTCTGGGAGGGCCGGCAGGCCTATCTCATCCAGAACAGCGACAAGCGCGTCATCTTCATCAACCCGTACCAGAACGATCTTGCCCTGATCGGCACCACCGACATCCCCTATGACGGGCGGCCCGAGGACGTCAGCGCGGACGAGAGCGAGATCGACTACCTGATCAAGGTGGTCAACCGCTATTTCAAGCGCGGCCTTGCGCGCGATGATGTCGTCTACTCGTTCTCCGGCGTCAGGCCGCTCTATGACGACAATGCCGACAACCCAAGCGCGGTGACTCGCGACTATATCTTCGAACTCGATGCGCCGGACGGGCAAGCGCCGCTGCTTTCCGTCTTCGGCGGCAAGATCACCACTTTCCGCAAACTGGCCGAGCACGCGCTGGACAGGATCGCGCCCTTCTTTCCCCGCATGGGAAAACCCTGGACGGCCAAGGCGCATCTGCCTGGCGGAGACATCGCCAATGCCGATTTCGAGCAGTTTCTCGGCGACCTTGGCGCCGAATATCCGTGGATGCCGGCATCGCTGCTCAAACACTACGGCCGGCTCTACGGCACAAGGACGCGGGCCTTGGTCGGTGCGGCGCGCTCGATCGATGAACTCGGGCAATGTTTCGGCAAGGACTTCTTCGAGCGCGAGGCCAATTACCTCTTCGAGCGGGAATGGGCGGTGACATCGGCCGACATACTGGAGCGGCGCACCAAGCACGGCCTGCATCTGTCCTTTGGGGAGCGCATGGCTTTCGAGGACTGGTGTGCAAACCGGCTGGCGAGGGCAGGCTGATGGCTAATCCCACCGATACCGGCGTCAGCGAATTTCGCATGCTGCGGTGCCTGTCGGCCAGCATCGGCGCCGACCCGCTGCTGGTTCAGGGCGCCGGCGGCAACACATCGATAAAACAGGCCGGCGTGCTGTGGATCAAGGCGTCCGGCACGTGGCTGAAGAATGCGGGCGACAGCGAGATCATGGTGCCGGTCGCACTGGCGCCGCTGCTCGATGCGCTCGCGCGGCGGAGCCCGGCGGCGGAGAAGGCGGCGCAGTTCACGCTCGCCGAGCTCAATCCCCGCCAATTGCGGCCGTCCATCGAGACGACGGTGCACGCGCTGCTGCCGCAGAAGATCGTCGTCCACGTCCATTGCGTCCAGACGATCTCGATTGCCGTGCAGGCCAATGCCGAAGCCCTGCTCGACGAGCGCCTGCGCGGCCTCGACTGGGCCTTCGTCCCCTATCGCCGGCCCGGCCTGCCGCTGGCGCAGGCGATCGCCGAGCGGCTGAAGCCCGCGACCGACGTGCTGGTTCTCGGCAATCACGGCCTCGTGGTCGCTGCCGACACGGTTGGCGAAGCGGCCCTGCTTTTGCAAAGGGTGACCGGGCTGCTGACACGACGGCCGCGCCCGACGCCGTCGCCCGATCTCGACGCGCTGCTGAGACTTGCCGCGGGCAGCGACTACCGGCTGCCGGCCTCGGCGGCCGCGCATGCCGTCGCGACCGATCTCGCCAGCTGCCGTATCGCCGCTTCCGGCAGCCTCTATCCGGATCATGTGATCTTCCTTGGCGTCGGCTCGGTAATCGCCGGCCCGGGCGAAAACGCGGCTGACGTCGTTGCCCGCACCACTGCGGCGCCGACATCCATCCTCTTTCCCGGCAAGGGCGTGCTGATGCGCCGCGACGCCAATGCCGGCGCGGAGGCCATGGCGCGCTGCCTGGCCGACGTCACCGCGCGCGTCGACGAGGCGGCGCGTGTCAACTATCTCAGCCCGAACGAGAACGCCGAATTGCTGGACTGGGATGCCGAAAAATACCGCCAGCAGCTCAATCGCGAGGAGGCGACGCTGCAATGAACGGCGTCCTCTTCATCGCCACGTCATGGCGCCGGGAGGGATAGCGGTTTGGCCTTCACGCTCTCCCTCAACACCAATCCGCTGGTCAACCGCTTTGCCGCGCCGGACGATCTGATCGACACGATTGCCTATGATATCGGCATCAGAGACGTTCAGCTTACGCATGAATTCGTCAATCCGGGCTGGCCGGCGGCCACCATCGTCAAGTTCATCCGCCTGTTTCGGGGCGCCTTGCAGCGCACCGGCGTACGCATCACCTCGGGCATGACCGGCCCTTATGGCCGTCTCAACCATTTCGGCCATCCCGACGCCGATGTGCGCCGCTACTATGTCGACTGGTTCAAGACCTTCGCCGACATTTCGGCCGAACTCGGCGCCAGCGGCATGGGCACGCAGTTCGCCATCTTCACCCACCAGGATTATGACGATCCGTCGCGCCGCGCGCGCCTGTTCGACATCGCGCTGAGCTGCTGGGGCGAGGTCGCCGAGCACGCCCGGGCGGCCGGCCTGAGCTATCTGTTCTGGGAACCGATGTCTGTCGGCCGCGAATTCGGCCACACGATCGAGAACTGCCGCCAGCTGCAGGGCGCGATCGATGCGGCCGGCATGGCCATTCCGCTGGAGATGATGGTCGACATCGATCATGGCGACGTCACATCAAGCAATCCGGCCGACATCGATCCCTATGCCTGGGCCGAGGCTTTCCCGCTGAAGTCGCCGATCATCCATATCAAGCAGTCGTCGATGAACAAGGGCGGCCACTGGCCGTTCACGTCGGCTCACAACAAGGACGGCCGCATCACGCCGCAAAAGCTGCTGGAAACTGTGCGGCGCGGCGGCGGCACCGATAACGAGATCTGCCTGGAACTGTCGTTTCGCGAGCGCGAGCCGGTCGACCACCAGGTCGTCGCCATGATCCGTGAATCGGTGGACTACTGGGCGCCGTTCATCGATACGGGCAGGCCCGGCCTTCTGCCGAAAGCCGGATAGAAAAGGGCGGGTGCCGATGCGGCTCCCGCCCTTTGAACGCTCGCTGGAAGCGGCCGAACTCAGCCGAACTTGGGATCGAGACTGCCCGACTTGTAGCGCTTGGCCATTTCCGACACCGGCAGCGGCTTGATCTTCTGCGCATTGCCAGCGGTGCCGAACTCCTCGAAACGCTGCTTGCAGAGCTTCCTCATCGCAGCCATGGCCGGCGTCAGGTACTTGCGCGGATCGAACTCCGAGGGGTTCTCGGTCAGCACCTTGCGGATCGCTCCGGTCAGCGCCATGCGGTTGTCGGTATCGATGTTGATCTTGCGCACGCCATGCTTGATGCCGCGCTGGATTTCCTCCACCGGCACGCCCCAGGTCGGCTTCATCTGGCCGCCATATTTGTTGATGATCTCCTGCAGGTCCTCCGGCACCGAAGACGAACCGTGCATGACCAGGTGCATGTTGGGCAGGCGGCGGTGGATCTCCTCGATGACGTTCATGGCCAGCACCGCGCCATCGGGCTTGCGCGAGAATTTGTAGGCGCCGTGGCTGGTGCCCATGGCCACCGCCAGCGCATCGACATGCGTGTCCTTGACGAATTGCACCGCCTGTTCGGGATCGGTCAGCAATTGGTCGTGGCTGATGGCGCCCTCGACGCCGTGGCCGTCCTCCTGTTCGCCGCCGCCGCTCTCGAGCGACCCCAGCACGCCGATCTCGCCTTCCACCGACACGCCGCCCCAATGCGCCATGTCGACGACGCGGCGGGTGATGCCGGAATTATAGGCGTAGTCGGCCGGCGACTTGCCGTCCTCCTTCAGCGAGCCATCCATCATCACCGAGGTGAAGCCGTACTGGATCGCGGTGACGCAGGTGGCTTCGTTGTTGCCGTGGTCGAGATGCATGCAGACCGGGATGTCGGGATGAATCTCGACCAGCGCGTCGATCAGCTTGGCCAGCACCACGTCATTGGCATAGGCGCGCGCGCCGCGGCTCGCCTGCAGGATGACCGGCGACTTGGTCTCCTCGGCAGCTTCCATGATGGCGAGGCCCTGTTCCATGTTGTTCATGTTGAAGGCCGGCACGCCATAGCCATGTTCGGCGGCGTGATCGAGCAATTGTCTCAGAGTGATGCGAGCCAACGAATAGTCTCCCGTATCTGTTTCAAAGCCTGTGGTTGCGGGCCGCCCGCGCACCGGTCGGTCCCATCCATGCTTCTGGCCGGAATTGCGCCCGACCGCAACCGCGACAGACCGTCCCGGCAGCAATTCTTGTTACAGCGCCGCGATATGATGCGGCCTGATATCCCAGGAAGTTATCTCATTATAACAAAAAAACTGATACTTTTGCGATGATTTCTGTTACATCCTGGGGCTGGTCAAGGAGCCAATCGGCGATCGGCGGCGATGAAAAGCGATACCAGGCGGCAAGGCATCATGGACTTCCTGATGGACGCCGGCGCGGCGAGCGTCGACGATCTTGCCTCGCGCTTCGGCATTTCCAGGATGACCGTGCATCGCGATCTCGATGAGCTCGAGGAGAGCGGCTTCCTGCGCAAGGTGCGCGGCGGCGCCTCGATCCAGCCGAGCGGTCTCTTCGAAAGTGATTTCCGCTACCGGCAGAAGCAGGCAACGGAGGAGAAGCAGCGCCTGGCGGCGGCGGCCGTCGCCATGGTCGAACCAGGCCAGACCGTCATCATCGACGACGGCTCGACGGCGGGCGGGATCGCGCGGCATCTGGCGGATCTGAGGCCGCTGACGGTCATCTCCAACAATCTGGCCGTCATCGACGACCTGGCAAGTGCCGGTGGCATCAACCTGATCGCGCTCGGCGGCCAGTACAGCAAGAAGTTTCACGGCTTCTTCGGCCTGCTGGCCGAGGCGTCGCTGCGGTCGCTGCGCGCCGATGTCGCCTTTCTGTCCTCATCCGCCATCCACGGCGCCTCCGCTTTCCATCAGGATCAGGAGGTGGTGCAGAGCAAGCGGCTGATGATGGCCGCGGCGACCCGCAAATATCTGCTGGTCGACCATGGCAAGTTCGGCCGCACGGCGCTGCATTTCCTGACCGATCTCAAGGCGTTCGACACCGTCTTCACCGGCCGCGAGCCCGAAGCCGGGATGCGCGCGGCGCTGGATGCGGCCGGGGTGTCGCTGAGGGTGGTCGGCAGCAGCGATTGAGGGTCAGGGAGAGTACGCGTGGTTTACTGGGTCGGTACAAGCTGGAAGATGAACAAGACGCTCGCCGAGGCGCTCGATTTCGCCGAAGCCCTGGCCGGTTTCGTCCCCGGATTTGACGACCGTATCCAGCCTTTCGTCATCCCCTCTTTCACGGCGGTGCGCCAGGTCAAGCAGGCGCTGTCGGCGACGCGGATCAAGGTCGGCGCCCAGAACATGCATTGGGCCGATGCCGGCGCCTGGACCGGCGAGGTTTCTCCAGTGATGCTCACGGACTGTGGCCTCGATCTGGTCGAGCTCGGCCACAGCGAACGGCGCGAGCATTTCGGCGAGAGCGACCGCACGGTTGGCCTGAAGACGGCGGCAGCCGTCAGACACGGATTGATACCGCTGATCTGTGTCGGTGAGACGCTGGCCGAGCGCGAAAGCGGCAAGGCAGATGCTGTGCTGACCAGCCAGGTTGAAGGTGCTTTACAATTCCTCGAAGGCGAGGCGAGGGGTGCAAGGATACTGTTCGCCTATGAGCCGGTCTGGGCGATCGGCGACAAGGGTATTCCGGCCAGCTCGGACTATGCCGATAGGCAGCAGGCGCTGATCAAGAAGGTGGCCGGCGGCCTGCTGCCATCCGTGCCACCAGTGCTCTACGGCGGCAGCGTCAATCCCGGCAACGTCGCCGAACTGATCGGCCAACCCCATGTCGACGGCCTTTTCATCGGTCGCTCCGCCTGGCAGGCCGAGGGCTACATCGACATCCTGCGCCGCGCCTCGGCGGCGATCTGAAACGAACGCATCCAAACGCATCCAGGAAGGACCATGACCATGAAAATAGCCATTGGAGCCGACAGCGCCGGCAAGCCGCTGCTCGATGTCATTTCAGCCCATCTCGCCGGCAAGCCCGGCCTCGTCGTCAGCGACCTCAGCCAGTCCGGCTTCTATGCCGACCTGTCGCAAAAACTCGCCCAGACGATCGTCGACGGCGAGAACGATCGCGGCATCCTGTTCTGCGGCACCGGCATCGGCGTTTCGATCTCGGCCAACAAGGTGCCGGGCATCCGCGCGGCACTCACCCACGACACCTATTCGGCCGAACGCGCCGCGAAATCCAACAACGCGCAGATCATCACCATGGGCGCACGCGTCATCGGCCCGGAACTGGCAAAGGCGATCGTCGACACCTGGCTTGCTTCCGAGTTCGATGAAAAAGGTCCGTCAGCCGGAAATGTCCAGGCGATCAACAAGCTCGACGCCGCAAAACCCGCCTGATTTCTCAGGCCGGGTCCGCGGCGTAGCCGCGCGTTTATTTCTGCCTGCCGAGTCTGGCGGCCAGGGAACGCCGAACATCCTCCTCCGCGTCGTCCAGCAGATCGACCAACAGTTTGCTGGTGGCCGCCGGATCGCGGTTTTCGATGGTCTCGACAATCCGCCGGTGCAGTCCCAGCGAGTGGCGCTGTCCAGCCGGATTGTCGTCCGAAAGCCGGAAGCTGATCACCAGGGCGGTTTCGATCAAGGCGGCGAGCGAACCGATCAACTCGTTGCCCGACATGTGCAGGATCGCCTGGTGGAATGCCAGATCCGGTATCGCGAAGCGCTCGCCGTCGTCGCCGGCCTTTTCCATCTCTTCAAGGATCGCCCGCAATTCGGCGATCTCTTCGGGACTGGCGCGCTCAGCCGCCAGGGCTCCGGCCGTCGGCTCGATGGCGCGGCGAAGCTCGAACAGCGAGCGGGCCTCCTCCGCCGTCGTTCTTGAGCCGAAACGCCACAACAGCACATCCGGATCGAGAAAATTCCAGTCCTTGCGCGGGCGCACCCTGGTCCCGGTGCGGGGACGCATTTCCACCATGCCCTTGCCCGCCAGAACCTTGACGACCTCGCGCAGGCCGGTGCGGCTCGCGCCATAGGAGGCGCTCCAGTCGTCGCCATTGGGCAACTGGTCGCCCGGCGTGAGCTCACCGCGTACGATGCTGAGACCGATCTCGTTGAGCAGTCTGGCGTGAAGGCCGGAATAGGAGGCGCCGGCCATGCGCGACGCCATCCGGGATGCTCGGGGAAAGGCAGTCGGAATCTTCATACTATTCCCATTATTCATACGATTGTCACGTGCCCACCCTAGTGAGCACATCGTTGACCCTCCCGCCAGAGCGATCGACGAACCACAGCGCGGATAAGAGCCGAAGAGCCACAAAATCTCGAATCTTGCCATCGCCGACGGCGCATCGCCGTCGTTGGCCGATGGCGTGCGCGTCGAGCCGTCGATCATACACACCAACAGGAACGCGCCAGAAAATGCCTCACAAAATGATTGATCAGATCAGCAAAGCCGCTCTTATGCGCGCGGCCTGCATTCCGAAAACCATGACCTCCTGCGTCTTGCTGTCAAGCGCCCTTCTCATGACATCGGTGCCCGCGTTTGCCGTCGAACCCTGGATCATGGTCGAGAAGACCACCTTCACCGGCAGCGCCATAAATTCGAAGCAGCAGGGCGTGACCACGGACGGCACGAACTGGTACTTTTCCGGTACCAATATCCTCGAGCGTACCGACAAGAACTATAACCCGTCATTGACTGTCTCGCCGGCCATCCCGCTCGCTCTCCAGCTTCCGTCTGAATTCTCCAGCCTAGGGCTGAACCATATTGGCGACATCGACTATGCCGACGGGCTCCTCTACATTTCGCTGGACACGAGCAAGCGCGATCCGATCACCGGGGGCAAATATGACCACCCGGTTTTCGCGGTTTATCGCGCGAGTGATATGAGCTTTACCGGCCAGGCTTTTTCGCTCAATCCGCCCCATGGCACCCATGACGTCGCCAGCTGGGTCGCTGTCGACGCCAAGAACGGCCTCGGCTATGGCATGGCCTATGAAAACGCGACCGAGATCGCCGTCTACAATTTGTCGGACTGGAGCTTCAAGGAATACATCCCGCTGACGCAGACCATCGATCAGGCGCAGGGCGGCAAACTCCTCGACGGCTGGATGTATTTCTCCACCGACAATGACGAGAAGCTCATCTACCGGGCGAACCTCAAGACCGGCGAGGTCGAGATCCTCGGCAATCTGAAACTCGACCGCGAGCAGGAAGTCGAAGGGCTTTCCTTCAACCAGACGAAGGATGGCTGGTCGATGTACATCCTCAACCGGGAACCGCTGGAGACGGACCCGAACGTCGAGGCGGTCGGCTTCTACCGCTATCTGCGCCCCTACGGGAATGCGCTTTCCGGCGAAATCCACGCCGACATCAACGGCGCGCTTGTCGAGGACAGCCGCTTCGCGCGGGATGCGGCGAACCGCCGGCTGCAATCCGCCTTCGACGCGGTCTCCGCCCCGGTCCTGACGACCGCCAGCATCGACGCAGGCGGCATTCATGCCGGTTCCGCCAATGCCGACGGCATCGTGATCTGGAGTGAGGCGCTTGCGATGACCGGCAAGGCGGATGGCGTCGGCGATGCCGCCGCCTTCGGCCGCAACACCGCCGGATTCGTTGGCGGCGCCGATATGCCAGTGGGCGACTGGCGGCTTGGCGTGCTGGGCGGCTACAGCCATTCCAGCTTCGATGTCTCCGATCGTGCTTCGTCCGGTTCGAGCGACAATTATAATCTCGGCGTCTATGCCGGTACGCAGTTGGGACAGCTCGGCTTCCGCGCCGGGGCGATCTATGGCTGGCATAATATCGACACCAGGCGCAACGTCGTCTTCCCTGCCTTCAGCGAACAGCTTTCCGCCAATTACAATGCGGCGACGGCCCAGGCCTTCAGCGAACTGGCTTACCGGATCGATCTCGGCCGCAACGCCTTCGAACCCTTCGCCAACCTCGCCTATGTCAATCTGAAGACCGACGGCTTCGCCGAGACCGGCGGTACGACATCCGCGCTGACGGCCCAGGCGATGACGACCCAGAACACCTTCTCGACGTTCGGCGTTCGCGCTTCGACCCAGTTCGACACTGGTGCGACGAAAGCCGCCCTGCATGGCATGCTGGGTTGGCAGCATGCCTATGGCGATGTCGGCCCGACTTCCGACCTTGCCTTCAACACCGGAGCGTCCTTCACCATTTCGGGCGTGCCGATCGCCCGCGATGCGCTGGCGGTCGAAGCCGGCTTCGATGTTCTGCTGTCGCCCAATGCCACGCTGGGCGCGGCCTATTCCGGCCAGATCGCCAAGGGGACCGACGGGCATGTCTTCAAGATCAACTTCGATCTGAAGCTGTAGGTGATCACCGGCGCGGCCGTGCGTTCATCGGGTTGCCAATCCGGTGGACGGCACGGCCGCTCACGGTCTCTGTCGGGGCTGGGCGTCAGCCCAGGCTCCTGGTCATCGCATCGATGACGGTGACGGCCGAGGCCGCGCCCGGGTCGATATGTCCAAGCGAGCGTTCGCCAAGCCGCGACGAGCGGCCCTTGGCGGCGACCATGTCCTTGGTCGCCTGCGCGCCGCGCTCGGCAGCGGCCAGGGCGGCGGCGAGGCTTTCGGACAACGTCTTGCCGGCTGCCTGCGCCGCCCCGGCGGCATCGGCCGCGGGCAGCCAGGCATCGATCATCGTCTTCTCGCCGATCTCGGCCTTGCCCCGGTCGCGAATGCCTTGCGCCATGGCCTGGAACAAGGCGACGACATCGGCGTCCGAGAGTTGGGCCTTACCCTTGACGGCGGCTGCCGCGCGCATGAAGGCGGTGGCGTAAAGCGGACCCGAGGATGCGCCGACCGCGTTAAGGAACGACTTCGCCGCCGTGTTGAGCAAGGCCGTCGGCTCGGTCGTTGCGAGATCGAGCGGCGCCAATGCGTCGCGCACGGCGCTGAATCCAAGCGCCATGGCGATGCCGTGGTCGGCATCGCCGATGACGCCGTCGAGCTGGCAGAGCCGGTCCTTGTCGGCCTCGATCGACACGGCGATGGCGTCGAACATTTCTCTCAGATCAGCGGCATCGATGGTCACGGATTGCTCCTCAGCCGGCGCGGAACATGGCGCAGTCACAGGGGTGGTCGAGCATCGCCTGCAACTCGTCATCGAGATGAAAAAGCGTCACCGAGGCGCCGGCCATTTCCAGCGACGTGCAGTAATTGCCGACCCAGGTTGCGTGGATGGAAACGCCGATCGCGTCGAGCCGCTGCTTGACCCTGCGGTTCATGATGTAGAGCTCCATCAGTGGGGTCGATCCCAGCGAATTGACCAGCACCGCGACCTTGTCGCCGTGCCTGGGCGTCATTTCGGCGAGGATCTTGTCCAGCATCTCGTCGGTGATCCCGTCGGCCGTTCCGAGCTTGCCACGCGCTATGCCCGGTTCGCCGTGGATGCCCATGCCGATCTCCATTTCGTCGGCGCCGATCTCGAAGTTTGGGCGCCGCGTCTGCGGCAGCGAGCAGGGCGAAAGCGCCACGCCCATGGTGAAGGTATGGTCGTTGGCCTTGCGCGCGATGCGCTCGCATTCGTCGAGGGAGAGCATGAGGTCGCAGGCGGCGCCCGCCGCCTTGAAGACGAAGAAATTGCCGGCCACGCCGCGGCGCTTGTCCCGCTGGTCGCGTGGCGCCGATGCGACATCATCCGTGGTCAGCACCGTGCGCACCTCGATGTCGTCCATGCCAGCCATCTCGGCGGCCATGTCAAAATTCATCACGTCGCCGGCATAGTTGCCATACATGAACAGGACGCCGGCGCCGCCGCTCACCGCCTTGGCACATTCGAGGATGGGATCGGGCGGCGGCGAGGCAAAGACATTGCCGATGGCCGCCGCGTCCGCCAGTCCCTTGCCGACGAAGCCGAGAAAGGTCGGCTCATGGCCGGAGCCGCCGCCGATCACCAGCCCGACCTTGCCTTGTCGTGGCCCGTCGCGGGCAATGATCGAACGCGGGCTGCCGTCGGCGCTGCGGAGATGGCGGGGATGCGCGGCGAGGATCCCTTCAAGCATCTCGTCGACGGCGCGGTTGCCGTCATTGATGATCTTCTTGGTCTGCACCGGCATCCTCCGAACCAATGCATGCCGCCCAAAAGTGACCCCGGTTCCGGGGAACGGCATGTATGAAAACAAGCAACCTGAAGCGCGCCGCCCCGAGTCCGCTCGAACGCGACGCGCTTCAGGTATTTTCCCGAGATAGTACAGGCTGTTACCGGGATTTCCACCCCGGCATCGGCGCTTCAGGCAGCGATCTTTTCGCGCGCGGCGAGAATTTCGACACAGGCCTTGGCCGCCTCCTTCCCCTTGACGGTGAAGTGCTCGAAGAAGAAGCGGTGATGCTCGGCGCTGTCGTGATAATTGTGCGGCGTCAGCACCGCCGAAAGCACCGGCACGCCGGTCGACAGCTGTACGTTCATCATGCCGTCGATGACGGCGCTGGCGACGAACTCGTGCCGGTAGATGCCGCCATTGACGACGAAGGCCGTGCCGAGGATCGCCGCGTAGCGGCCCGTCTGTGCCAGCGTCTTGGCGTGCAGCGGTATTTCGTAGGCGCCGGGCACGTCGAAGACATCGACGGCGAAGCGCTCGCCGCCGACGTTGGTCATCTCCGCCTCGAAAGCCCTGACGCACTGGTCGACGATGTCGGCGTGCCAGCGCGCCCTGATGACGGCGATGCGGGTCGTTTCATAGTCTTTGTGGGAATGCTGATTCATGGGTCCATCCTTCCGTTTCGAACCAGAATCAGGACGCACGAAACGAAATGCGGCCCGCCGGGGCGGTCCGTCTTCCGTTCGTTCTCTTTCATCCGGACTGTAACCGTCGGCTCCGGAATCACACCGGATCTGCTGACCTTTCCGGTTTTGCCGGAAAGCGCTCGCGGGCTTGGGTGGAACCCTTACCGCCGGTGGGGACTTTCACCCCGCCCTGAGAACATTAACGGCCCTGTATGGGAGAACGGCACTGCGGCTGTCAACGCGGCAGCGGCGGATGGCCAATCACGTTCTGTCGACTGGAGCAATCCGATGAGAGCAGCCTATCGGCTGCGCCAGGTCGCCGCCGAGGCGGCAACCAGCATCAGCACGGCCGCGACCATCGCACAGATGGCAAAGCCGAAACTGGAATAGAGCGGCCCGAAGCCGGTGGTGCCGACGAACACCGCCAGATAGGTCACCGCGCTGTTGAGGCCCATGATCGTACCGCGCCGCGACGGATCGAGCGCCGACAGGCGCGTCACCAGCACGTTCAGTCCGAAATGATTGGCAAGCCCCCAGGCGGCCACCATGGCAAGCGTCAGGCCATAGCTGTTGCTCGCGGCGGCAATCGCCACATAGACGACTGCGACGAGCAGATAGGCGAAGGGCATGACGCGGCGCGCGCCCAGCCGGTCGATGACGCCGTCGAGCAGGGCTGCCGTGCCGAAACCCACCCCATAGGCAAGTGCGGCGAGCCCGTTGGCGCTCACCGGTTCTCCCAGGCCGACATGAAGATGATCGCCGAGATAGCCGTAGACGCCGTAGAAAGCGGTCATGAAGGCGGCGCATGCGACGAGCAGCGGAATAATGCCGGGGGTGGTCAACGCTTCCAGCGGCGCGGGCGCGGGTCCGGCCTTTCTGGCGTCGCTGAGCGAGGTCATCGTCAGTCCCGTCCAGGCAAGAGCCGCAAGCACCGCGACGGCGGCGAAGACGGCGCGCCAATGCACGAGGTCGGCAAGCACCGCTGACAGGGAAACACCCGCCACCATGCTGAGCGTCCACCCGGTCAGCACCACGCCGATCGTGCCGCTTTCCCGTCCGGGCGGCGCGATGGCCGCAGCGCTGGCATAGATTGCCGGCATCGCGACGCCGGCGGCGATGCCGGCGAGAAGCTGCGCCGCGACCAGGGCGATCACCGTCGGTGCCAGCGCACTGGCGACCAGTGCCGCGGCCAGCGTCAGCAACGCCGCCTGCAGCATGCGCCGGGCGCCGATGCGGTCGATATAGCGGGCCAGGAACAGGGCGCTCGCCGAGGTGCCCAAGCCAAAGGCCGCCGCCGCCATCATCACGGCCGGGACGCTGGTGGCGAATGACGCGGCCACGGCCGGCGCGATCGGACCAAGCACCAGTGAATTGGAGCCGATCACGGCGATGCAGCCGGTCAGCAGATAGGCAAGGGCAGGGATTGGCGCGCGCGCGGCTGCCGGCAATGAGGCTGCTTGATCAGTGTTCGACATATTCACATAATGGCCGAATTTCATTCGGCGCAAAAACGGAAATCCAGACATGGACAAAGAAACAGATAGCATTCCGCGGAACAGGCTAGCGCCTCGCGAAATCGATGCGACTGACCGAAAGATATTAGGCGTTCTCGTCGAGGACGCCACGATCAGCTACGCCGAACTCGGCGATCGCGTCGGGCTTTCTCCGCCCGCCGCCCATGAACGGGTCAAGCGGCTTCGCCGTAGCGGGGCCATTCGCGGCACAGCCGCCATCGTCGACCCTAACGCGGTGCGAAAGCCCTTGCTCGCCTTTGTCCATATCGACACCAAAGGCTGGGGGAAGACGCCCGAACTGATGGCGGTTTCGCAGTATCCGGAGGTCGAGGAGATCCACACCGTTGCCGGCGACACCTGTGTCTTGCTCAAGGTGCGTACCGAGGACACGCGGGCGCTCGAGGGTCTGCTGTCGCGTCTCTACGAAACACCCGGCGTCACCACGACGCGAAGCTATGTCGTCCTGTCGACCTATCTCGAGCGGCCGGTCCAGCCCGGCGTCACGGCGCAGTGGCCGACGCCCAGCCATATGAGCAAGCCGTTGTACTGACTGATCCGCGTTACCCGCGCTCGGGGAACATCGCCTTCAGCCCCTCGCGCGAGGCTTTCGCCACGCCGCGCTCGGTGATGAGCCCGGTGACCAGCCGCGCCGGGGTCACATCGAAGGCCGGGTTCGCCGCCGGCGTCGCCTCGGGCGAGATGCGCACCTGGGCGATCCTGCCATCCGATGTCTTGCCCCAGACGAGCGAAACCTCATCGCTGGAGCGTTCCTCGATCGGAATCTCCTTCAGGCCGTCATGGACGGTCCAGTCGATGGTCGGCGAGGGCAGGGCGACATAGAAGGGGATATTGTTGTCGGCGGCGGCCAGCGCCTTGAGGTAGGTGCCGATCTTGTTGCAGACGTCGCCGTCGGCGGTGGTGCGGTCGGTGCCGACGATCACCATGTCGACCGCGCCATGCTGCATCAGATGTCCGCCGGCATTGTCGACGATCAGCGTGTGCGGCACGCCATGGCCGGCCATCTCCCAGGCGGTCAGCTGGGCGCCCTGGTTGCGCGGCCTTGTCTCGTCGACATAGACGTGGACGGGAATGCCGGCCTCGACAGCGAGATAGATCGGCGCGGTCGCGGTGCCGTAGTCGACAGTCGCCAGCCAGCCCGCATTGCAGTGAGTGAGAATGTTGACGGTCTCGCCCGGCTTCTTGCCGGCGGCGATCTGCTTGATGATCGCAAGACCGTTTTCGCCAATGGAGCGGTTCAGCCCGACATCCTCGTCGGCGATCTCGCTGGCCCGCCGGTAGGCGGCTTCAGCGCGTTGTTCCGTCGGCAACGGCTTGAGGAAGTCACGCATCTCGTTGAGCGCCCAGCGCAGATTGATCGCCGTCGGGCGCGTCTCGTGCAGCGTCTCCCACACGGCGTCGAGCGCGGCATCGGACGCATCCTCGGCCATCTGCATGGCGACGCCATAGGCGGCGGTGACGCCGATCAGCGGCGCGCCGCGCACCCACATGTCGCGGATCGCGGTGGCGATGCCGCCAACCGTGCCGATCCTCTCGATGCGGAACTCATGCGGCAGCCAGCGCTGGTCGATGATCTCGACCGAACGCTTGTCGTCGCTCAGCCAGATGGTGCGGTAGTGGCGGTCGCCGACGTTCAAATGTCATTCTCCTGTTCGATCAGCGCGGCGAGATGGTTGACCTCGTCGATACCGTGTATCTGGCGCCGGTTGACGGCGATGTGACGGCCGAATTTCAGCGCCTTCGCCTCGCAGGAAGCGCGCAGGTCCTCGTCGGCGATGGTCTCGAAGTCGGCATTGTGGGCGAGGCCAAGGATGCGCCGGTGCACCTCGATGCCGGCGAACCCCAGAAGGTCGTCCCAGATCTGGTGCAGCACTTGGTCGAGCGCCTGTTCGGCGCCGAGCCTGTCGCCCTGATCCTCGAAGAGGCTCTTCTGATAGAGCATGCCGGTGCGTTCGGTTCGCCACAGCTGCGAGAATTCGGCGCGGAACACCGCCCAGGTCTCGGCGGTCACATCGAGCAGATAGGCGCGCATCGCATCGCGCTTGCCGTCCTGCTCGTGGCCGCGCTGCGAGAAGAAGGACATCCAGAAATTGGCAAGCAGCATGCCGACATCGAAGGCCATCGGGCCGTAAAAGGCGAATTCCGGATCGATCATCCGGGTCTCCTTGTCGGTGACCATGATCGAGCCGGAATGCAGGTCGCCATGCAGCAAGGTCTCCGCATTGGCGGCGAAGAGGTGCTTCAGCCTTTGCGCCTCGACCTTGAGGTCGCGGTCGGCACGCAGCTCGGCGACAAGGCCGTCGAGCTGCGGGCTGGTGTGCCGGTTCATCTTAGCATCGAAATAGGGGTCCGAGAAAACCAGGTTCTCGGTGATGTCGCAGAGCTCGACATTGTCGGCAAACAGCGCGAGATCCGCCTTGCGCTCCCTCGTCACCATCGAGAAGTCGGAGCCCCGGAACAGGGTGCGGGCCATGAACAGGCCGATATCCCGGGCAATGTTGGGCAGTTGCCGGCCTTCGATCAGCGCCCGCCGCAGGATGATGTGCGGCGACAGATATTCCATGATGATCAGCGCCTGGCTCTCGTCGAAATGATAGATCGCCGGCACCGAGCCGGGCGCGCGTCGCTCCTGCCGGGTCAATGCGTGATATTCAAAGAAGGAGCGCTTCAAGGGCAGCGGCCAGCTGTCGCCGACAAGGCGCACATAGGGCAGGGCCTGCTTGACCACGGCGGCGCCACTGGCGCCCTCGACGATGAAGACGAGGTTCAGGTTGCCGTCGCCGACTTCGCGGACTTTCCATTGCGTGGTGTCCTTGCCGATCTCAGCGCACAGCGCTTCGTTCGTGCCGAGGCGTGTTGCCAACGTCTCCACCGACAATGCTTCGAACGGCGATTTCCCGGTCATTCTGCTCCCTCCCGCCTTTGCGCTCCGATCATAGGGGAGCCTTGGCGGCGGGGCCAAGCTAGGAAGCTGTCTGGCAATTGTCAATCGTGTTGACAATTGCCGACATTGACCATAGCGTCGTCGTCAGGGAGGAATGCATGGTCGGCAATGCCGTGTTCCGCGTGGAGGGATTGAGGAAATCCTTTGGCCGCAACGAGGTGCTTGGCGGCATCTCGCTCGATCTGCATTCCGCTGAAGTGACCGTGCTGATGGGCGCCAACGGCGCCGGCAAATCCACGCTCGTCAAGATCATCAGCGGCGTCTACGAGCGCGGCGGCGGCACAATGACGCTTGCGGGGCAGGATTTCGCGCCGAACACGCCGGCCGAAGCGATCCGCGCCGGTGTCGTCACGGTCCACCAGAACATCAATGACGGCGTGGTCGCCGACCTCGATGTCGCCACCAACCTGACGCTCGACAGGCTGAGCGGCCGGGGCGCCCCGACCATTTTCAATCCCGCCCGCGTCCGCCGCGAGGCGAAGGCAGTCGCTGATCGCATGGGGCTCGCCATAGATCTCAAGGCCCGCGTCAGCGATCTCTCGCTCGCCGACCGCCAGATGGTCGCGATTGCGCGGGCCCTGGCGCATCAGCCTAAGGTCCTGATCCTTGACGAGCCGACCTCTTCGCTGTCCAGTGCCGAAGCCGACCGGCTGTTCGCGCTGGTCGACCGCTTGCGCGGGCAGGGCGTGGCGATCCTTTATATCTCGCATCGCATGTCTGATATCAGGCGGCTTGCCGATCGCATCGTCTCGATGCGTGACGGCATCGTCTCCGGCGCATTCGACAGCAAGCCGCTCGACTATGAAGGCGCGGTCAACGCCATGCTCGGCCGCAAGATCCATCTCGACCGCATCGTTGCCAGGAGTTCCGCCAAGGCGGTGCTGACCGTCGACGGCCTGCGGATCGCGCAGGGCGCGCGCCCGATCTCGATCACCCTTGGCGATGGCGAGGTGGTTGCCATCACCGGCCTTGTCGGCGTCGGCAAGACGGCGCTCGCCGAAACGCTGTTCGGGGTGCGCAAGCCTTTCGCCGGCACCATGACGATGGACGGCAGGCCTTATGCGCCGCGCTCGGCGGGTGATGCCATCGCCGCCGGCGTGTTCCTTGTCGCCAAGGACCGTGCGACCAGCGGCATCGTCGGCGGCTTCAACATCGAGCGCAATATCAGCCTGCCTTTCCTGAAGCGCATGTCCGGGCTCAGTGTTCTCAAGCGTCGCCTGGAGCGCGCCACCGCGCGCCGGCAGATCGAGGAACTGGGCGTCGTCTGCCGCTCGGAGAAGGACGAAATGTCGGCACTGTCCGGCGGCAACCAGCAGAAGGTGATGGTCGCGCGCTGGATGGCGCAGGATGCAAGGCTGTTCGTGCTCGACGAGCCGTTTCAGGGCGTGGACATTTCGGCGCGGCGCGACATCGCCGCCAAGCTGAGGGCAAGCGCCAATGGCCGCGCCACGCTTTTGTTCGTCACCGAGATCGACGAGGCGCTGGAGACGGCCGACCGCATTCTTGTGATGTCGGAGCACACCATCGTCGGCGAACATCGCAACGCCGATATCGATATGGACCGCCTGTTGGCCGAGGTCGCCGGCGGACCGCTGCACAGCGCGGCCTGAGTGTCGCGATGGGAAATGGAATGGAGAGACCATGAGTTCGGACCGGATGAACAGGACAGCCGCGCCGGGGTGCGTTGAATGACGCTGCGCGACTACGCCATCCGCTACGGCTTCATCGTCCTCCTGTTCGGGCTGGTCGCCTACTTCGCTATATCGGCCGACGGGTTCGTCTCGCCGCAAAGCGCTGTCTTCATCTTCCAGTCGGTCGCCATCACCGGAGTGCTGGCGCTTGGCGTCACCGCGACGCTGGTGGTCGGCGGCTTCGATCTTTCGATCGGCTCCGTGGCCACCTCAGCCATGATGGCATCAGCCTATGTCATGGTGGTGCTGGAGCAGAACGCGTTCGTCGCGGTCATCGTCTGCCTGCTCATCGGCGCCATAGTCGGACTGATCAATGGCTGGCTGATCGTCTATATGCGCGTGCCTGATCTCCTGGCGACGCTCGGCATGATGTTCCTGCTCGTCGGCCTGCAGCGCATTCCGACGGAGGGACGTTCGATCGCCACGGGCATGACGATGCCCGATGGCTCTGTCGCCAACGGCAAGTTCTCCGATGCCTTCCTGGCGCTCGGCCGGCACCGCTTCGATTTCTTCATCCCGAACCTGATCCCGGTTTCCGTGGTGGTGCTTCTGGTGCTCGCCCTGCTGATCTGGTTCTTCCTGGAATACACGCGCTTCGGCCGCATGATGTATGCCGTCGGCTCCAATGAACGGGCCGCCGAACTCGCCGGTGCGCCTGTCAAGGCATACAAGATCTGGGCCTACATTATTTCAGGAGTTTTTGCCTCGATCGGCGGCATTTTGCTCGCCGCCCGGCTTGGACGCGGCGACATCGCCTCGGGTAATAATCTGCTGCTCGATGCGGTCGCCGCGGCGCTGATCGGCTACGCGGTGCTCGGCGCCGCCAAGCCGAACGCCTTCGGCACCGCCGTCGGCGCGCTGTTCGTCGGCATCCTGCTGCAAGGCCTGACGATGATGAACGCGCCTTACTACACACAGGATTTCGTCAAGGGCGTGGTTCTGGTCGTCGCCCTTGTCTTCACCTTTGCCCTGTCGGGCAGGGGCAGGAGGTAGTTTCGACCGGCTAGGTTTTGGGCTCAACAAGAGTGGAGGAAAACAAGGTGAACATCACAAGAAGAGTTTTGGGGAAGGCGGCTCTCGCGCTGGCCGGCGCAAGCATGCTCATACAGGTTCCGGCTTTTGCCGCCGACAAGCCGGCGCCGTTCGACAAGCCCGGCGTCAAGATCGCGCTGGTGCGCTATCTCTCGACCGGCGACTTCTTCCAGGCCTATCTCTCGGGCGTCGAAGCGCAGTCGAAGGCGCTCGGCATCGACCTGCGCGTGCTCGACAGCCGCCAGGATGCCGCGCTTCAGTCCGACATGGTCGACCAGGCGATCGCGCTCGGCGTGCAGGGCATCATCATCCAGCACGGCCTGACGGAATCGATGAAGGATGCCGCCCAGCGTGCCGTCGATGCCGGCATCAAGGTCGTCGCCTTCGACGTCAATGTCGAGAATCCCAAGATCCCGCAGATCGAACAGTCCGACAAGGATCTTGCCCGTCTCGCGCTCGAGCAGGCGGTGAAGGATAATGGCGAGAGCTGGAACGCTGGCTATGTCTATGTCGCCGGCATCGCGCCGCTCGACCGCCGCAACGAGACCTGGGTCGACGTCAAGAAGAAGTATGCGGGCATCAAGGAAGTCGCCATGTTCGGCACGCTAGACAACCCGATCGCCAATTCCGTCGCCAACCAGGCGCGCTCGGTGCTGTCGGCGCATCCCGACATCAACGTGATGTTCGCTCCCTATGACGAATTCGCCAAGGGCGTGAAGATTGCCGTCGACGAGGCAGGCCTCAACAAGAAGATCAAGATCTACTCCGCCGACATTTCGACGTCGGACATCTCCGCGATGCGCGAGCCCGACAGCGCCTGGGCGGCCACCGCCGCGACCAACCCGGCCGTCGTCGGCCAGGTTTCGGTGCGTGCCCTGGCGCAGTTGCTGGCTGGCGAGGACCCCGGCCACAACGTCATCGTGCCGCCGACCCTGATCACGCAGAAGGAGCTGATCGAGAAAGACATCAAGAACATGGAAGACCTGTCGGCCAAGCTGCCGCAGTTCGCTCATGCTGATGTCGCCATGCCGGCCTGGATGCCGAACCCGAACGCGAAGTAAGGCCGATCGCCATGGAAATAAAAGGGCGGCTTCGAGCCGCCCTTTTTTGTTCCGGGAGTGGTCGATCCTACCGCAGCGCGGCCGCTATGTTGCCGCCGTCGACCGTGGTTACGTCGGCGGTCGTGCGGTCGGCCAGCGCATGGTGCAGGAAGGCCTGCGCCACGTCCTGCGCGGTCACCTCCTGGCCCAGCAGATTGCCGGACATGTATTCCTTTTCCGACAGGCCGCGCGCGCCCGAACGGCTGGCGATCATGGCGTCGGTCAAGAGGCCCGAGCGGATGCGGTCGGCGTTGACCGCGTTCGAACGGATGCCATGGGCGCCGTAATCAAGCGCGTATTGCCTGGACAGGAACAGCGTCGCCGCCTTCGGGATGCCGTAGGCACCGAACTTCGGGCCGGGATTGATCGCCTGCTTGGAGGTATTGAACAGTAGTGCGCCGCCAGTCCCCTGTTCCAGCATGATGCGCACGGCGTTCTGCGCCGCCGACTGGTGAGCGAAGAAGTTGAGCTCGAAGCTCTTGCGCAGCAGCGCGTCGTCGAGTTCGCCGATACGGCCTTCCCAGGCTGCACCGGCATTGGACACCAGTATGTCGACGCCGCCGAACACCGCGACAGCCTTGTCGAAGGCGGCGCGCACCTGCGCCGGATCGGTGATGTCGGCGCCGACACCGATCGAATTGTTGCCGGCTTTCTTGGCGGCGTCGGCGGCCTTTTCGCCGTCGAGATCGACGACCACGGCATGCGCGCCATTGTCGGCGAACAGCTTGGCGGTCGCCGCTCCGATGGCGCCCGCGCCGCCGGTGATCAGCACGACCTGTCCAGTCAGCGGCTTCGGCTTGTTGGAGGCGAGCTTGGCCTGCTCCAGCGACCAATATTCCAGCGGGAACAGGTCGGCTTTCGACAGCGGATGGAAGTGCCCGACAGCCTCGGCGCCGCGCACCGCCTCGATCCACATCTCGCCGACATCGGATGCGATCCTGGCGTCCTTGAGCGTGCGGCCATGGCCGAACATGCCGAGCCCCGGCACCAGCGTCAGCCGCGGCATCGGGTCGAGCATGGTGCGCTTGACGTCGTCGAGCGCGTCATTGGTCTCGAAATAGGCGCGGTAGTCGTTGGCGAAGGCATCGACATGGCTCTTGATGACAGCCTTGTAGTCGCCGGCCTGGTCGGCATCGGGCGCCGGCACCGCCATCGGTCCGGTCTTGATGCGGATCGACAGATCCGGCGTGGAGACACCGCGCGCAGCATAATCGGCGATTTCAGCCGAATTGATGAAGTCGACAATGGCGTCAGACGTGCGGAAATCGCTGATCATGCGGTCGAAGCGGCCTTCGCCGCGCGGCGCCGCGACAGCGCCGCGCAGCATCGGCGCGATCGCTCCCGGCGTGGCGAGCTTGGCCGGCAACGCCGCCTTCGCCGACGCCGGCCTGGCGTTCTTGGCGACATAGTCCTCGGCAACGTTCACATAGTGGATCATGCGATCGTAAGCCTGCTTGGCGTCGTCGCCGAAGGTGAAGATGCCATGCTTGTCGAGGATCAGGCCTTCCACGGTCGGATCGGCGTCGAAGACATCGGCAGCCGCCTTGGCGAGATCGAAGCCCGGCATGATGTAGGGCACGTAGCCCATCTTTGCGCCGAAGACCTTCGCCACCAGGGGCTTGCTGTCTTCCTGGTCGACGATAGCCAGGATGGCGGTCGAATGGGTGTGGTCGACGAATTTGTGCGGCAGGAAGGCGTGCAACAGCGTCTCGACCGACGGGTTGGGCGAGGAGGGATCAATCAGGTTCGCCCGTTGCAGCGCGACCATATCTTCATCAGAGAGCCTGTCCAGCTTGCGCGCCTTGAGCAAGGCGCCCATCTTCACCGCCGGCAGGCCCTGCGGCTCGATGACGGCCATGTCCCAGCCACTGCCCTTGACGCACAGCACATCCCATTCATCGCCGACGAGGTCGGTCGCCTTGATCTTGCAGGAAGTGTTGCCGCCGCCATGCAGGACCAGCTGTGGCACGCCGCCCAAAAGCCGCGTCGTGTAGACGCGCAAGGCGAGGTCGCGGCCGACGCCCTTCTTCGCATAGTCGGCAACGAGTTTTTCGGCCGCGTCGTCGTTCCACAGATTTTTCATTTTTCGCTTCGTCCGGTTGCTGTCTTGGATGGTGAAACAGGAATGCCGCGACGCCTTGATGACAATGCGCCGGCAAAGGGTGGGTCTTCAGGATGCCTTTTGCGCTGCCGTCCCGGCATGATCGAGCAGCCGCCGCGCCATGTGCGCGCCGACCACGAGATGGGTGCAAAGTCCGCCGGCGATCGCCGCCAGCAGCGGTTCGAATTTACTGTCCTCCTGCACGACCATCAGCCGTTTGGCGATGGCGCGTAGCGAGGTAAGCTCGGCGGAGATCACGCGCCTGTTGTAGCTGCAGTCGAGCACCTTGCCGTCGGCATCGATGATCTGTCCGGCAATGACGCCGGCTGCCCCCCGGCTGCGCAGCTCCGCCATTTCGCTCTGCGTCAGCGCGCCGCATTTGACCAGATGGCTTTCGGCATCGACGGCGCCGACCGAATAAAGCGCCAGGTCGCAATTGCCGATTCCCGACAATTGCTCGCGGATCACCGGTTCGGCGCGCAGCGCCTGCGCCAGCTCTTCCGTCGACAGCACCAGCGGCGCGTAGAAATTGAGGCCCTTGGCGTTGAGCCGGCGCGCGATTTCCATCGTGCACTGGTCGGGCCGGTAGGAATAGGGCGCGCCGAGATTGCCGCAGAGCTGCACCACCGTGACATCCTGCAGGTCGGCATAGGACATGATGTCGGCGATCGTATAGACGGTTCGGCCCCAGGCGACGCCGATGCGGTCGCCCTTCTTGACCAGTTCGAGAAACACGCTTGCCGCAAGCACGGCGATATCCGTTGCCGGATCCGGGACGTGGCCGTTCTCCGGTGCGATCCAGACGGCGTCGAGGCCGAGCGCGTCCTCGAGCTGGCGCGCCATCACATCGTCGGTGAAGAGCTGGGTCGAGGTGGAGATGTTGACGATGCCGGTCTCGCGCGCCTTGCGCAGATACATCGCCACCGAGGCGCGCGAAATGTTGAGCTGGCTCGCCACCTGGTCCTGTCGCAGCCCGTGCGCATAGTAGAGCCAGGCGGCTTTGTGGATGAGCTGTTCTGCCGGTCGGATCGCCATGCCGCCTCCTCGGCTGACAATAGTCACGGCTCTCGACAAAAGTCAAATTGGGATGACAAGCCGCGATCGGCTATGGGAAAGACCTATCCGGGATCGGCGTTCTACAAAGCCGGCGCAGCATAGCATTTTCAGCCATTCGGGGGGATAGCCTGACGAGATGGCTGAGGCTAGAAAGCTCGGAAAGGGACTTTGGGGAGGACGGGATGGGAAATCCCTATGAGCAGGATCTCGACCGCAACGCCGCCAACCACCAGCCGCTGACGCCGCTCACCTATCTGGAGCGCGCTGCGAAGACCTATCCCGATCATATCGCCATCGTCCATGGCGGCCAGCGCATCAGCTACAGCGATTTCTGGCGCCGCTCGCTGAAGCTCGCTTCGGCGTTGGCCAAACGTGGCATCGGCAAGGGCGACACGGTCACGGTCATGCTGTCCAACACGCCGCCGATGCTGGAGGCGCATTTCGGCGTGCCGATGACCAAGGCGGTGCTGCATTCGCTCAACACGCGCCTCGATGCCGCGGTCATCGCCTTCCAGCTCGACCATGCCGAGACGAAGATACTGATCGTCGACAGGGAATTTTCGGGAGTCGTCAGCCAGGCGCTGGCGCAAACCAGGGTAAAACCGCTGGTCATCGACTATGATGATCCCGACTACGCCAGCGACGCGCCCTATCCGAAGGGGGAGCGGATCGGCACGGTGGACTATGAGGCCTTTGTCGCCGGCGGCGACGAGGATTTCGCCTGGTCGATGCCGGACGATGAATGGGACGCCATCTCGCTCAATTACACTTCGGGCACAACGGGTAACCCGAAAGGCGTCGTCTACCACCATCGCGGCGCAGCACTGATGGCCTACACCAACACCATCCATGCCGGCATGGCCAAGCACGCGGTTTATCTCTGGACGCTGCCGATGTTCCATTGCAACGGCTGGTGCTTCCCCTGGACGCTCGCCGTCCAGGCCGGGACGCATGTCTGCCTGCGCTGGGTGCGGCCGAAGCCGATCTACGACGCCATCGCCGACCATGGCGTCACCCATCTCTGCGGCGCGCCGATCGTCATGTCGGTGCTGATCAACGCCAGGGACGAGGACAAACGGACATTTCCGCAGACCGTCACCTTCAACACCGCCGCGGCGCCGCCACCAGAAGCGGTGCTGTCCGGCATGGCGGACGCAGGCTTTGCCGTCACCCATCTCTACGGCCTGACCGAGACCTACGGTCCCGCGGTCGTCAACGAATGGCACACGGATTGGGATGCGCTCGACAAAGGTGCGAAGGCGGGCAGGAAGGCAAGGCAGGGCGTACGCTACGCGGCGCTCGAAGGCCTGACGGTGATGGACCCGGAGACGATGACGGAAACGCCCGCCGACGGCGAGACTATCGGCGAGGTCATGTTCCGCGGCAACATCGTCATGAAGGGCTATCTCAGGAATCGCAAGGCAACCGACGAGGCTTTCGCCGGCGGCTGGTTCCACTCGGGCGACCTCGGCGTCATGCATGCCGACGGCTACATCCAGCTCAAGGACCGCTCGAAGGACATCATCATCTCCGGCGGCGAGAACATCTCGTCCATCGAGGTCGAGGACGCGCTCTACAAACATCCGTCGGTTGGCTCCTGCGGGGTCGTGGCGCGTGCGGATGACAAATGGGGCGAGGTGCCTGTCGCCTATGTCGAACTGAAGCCGGGGAGGGTGGCGACCGAGGCGGAGATCATCGAGCATTGCCGAGGGCTGCTGGCGCGTTTCAAGGTGCCGAAAGCGGTGATTTTCGCGGAGATTCCGAAGACGTCGACGGGTAAGATTCAGAAGTTCAGGCTGCGGGAAATGGCGAAGGCAACTTCGTCATCCTAGGGCGGAGCAGTCGCGAAGCGACGTCGCGGAGACCCTAGGATCCATGCCGTGAAATCACAGCAGTGTTCCGGCGGTCCAAAAAATAGCTTATCGTCGAGGATAGGCACCTAGGTCGTAACTTATTGGTCCGTCTTCACTCTTTGGCTTGTGTCGCGGCATGGATCCTAGGGTCTGCGCGCGTCGCTTCGCTCCTTGCTCCGCCCTAGGATGACGACCTGACGGGCGCTACCTTGTAATCGCGGACTTCGGTCGTTGCTTCCTCGCAACTGTCACCATCTGTCACCAAATTATACGCGTACGTCGAATCCGCGTTGACATCGCGCTGCCTTCGATTTACGACTGACGAAAATTGAAATTCGTCACTCATCAAACGAAAGCGCGATGTCCGAAGCCGCCAACATAGTCGCCGACGCCGCCCGCCAGGAGAATGTGACGCGCATTCTCGACTGCGCCGAGCGTCTTTTCCGGCACTATGGCTATGGCAAGACCAATGTCGCCGACATCGCCCGCGAACTCGGCATGTCGCCGGCCAACATCTATCGTTTCTTCGCCTCCAAGGTCGAAATCCACCAGGCCGTCTGCGGCCGCATGCTCGGCGCCAGCTACAAGATGGCCTACGAGATCATGCATCTGCCGATCAGCGCCGAGGAACGGTTGCGGCGCTACATCCACGCGCAGTACAAGATGACGACGGAGGTCATGCTCGACGACCAGAAGGTCCACGAGATGGTGATCGTCGCGCTTGAGCGCGACTGGGCCGTCATCGACAAGCATGTCAACAGCATCCACGACCTCTATGCCGAGGTGATCCGCGAGGGCATCGAGGCCGGCGAGTTCCGGGAGCAGGATGCTGAAACGGCCTCGCGCTGCTTCGGCGCCGCGACCGTCATTCTGTGCCATCCGCAGATGGTGGCGCAGTGTCTTGCCAAGACCAACCGGGCAATGCCCGACGAACTTATCGACTACGCGATCAGAGCCTTGAAATAGCTGGCATCCTTCGCCGGCGTCGACGATCCATCTCCAGTTCAGGAGTGCCAACCGTGTCTTTGTCCAGTTCCATCATCCGCAGCCTGTCAGTCGCCGGCGCGGTCGTCGCGGCGCTCGGGCTTGCCGGCTGCAGTCAGGAGAAAACCGAGGTCAAGGACATCATCCGACCGGTCAAAGTGGTCGAGATCGCACCGGCGCATGACACCCGCACGCTCTCCTATTCCGGCTCGGTGAAGGCCCGCGTCGAAAGCGCGCTTGGCTTCCGCGTCAACGGCAAGATCACCGAACGCCTCGTCGATATCGGCCAGCACGTGGCGCCGGGCGACGTGCTCGCCCGCATCGACCGCTCCGACTATGACCTGTCGGTGAAGAGCGCGCAGGCCGCGCTCGATGCCGCGGAGCGGCAGGTCGAGACGGTGGAACTCGCCCGCAAGCGCGCCGAGCAGCTTTTTGCCAAGAATTTCGCGCCGAAGTCGCAGCTCGAACAGGCGACGCTGACCTATGACCAAGCGGTCGCCACGCGCGACTCCGCACGCTCGACGCTTGCGCAGGCCAGGAACCAGGTCGGCTACACCGAACTCAAGGCCGACAGGGATGGCATCGTCACATCGGTCAATGCCGATGTCGGCCAGGTGGTCGGTTCCGGCACGCCTGTTGTCACTGTCGCGGTCGACGGTGAGAAGGAAGTGTTGATCGCGGTGCCGGAAATGGAAATCGCCGAGTTCAAGCCGGGTAAGGCCGTCAAGGCGGGTTTCTGGTCCGATGCCGGGCTGGCGCTTGATGGTAAGGTCCGTGAGGTGGCCGGCAGCGCCGATCCCCAGTCGCGCACCTTCGCCGTCCGTGTCAGCCTGCCCAACGACCCGCGCGTGCTTCTTGGCATGACCGCCAACATCGAGGCGTCGGCGGCGAACGAAAAGCAGATGGTGTCGATCCCGCTCAGCGCGCTGGCGAAACAGGACAGCCAGTCGATTGTCTGGACCGTGGATCGTGGCGCCGACACGGTTCACGCCCGCCCGGTAAAGGTCGCCGAATTCGCCCCCGATGGCGTGCGCGTGGCGGACGGGTTGAAACCGGGCGACATCGTCGTCGCCGCCGGCACGCAGTTCATGACCGAGAACCTCAAGGTGAAGCTCGCCGGCGGCATGTCGCAGCAATCCGCTTCCGCCGAGAGCGACGACGCCAGCAAGCTGCGCTGACGACAGACAGGTCGGCCGCGCGTTCCCGCGGCCGCAGGTTTCCGGGCGGCGTGCCCGAAGGTCGAGACGTCAAGGCCGATGTACCCCCGCATCGATCCTCGCGTCCCACCGCGATGAGTGTCTCCGCCCTCGGAAAGCTCGCCGCCCGGAAGCCGACAAGGAACGCAGATCAGTCCGTTTCGCGCGCAGCCTTCGAGGCATCAGCCGCGCCGACAACCAGCAAAGTGGACCCGCACCGATGACGACCTCCACTGACGAAAAGCGGCCCTTCAACCTGTCGCGCTGGGCGATCGGCCATCCCTCGATCGCGCGCTTCCTGTTCGGTCTGATCATCATCGCCGGCGCGCTCGGCCTGATGCGCATGGGCCAGAAGGAGGATCCGGACTTCACCTTCCGCGTCATGGTCGTGCAGGCGATCTGGCCCGGCTCCTCGATCCAGGAGATGGAAGACCAGGTCGTCAACAAGATCGAGCGCAAACTGCAGGAGACGCCGCATCTCGACTTCGTGCGCTCCTTCACCCGCGCCGGCAGCGCCATCATCACCGTGCAGATCAAGGGCGACACCAACGCCGCCGAGGTCAACGACGCCTTCTATCAGGTGCGCAAGAAGGTTGGAGACATCGCGGGCGACCTGCCGCAGGGCCTGCTCGGTCCCTATTTCAACGATGAATTCGGCGACACCTTCATCACGCTGCACTCGATCAGCGGCGACGGATTCTCCTATCCCGAGCTGAAGAAGTTCGCCATCCAGGCGCGCGACATGCTGTTGACCACGCCCGGCGTCGAGAAGGCCGTCATCATCGGCGACCAGCCGGAAAAGCTCTACATCGACGTTTCCTCCAAGGCGCTGGCCGAACGCGGCCTGACGCTGACCGACCTGCAGAACGCGATCAAGGGCCAGAACAATGTCGATCCGGCCGGCTCCGTCGACACCGGCGTCAATTCGGTGCGCATCTCGGTCGAAGGCGACGTCACCAAGGCCGCCGACATCAGGGAATTGCGCCTGCGCGCCGGCGGTCAGGTGACCCGGCTGGGCGACATCGCCACCGTGACCTCGGGACTGGAAGATCCCTTCCAGCGCAAATACCGCTTCAACGGTCATGACAGCGTGCAGCTTGGCGTGGTCATGGCCAAGGGCTTCAAGGTCACCGATGTCGGCAAGGATGTCGAGGCGACCTACAAGCGCTTCGAGGAGGCGCTGCCCTATGGCGTTTCGGTCGACCAGATTTCCGACCAGCCCGAAGTGGTCAGGGATGCCGTCAGCGAGTTCATGCATGCGCTCGGCGAGGCGCTGCTGATCGTGCTCGTCGTGTCGTTCCTGTCGATCGGCTGGCGCTCCGGCCTGGTCATCGCCATCGCCATACCGCTGGTTCTGGCCGCCACCTTCGCCATCATGTACGAGCTCGGCATCGACCTGCAGCGCATTTCGCTCGGCGCCCTCATCATCGCGCTCGGCCTGCTCGTCGACGATGCCATGATCGTCGTCGAGATGATGGAGCGCAAGCTGGAAGAGGGGCTGGTCAAGATCGAGGCGGCGAGCTTCGCCTATACATCGACCGCCTTCCCGATGCTGACCGGCACGCTCATCACCACCGCCGGCTTCATCCCGGTCGGCTTCGCCGCCTCCACCGCCGGCGAGTATGTGCGCACCCTGTTCTATGTCGTCGGTATCGCGCTGGTCGTGTCCTGGTTTGTCGCCGTCTATTTCACGCCATGGCTGGGCAACATGATCCTCAAGCAGCGCAAGCACGCCGGCAGCCATCACGATGTCTTCGATACGGGCTTCTACCGCCGCCTGCGCGCGACCGTCGGCTGGGCCGTGCGCCATCGCATCATCGTGCTCGTCATGACGCTGGTCACCTTCGGCACCAGCCTGTGGGCGTTCCAGTTCATTCCGCAGAACTTCTTCCCGCAATCGTCGCGGCCGGAAATCCTCGTCGACCTGTGGCTACCCGAAGGCACATCCATCAAGGAGGTCGAGGCGCAGGCCAAGAGCCTGGAAGCCAAGATGATGGACGACAAGGACAAGCGCTTCATCGCCACCTATATCGGCGAGGGCGCGCCCCGCTTCTTCCTGCCGCTCGACCAGCAGCTGCGCAATCCGAACTTCGCCCAGATGCTTGTCATGGCCAATGACGAGCCCGCACGTGAAAGATTGATCGTCAAGCTGCGCACCATACTGGCCGAAGATTTCCCCTCGATCCGCGCCAAGGTCGATCGCCTGTTCCTCGGCCCGCCGACAGGCTGGCCGGTGCAGATGCGCGTCATGGGTCCGGACCGCCAGGAAGTACGCCGTATCGCCGACCAGGTGAAGGCGAAGTTCCGTGAGGACCCGCTGCTCGGCGCCGTGCATGACGACTGGCTGGAGCCGGTGCCGGCGATGAAACTGGTCATCGACCAGGACCGTGCCCGCGCGCTCGGTGTCACCTCGCAGCGCATTCGCCAGATGCTGCAGGCCTCCATGTCAGGCGCGCCGCTCGACGATTTCCGCGATGGCGAGGAGACGGTGAACATCGTCGCCCGCGAACCGGATGCCAGCCGTAGCCTGCTGTCCTCGGTCGATTCGGTCTATATCCCGACCGACTTCGGCGGCTTCGTGCCGCTGTCGCAGGTGGCCAAGGTCGTTCCGGTCCTGGAGCAAGGCATCGAATGGCGCCGTGACCGCCTGCCGACCATCAGTGTGCGTGCCACGCTGCCCGACGGCATCCAGTCCAACGACGTCGTCACCAAGATGTACAAGGACATGCAGGGCCTGCGCGATGGCCTGGCCCCCGGCTACAAGATCGAGATCCAGGGCGGCGCGGAGGATTCGGCCGAAAGCCAGGCTTCCATCGCCGCCAAGGCGCCGATCATGCTGGCCATCATCGTCGTGCTGCTGATGATCCAGCTGCAGAATTTCGGCAAGGCGATGCTGGTGCTGGCGACGGGTCCGCTCGGCATCATCGGTGCGGCCGCCGCGCTTCTGATCAGCGGTGCGCCTTTCGGCTTCGTCGCCATCCTCGGCGTCATCGCGCTGCTCGGCATCATTATGCGCAACTCGATCATACTGGTCGACCAGATCGATCAGGACATCGCCACCGGCATGGATCGTTCCGAGGCCATCATCGGCTCGGCGGTCCGTCGTTTCCGGCCGATCGTGCTAACGGCAATGACGGCGGTGCTGGCGCTGATCCCGATCTCGCGCGCCGTGTTCT
Organism: Mesorhizobium sp.; assembly: GCF_017306585.1. Classification (GTDB taxonomy): domain Bacteria; phylum Pseudomonadota; class Alphaproteobacteria; order Rhizobiales; family Rhizobiaceae; genus Mesorhizobium. The sequence continues at coordinate 3,773 of NZ_JAFKIC010000137.1, read as the reverse complement.
GGGGACCGCTGGCTTATGCCATGATGGGCGGCATCCTGGTCGCCACCGTGCTCACCATCCTGGTGCTGCCGGCTGGCTACGCCCTGTTCTTCGGCCGTGAGCCGAAGAAGAAACATGACGCCGATGCCGCGGAAGCATCAGCGACGGAGCAGCCGGAGAGGCCGCAACTGGCGCTGGCGGCCGAATAGAACGTTCCCATCGGATCATCCGTCATCGCACCCGGCTGATGACGGATGATCCGGGTGACGGCCGGCCCTCTCGCTGCATAAATGCTCCCCGGAGGCCATTCTGCAAAACAGAATTCCTTCCCAGGACCGCAAGGCGGTCCCATCCTGAGCGGTACCGGAGCGGCAACGCTCATCCTCATCAGGGTGTCTTCCCATGGCAGAAAAACGGCAATTGCGGCTCGGCGCCTTCATGCGTCCGGTCAGCCTCCACACTGGCGCCTGGCGTTACCCGGGCGCTTATCCCGACGCCAATTTCAACTTCGCGCATCTGAAACGCTTCGCGCAGACGCTGGAAGCGGCGAAGTTCGATGCCTTCTTCATGGCCGACCACCTGGCCGTGCTCAACATGCCGATCGAGGCGCTGCGGCGCAGCCACACTGTCACCTCGTTCGAGCCGTTCACGTTGCTGTCGGCGCTGGCTGCCGTCACGGACCACATCGGGCTGATAGCCACCGCGTCGACGACCTTCGATGCGCCCTATCATATTGCCCGCCGCTTCGCCTCGCTCGACCATATCAGCGCCGGCCGCGCCGGCTGGAACATCGTCACGACGTCCAACCCCGACGCTGCGCTGAACTTCGGCCTCGATGAGCATGTCGAGCATGATGAGCGCTATGGCAGGGCGCGCGAGTTCTACGATGTCGTCACCGGCCTGTGGGACAGTTTTGCCGACGACGCCTTCATCCGCGACGCCGAAAGGGGGCTCTATTTCGACCCGGCCAGATTGCATGTGCTGGACCACAAGGGCGAGCATCTCTCGGTGCGCGGGCCGCTCAACATCGCCCGCCCGGTGCAAGGCTGGCCCGTCATCGTCCAGGCCGGTGCCTCGGAGGCAGGACGGCAGCTGGCGGCCGAGACGGCGGAAGTGATTTTCGCCGCCCATGCCGATCTTGCCGCCGGCCAACGTTTCTTCGCCGACGTCAAGGGCCGCGCCGAAAAACTCGGCCGTTCGCGCGACGACATCAAGATCCTGCCGGGCGCCTTCGTCATCGTTGGCGACAGCATCGAGGAAGCGCAGGCCAAGCGCGCCAAGCTCGACAGCCTTGTCTATTACGAGAGCGGCATTGCCTCGCTGTCGATCGCGCTCGGCCACGATGCGTCCGGCTTCGACCCGGACGCGGCGCTGCCCGACATTCCCGAGACCAACGCCTCGAAGAGCGGGCGTGAGCGCGTCATTGAGCTGGCGCGCCGGGAAAACCTGACCGTGCGCCAGCTTGCCCAGCGGTTGGGCGGATATTCCGGGCTTGCCTTTGTTGGTACGCCGAAAACGATCGCCGATGAGATGGAGGAATGGCTGGTCGCCGAGGGGTCCGATGGCTTCAACGTCATGTTCCCTTACCTGCCGGCCGGCCTGGATGATTTCGTCGAGAAGGTGGTGCCGGAGCTGCAGCGGCGCGGCATCTTCCGGCGGCAGTATGAGGGGGCGACATTGCGCGAGAACCTCGGCCTGAAGCGGCCGCCGAACCGGTTCTTCCAGGAAGAAGCGCTCAAGCTGTCTGAAGCATCGAACAGCAAATAAAAAGGGCGCGCCGAAGCGCGCCCTTTTTCATAAATCCCATCGCCTAGATCACGAAGATCCAGTTCGAGATCAGCACCACCGCGACGCCGGCGATCAGCGTCAGATAGGGCAGCATGCCGGCCTTCTTGACCGAAAGGTCGGCTCCCGCCATGCCGAGATCGGCCAGCATGTGTTCCGGGAACTTGCCCTTGTCCTGTACATAGTGGCGGAAGCAGAACACCGGGATGATTAGAGCCGCCGTGATCAGGCCGGCCCAAAGCGCCATCGGGTTCCAGACCTTGGCGCCGGCGCCCATGAACATGGCGTTGACGTAGGCGAAGATGGCCCCGATGCCCAACAGCCACGTCGGCGCTTTCCACGGCCGCTTGATATGGCCGTTGTCGATGCGGTGGATCCAGCCGGCATTCAGGTTGAGGAAATTGAAGATGATGTAGCCGCAGTTCGACACGGCGAGGATGAAGAAGAAGCTCGTCGCGTCGGCGGATGCGATCGCCAGCACGACCAGGTTGAAGCACAGATCGGTCCACATCGCCCTTGTCGGCGCGCCGTGTTCGTTGACGTGGCTGAGATAGCGCGGCAGCCACCCGTCGACCGAACCCTGGTAGAGCGTGCGCGAGGAGCCAGCCATCGCCGTCATGATGCACAGCACCAGCGCCAGGATCATCAGCATGACCAGCAGGCTGTGGATCAGCCTGCCGCCGCCGACCATGCCGGCCAGCGCGTCGGCCACCCCCGAGCCGTCGACGATCGGGGTTGCCAGCATGCCGTTCAGGCCAAGCACGCCCTGGAAGGTGAAGGGAACCAGGATGAACAGGAGCATGCAGAGCAGGCCGGAGTAGAAGATCGCCTTGAAGGTGTCGGTGCCGGGGTTCTTGAATTCCGACGTATAGCAGACCGCGGTTTCGAAGCCGTAGGTCGACCATGCCGCGATGAACATGCCGCCCAGCGCCAGCGTCCAGCCGGCGATGTTCCACGAGCCCGGATCAGGTGCGTAAGCGGTGGCGAGCGGCACCAGCGGCGAAAAATTCGCCCAGTCGATCTGGCCGGTGAAGATCGGCACGACGCCGACGATCAGCATCGGGATGATGACCAGCAGGCCGATATATTTCTGCACGCTGGCCGTGCCGAGAATGCCGCGATGCTGGATCGAGAAGATCATCAGCATCAGCACCGCGCCGATGAAGAAGGTGGCGTTGAAGGTGAAGGAGACCGGACCGAGCGTGTGGCTCCAGAGCGCCCAGGTGCGGATCGCCGGCGTCGCCGCTGTGGTCACCGCCGCTATGGCGTCGGCGGGGGCCGTCCCCGCATGCGCCGCGATGTAAGCTACGACCTCGGGCGATGTGTCCGTGAAGATCGGCACCGGCGCCAGCGCGTTGAGGACGTAGGCGGCGGCGATCGAGCAGCCGAGCGACAGCACCGGCGTCCAGGCGAACCAGTTGCACCATACCGAGAGCGGCGCGATAAACTTGGAGTAACGCAGCCAGGCCGTCGCGCCGTAGATCGAGGCGCCGCCCGACTTGTTCGGGAACAGGCCGGCGATCTCGGCATAGGTGAAGGATTGCAGGAAGCCCATGATCATGGACACCGTCCAGATCAGGAAGGCCAGCTTGCCCGTCGTGCCGGCAATGCCGCCGATCGAGAACAGGACAAGTGCCGGAACGCCGCTTGCCACCCAGAAGGCGCCGCGCCAGTCGATATGCCTGAGCAGCTTGCTTTCGGCAGGCTGCTCGAGGGCCGTGCTTATGGTGCTCATGTCTGTGACTTCCCCTTTTTCGATGTTCCCCGCCGGCGATGCCTCGACTGCGCGAGACTTGCCCCCGGCACATGATCGCCACGCCTGTCGTGTTTCCACTCAGTCGTATTTTTTTCTTAAGAGTGAAGATTGATCCGGCGCGCTTTCACGTCAAGCGTTTTGTGTCGCCGCCCACATCACGCTTGCGAAACATGCTCTTCCCTTCTCCCCTTGTGGGAGAAGGTGTCGCCGAAGGCGACGGATGAGGGGTGTTCCAGCGGAGTGAGGCAGTGGC
>NZ_JAFKIC010000363.1 GCF_017306585.1 Mesorhizobium sp. | reverse complement strand
CAAGGCGCCCAAGGTCGCCCTCGTGGCCGTCGCACGAAAGATCCTGACCATCCTCAGCGCAATGATCCGAAACGACAAACCTTGGAATCCAAAACCATCCTGACAAACACAGTTGCTCATCCGCCTGCCGGCACCTTCTCCCCGTATAGAGACGGGGAGAAGAATGCTGTCGCAACCCTCGGCGCGCTTTCTGTAACTTTGACAATTGGCGAAATCGCCGACGACAGCGTCTTTCTCCCCGTCCCTATACGGGGAGAAATGCCCGGCAGGGCAATGAGGGGCAGCGCCGACCAACCGTAGTCGATTGACGCATTGCATGAAGCTGCGCGCTCAGCCCTGTGCCTTCAGCTCCAGCCGCATCGCATGCAACACCGGCTCCGTATAACCATTCGGCTGGCTGGTGCCCTTGAACACCAGATCACATGCCGCCTGGAAAGCGATCGAGTGATCGAAGTCCGGCGCCATCGGCCGATACAGCGGGTCGCCGACATTCTGGCGGTCGACGATGGCCGCCATGCGCTGCAGCGAATCCCGCACCTGGATTTCCGAGCACACTTTGTGGCGCAGCCAGTTGGCGATGTGCTGGGAGGAAATGCGCAGCGTGGCGCGGTCCTCCATCAGGCCGACATCGTTGATGTCAGGCACTTTCGAGCAGCCGACGCCCTGGTCGATCCAGCGCACGACATAGCCCAGAATGCCCTGCGCATTGTTGTCGAGCTCGCGCTGGATCTCGTCGGGCGTCCAGTTCGGCCGCACGGCCACCGGCACGGATAGAATATCGTCGAGCTTGGCCTTGGGCCGGCTCTTCAGCGCCGCCTGCACGGCGTGCACGTCGACCTTGTGGTAATGCGTGGCGTGCAGCGTCGCCGCCGTCGGCGAGGGCACCCAGGCGGTGTTGGCGCCGGCCTTGGGATGGGCGATCTTCTCGACCAGCATCGCCGCCATAAGATCGGGCATCGCCCACATGCCCTTGCCGATCTGGGCGTGGCCGGCGAGACCGCATTCCAGGCCGGTGTCGACGTTCCAGGCTTCATAAGCCGAGATCCAGGCCGCCTGCTTCATGTCGCCCTTGCGGATCATCGGGCCGGCTTCCATCGAGGTGTGGATCTCGTCGCCGGTGCGGTCAAGGAAGCCGGTGTTGATGAACACCACGCGCTCGCGTGCCGCGCGGATCGCCTCCTTGAGATTGACGGTGGTGCGCCGCTCCTCGTCCATGATGCCCATCTTGATGGTGTTTCTGGCCATGCCGAGCAGGGCCTCGACGCGGTCGAAGATCTCGACGGCGAAGGCGACTTCCTCGGGGCCGTGCATCTTCGGCTTCACGACATACATCGAGCCCGCGCGGGAGTTCATCCGTCGCCCGTTCGGCCCGACATCATGCAGCGCGATCAGCGCGGTGACGGCGGCATCCATGATGCCTTCCGGCACCTCGTTGCCGTCGCGATCCAGGATCGCCGGATTGGTCATGAGATGACCGACATTCCTGACCAGCATCAGCGAACGGCCGGGCACGGTCAGCGTGCCGCCGGCCGGCGCCGTATAGGCGCGGTCGGGGTTGAGCTTGCGCAAGAAGCTCTTGCCACCCTTGGTGATCTCTTCGGCGAGATCGCCCTTCATCAGGCCGAGCCAGTTACGGTAGACGACGACCTTGTCCTGCGCATCCACCGCCGCGACCGAATCCTCGCAGTCCTGGATGGTGGTCAGCGCCGATTCCAGGATGACGTCGGCTATGCCTGCCGGGTCGGTGCGGCCGATCTGGTTGTCGCGGTCGATGACGATTTCGATGTGCAGACCGTTCTTCACCAACAGCACGGCCTGCGGGTTGGCCGCATCTCCGCGATAGCCGGCGAACTGCCTGGGGTCGGCTAGCGTCGTCGAGCCGGCCCCGGCGCTGAGCTTCAGCGCGCCATTGGCGACCGACAGGCCGTTCACCCCGGCCCATTTGCCTGACGTCAGCGGCACCGACTGGTCAAGAAAGTCTTTCGCCCAGGCAATTACTTTAGCGCCACGCGCCGGATTGAAGCCCTTGCCCTTTTCCGCACCACCGGTCTCGGGAATGGCGTCGGTGCCATAGAGCGCGTCGTAGAGCGAGCCCCAGCGCGCATTGGCGGCGTTGAGCGCATAGCGCGCGTTCATCACCGGCACCACCAGCTGCGGCCCGGCGACGACGGCGATTTCGGGATCGACATTTTCTGTCGACACGCTGAAGGCAGGTCCCTCGGGGACGAGGTAGCCGATCTCCTTCAGGAAGGTCTTGTAGACCTCCATGTCGACCGGCGCGCCATTGTCGCGATACCAGCCATCGAGCTTTTCCTGCATGGCGTCGCGTTTGGCCAGCAGCGCCCGGTTCTTCGGCGCGAGATCATGGACGATAGCCGAGAAGCCGCTCCAGAACTTTTCCGGATCGATGCCGGTGCCGGGCAACGCTTCGTTGACGACGAAGTCATTGAGCTCGCGGGCAATCCGCAATCCGGCGATCTCGACACGATCGGTCATCAGGGCTTCTCCATATGGCAGACTTGGCCGGGCCTTTGACATGTCGGGATTGCCGGGTCAATTCAGCTTAGGTTGAAGGCCTGGGGCCTCTCCCTTCTCCCCTTGCGGGAGAAGGTGTCGCCGAAGGCAACGGATGAGGGGTGTTCCAGATAGCACCAGCGCC
>NZ_JAFKIC010000136.1 GCF_017306585.1 Mesorhizobium sp. | reverse complement strand
GCCGCCGCGGGCCAGGAATTTCGCCCCGAAGCGTTCGAAAGCGGGTTTGGCGGCAGCCACATAATCCTTGTAGCCTTCGGCGTCGCGCACATCGACGCGGGCGATCCAGTATCCCTTGGGCATTCTCTTCCTCCGGAATCGTTCGTTTGAATTTATGCCGAGCGCATTTCGTCGAGGATGGCTTCAGCCGCCGCCCGCCGGTCGCTGGCCGCCACGATCGGACGGCCGACGACGAGGTGGCTGGAGCCGTTGCGGATCGCCTGCGCCGGCGTCATCACACGCTTCTGGTCGCCATGGTCGCTGCCCGCCGGCCGGATGCCGGGCGTCACCACCGCCATGTCCGGCCCGACGATGCGCCGCACCGCCTCGGCTTCCGCCGCCGAGCAGACAATGCCGCCCATGCCCGCATGCAGCGCCTGTTCCGAGCGCCTCAGCACCAGCGTGTGCGGGTCGTACTCATAGCCGACATCGATCATGTCCTGCTCGTCCATCGAGGTCAGCACGCTGACGGCGAGCAGGCAAAGGTCGCTGCCCCTGGCCGCTTCCACCGCCGCGCGCATCGCCTTGGGATAGGCGTGGATGGTAAGCATGGTCATGCCCATCCTGACGATGTTCTCGACGCCCTTGGCCACGGTGTGGTCGATGTCGAGCAGCTTCATGTCGAGGAAGACTTTCGTGCCGCCGCTGGCCAGTTCACGGGCGAAGTCGAGCCCGCCGGCAAAGGCCAGCTGATAGCCGACCTTGTAGAAAGAGACGAGGCCGTCGAGTTCGCGCACCGCCTGCTCGGCCTCTTTCAGCGTGGGCACGTCGAGGCCGACGATCAGCCGTTCCCTCATCGTATCGACCATCACGCCTCGATCCGGGTGGACAGCATGCGCGAGGTTTCGATCAGCGTTCGGCATAGGTGCTCCATCGATGTGTGCAGTCTTTCGTCACGGAAATTGCCCTCGCCGTCGAAGGCGTCGCCGCCATCCGGCACCGAGCACTCCGGCGTCACCACCTCCATCTGGCAGCGCACCAGCACGGCGCGCAGATGGTTGATGCAGCGTATGCCGGCAAAATGCCCGTTGGAGGACGAGCAGAGGCCGGCGACCTTGCCGGCAAGCGGCCGAACCGGCCGGCCGCCATCCCTGCGTACGCGGCTCACCCAGTCAATCGTGTTCTTGAGCAGCGGCGGGATCGAGCCGTTATATTCAGGCGTGGCGATCAGCAGCCCGTCATGGCCTGATATCAGACGGCCGAGTTTCACGGCGTTTTCGGGGACGCCCTTTTCCCTCTCCAGGTCCTCGTCGAGGATCGGCAAGGGGTAGTCGGCAAGTGAAATGCGGGTCGCCACGGCGCCCTGCACCGCAAGTTCCCTGAGAGCCGCGTCGGCGGTCCTGCCGCTATAGGCGCCGACCCGGATCGATCCGGCGAAGACGAGGATTCTCGGGATCACTGCCATGGTTCGCTTCGCGAGGGCAGTAGGGGAGTAAGGCAGTAGGGCAGTAGGGAAAGGCGGTTCAGTCTCCAGACTATCCCTACTGCCCTACTGCCCTACTGCCTTACTCCCTTATTTTCCCTTCGATAGATCCACAACCGCGTCGGCGGGATGTTGCGGATGATGAAGTCGAAATGCTCCACCGTATAGTCGCCGCGTCCGGGTGGGATCGGCGACATCGGGCCGTAGGTCAATTGCACGATCGGGCGCCCGGCCGGAATGCGGTCGAGCAGGCTTTCGATATAGGCGATGCGCTGGGCGACCGGGAAGTTGAGCAGCGGCACGCCCGAAACGACGGAATCGAAGACCATTCCGCTGCGCTCGCCAAGCGTCGCGTTGATGTTGAAGGCGTCACCCTCGATGACATTGACGCCCGGATAGAGCCGGCGCAGGTGGCGCACGAAGTCCGTGGAATATTCGACGGCATAGAGGTTCTCGGGGCGGACGCCTTGCGCCAGGATGGCGCGGGTGATGACGCCCGTGCCGGGGCCGACCTCGAGCACCGGCAGGCCGGACTTCGGATTGACGATCGAGGCCATCTTGCGGGCGGTGACGGAACTGGTCGGAACGATCGACCCGACGGTCTTCGGCTTGTCGATCCAGCCCTTGAAGAATTTGAGTTCGTCGTCGAACTTCTCGGCAAGCGTCTTCCGCAGTCCGTGACCACGTGTCATGCAAGCTCTCCTCAACGCCCCTCGCAAGCTACTTAACACCTGGTTGACGCAAGGCAAGGCGCGGCCCTGCCGATGTCGTGGATAAGATAGATTTCGTCGCGCCTGAAAAGCGATGCGGTTCGCGACTTCCCGTACACGCCCCGGCTTGCCGCATCCAGCAGGGGTTCAGCGCTCGCCGAAGGATTCGAAAAAGTCCTTCATGCGGGCGAAGAAGCCGCTCGATTGAGGCGAATTGTCCTGCGAGGAGAGCTGTTCGAACTCCTCCAGCAATTCGCGCTGGCGCCGCGACAGGTTCTGCGGCGTCTCGACCGCGGTCTGGATGTAGAGGTCGCCGACATTGGGCTGGCGCAGCACCGGCATGCCCTTGCCCTTGAGACGGAACTGGCGCCCGTTCTGCGTGCCCTCGGTCACCTTGACCTTGGTCTGCGTGCCGTCGAGCGTCGTCACCTCGAACGAACCGCCAAGGGCGGCTGTCGTCATCGAGATCGGCACCTTGCAGTAGAGATCGGCGCCGTCGCGCTGGAAGAACTCGTGCGGCTTCACCGCCAGGAAAATGTAGAGGTCGCCCGATGGCCCGCCGCGCAGGCCGGCCTCGCCCTCATTGGCGAGCCGGATGCGGGTGCCGTCCTCGATGCCGGCCGGAATGTTGACCGACAGCGAGCGCTCCTCGGTTACGCGGCCCTGGCCGGCGCATTTCGGGCATGGATCCTTGATCGTCTGGCCGCGGCCCTGACATTGCGGGCAGGTGCGCTCGATCGAGAAGAAGCCCTGCGTGGCGCGCACCTTGCCGTGGCCGTTGCACATCGAGCAGGTGACCGGCTGCGTGCCCGGCTTGGCGCCGCTGCCCGAGCATTCCGAGCAGGAGATCGAGGCCGGCACGCGGATCTGCGCGGTCTTGCCGGAAAATGCCTCTTCCAGCGAGATTTCCATGTTGTAGCGCAGGTCGGCCCCGCGCTCGCGGCCGCCTGACGAGCGGCGCTGGCGCCCGCCCATCATATCGCCGAAAATGTCCTCGAAGATATCGGCGAAGCCGCCGGCGCCAAAGCCGTGCGCGCCGCCATTCATGCCGCCCTGCTCGAAGGCGGCGTGGCCGAAACGATCATAGGCCGCGCGCTTCTGCGGGTCCTTCAGCGTCTCATAGGCCTCGTTGATTTCCTTGAACTTGTGCTCGCAGGCATGGTCGCCGGGGTTGCGGTCGGGATGGAACTGCATGGCGAGCTTGCGGAAAGCGCTCTTGAGTTCCTTGTCGTCGGCGCCCTTCTGGACGCCCAGCGTTTCGTAGAAATCAGCTTTCATTTTTTCCCGCTGTCCGGATGCTCAACGTCTTGATGCATTGTCGCGTCGTTTGCCGGCACGTCGTTTCGATTTAGGATCGGTGCCGCCCGGATGCCAGTGCTGGCGTGCGTCTGTCCGGGTTTTTTCTGTCACTTTTTTCGGCCGGGTTGCAAAAAAGCCCGGCTTTGCGCCGGGCTTTCCACTTTATCTTGCCGTCAGACGGCTCAGGCCGACTTCTTCTTGTCGTCGTCTTCGTCGATTTCCTCGAAATCGGCATCGACAACATCGCTGTCCTTGGCGGCGTCCGCCTTGGCGTCGGCTTCCGCGGCTTCCTTCTGCGAGGCCTCGTACATGGCCTGGCCGAGCTTCATCGAAGCTTCGGCGAGCGCCTGGCTCTTGGCCTCGATGTTGGCCGCGTCGTCGCCCTCGGCGGCGGTCTTCAGTGCCGCGATGGCATCCGAAATCGCCGTACGGTCGGCCTCGGAGACCTTGTCGCCATATTCCTTCAGCGACTTCTCCGAGGAATGCACCAGCGCCTCGGCCTGGTTGCGAGCCTCGACCAGGCCGCGACGCTTCTTGTCGGTCTCGGCATTGGCCTCGGCGTCCTTGACCATCTTCTCGATGTCGGCGTCGGAAAGGCCGCCGGAAGCCTGGATGCGGATCTGGTGCTCCTTGCCGGTGCCCTTGTCCTTGGCCGACACGTTGACGATGCCGTTGGCGTCGATGTCGAAGGTGACCTCGATCTGCGGCACGCCGCGCGGCGCCGGCGGGATGCCGACCAGGTCGAACTGGCCAAGCGCCTTGTTGTCGGCGGCCATTTCACGCTCGCCCTGGAAGACGCGGATGGTCACGGCCGACTGCGAGTCTTCAGCGGTCGAGAACACCTGGCTCTTCTTGGTCGGGATCGTCGTGTTGCGCTCGATCAGCCGGGTGAACACGCCGCCCAGCGTCTCGATGCCCAGCGACAGCGGGGTCACGTCGAGCAACAGCACGTCCTTGACGTCGCCCTGCAGCACGCCGGCCTGGATGGCGGCGCCGAGCGCGACGACCTCATCGGGGTTGACGCCCTTGTGCGGCTCCTTGCCGAAGAACTGCTTCACGATCTCCTGGATCTTGGGCATGCGGGTCATACCGCCGACCAGGACAACCTCGTCGATTTCGCCGGCCTTCAGGCCCGCATCCTTGAGCGCCGCCTTGCAGGGCTCGATGGTGCGCTGGACGAGATCCTCGACCAGGCTTTCGAACTTGGCGCGGGTCAGCTTCAGCGTCAGGTGCTTCGGGCCGGTGGCGTCGGCGGTGATGAAGGGCAGGTTGATTTCGGTCTGCGTCGTCGACGATAGTTCGATCTTGGCCTTTTCAGCCGCCTCCTTCAGGCGCTGCAGGGCAAGCTTGTCGTTCTTCAGGTCGATACCCTGTTCCTTCTTGAACTCGGCCGCCAGGTACTCGACCAGGCGCATATCGAAATCCTCACCGCCGAGGAAGGTGTCGCCATTGGTCGACTTGACCTCGAACACGCCGTCGCCGATTTCAAGCACCGAAATGTCGAACGTGCCGCCGCCAAGGTCATAGACGGCGATGGTCTTGCCGTCCTTCTTGTCGAGGCCGTAGGCGAGTGCTGCGGCAGTCGGCTCGTTTATGATGCGCAGCACTTCGAGGCCGGCGATCTTGCCGGCATCCTTGGTGGCCTGGCGCTGGGCGTCGTTGAAATAGGCCGGAACGGTGATGACCGCCTTCTCGACCTTCTCGCCGAGATAGGCTTCCGCCGTTTCCTTCATCTTCTGCAGGATCATGGCCGAGATCTGGCTGGGCGACTGCTTCTTGCCGCCGGCCTCGACCCAGGCATCGCCATTGTCGCCCTTGACGATCTTGTAGGGGACAAGCTTCTTGTCCTTCTCCGTCACCGGATCGTCATAGCGGCGGCCGATCAGGCGCTTGACCGCGAAGATGGTGTTTTCAGGATTGGTGACCGCCTGGCGCTTGGCGGGCTGGCCGACGAGACGTTCGCCGTCGCCCGAGATGGCGACGATGGAAGGCGTCGTGCGCGCGCCTTCCGCATTCTCTATCACTTTGGGTTCCTTGCCATCCATGATGGCGATGCAGGAATTTGTGGTGCCGAGGTCGATACCGATTACTTTTGCCATTGTTCTAGTCTCTCCGCTAAGCAGGCTTTCAGGACCCGTGAAGGCGTTCCGACGAAAGCCCCTGTTCACAAGAAATCCCGTACGGCACCTGTTGTTCCGGCGCCGCACGGCTTGGCGCGTATATAAGAACAGGCGGCATCGGGCGCAAGCATTCTGCGCAAGGCTTCCGTGAACCTTTCCACCGCTGTCGGCGACTGAGGTCCAGGCGCCGCATGGTGCGGCCCGGAAAGGAAGCCCCCCATGACCAGGAACCCAGAGACTCAGAGGTCTCCGGGAACGACGGGAGCTCGGCGCGACCACCGCCTTCGGGACAGGGTCGACGCGCTGGGCTTCCCGTTGATTCCGTTGACCCTGCACAAGAGCAGGCGTATCGTAAAAGTGAGGAAAGCAGACAATTCGATCAGGGAAGAACGTGCCGGAACACCGCGCCTTGCCCTGATTTGCGCGGCGACGCCGGACGGTCCTCCCGTGGCTAACGGGGGTAGCTTCATGTCTCGCGTCCGCGGCACTTTCGTATCGTCCATCAACAGCGGCATCCTGCGCGCGGCGTCCGCTGGCGGCGGATTGCTGGCGCTGACGCTCGCCGCCGGCCTGTGGCTTGGCGGCGTCGCCAACGCCCAGGACAGCCAGACCCAGATCATCTATCCCGGTTCGATGGCGGTCACCGGTTTTCCCGGCACCGTCATTCCCAACTTCGACTCTTCCGATTCCGAAAAGGGGGGCCTGCCGCCCGGCGTCGATCCGGTCGACGAAACCTTCATTGACACCTCGCGCGCCAGCCTGCGCGTCTTCGACGTTTCGCACCTGGGCGGCCCGGCCTCCGGCCAGCTCGTCTTCACGCCGCCGCCTTTCGAGGTGACGGCAGGCCAGATCGGCGAGGTCTTCGGCCTTACCTATGACGATGGCGTGCGCGACGGTGTTCCGTCGGGTGTTCCCAACCTCTATGCCGCGGCGACCTCGCTGCACGGCATCGAGATCGTTGCGCCGGACAAGGACAATGACGGTCGACCGGAACGGCTGCGCCGCGGCGCGGCCGACGCCACCTTCATGGAAGGCCAGTTCGGCACCGAAAACGGCGGCGGGCCGGGCACGATCTGGAAGATCGACGGCCTCACCGGCGCCGTTTCCAAATTCGCCGACATCGACACCAACAGCGGTCCCGGCATCGGCAACATCACCTTCGATCCCGTCCACCGCCAGTTCTTCGCCTCCGATCTCGACACTGGCCTCGTCCATCGCATCGACGCCGGCGGCAAGCTGATCGACACGTTCGACCATGGCGTTGCCGGGCGCCCGGCGCACGGGCTCGCTCCCGTCGCCGACGATGGCGCCGTCATGGATATCAAGGGCGCCGCCTTCGACACCGAGGACCCCGAGACCTGGGGTTACACCCAGGACGAGCGCCGCGTCTGGGCCGTCTCCTATCATGGCGGCCGGCTCTATTACTCGGTCGGCGAGAAGGCCGAGATCTGGTCGGTGGGCATTGCCCGCGACGGCACCTTCGCCGGTGATCCGCGCTGGGAACTGACGGTCAAGGCCGACAAGGACTACGCCGTCACCGACATTGCCTTCGACAACAGCGGCTTCATGTATCTCGCCCAGCGCGGTCCGATCGAAAACCGCTACGACTACAGCCGCTTCGCCGATTCCGGCAAGGGCGAGCTGATTCGCTACTTCAGGGAGAACCCGGACGATCCGGCGACGGAATCGGCCTGGGTGGAAGTGCCGCAGGAATATGCGGTCGGCTTCCCGCAGGCCAACCGGCAGTCGGCCGGCGGCGTCGACCTGCAATATGGCTATGACGCCGACGGCAATCTCGACACCTCCGTCTGCACCCAGACAGTGGTCAACACCGGCGACAAGCTGCGCGACAATCCTGAACTCGCCGACAAGCTCGCGGCCGGCGGCCCGCTCGCCGTGCATGGCGTTCAGATCACGCCCAAGGACCTGGTCAAGCCGGCCAATGTGCCCCCCTTCGGCTCCTGGTTCGTCGATTTCGACGGCTATTTCGAGGATCCGCAAGTGGAAGGCCATGTCGGCGACGTCAGGGTCTGGCGCCCCTGCGAGGGCCGCGCCGGCTATTATGAGGAAATCCCGGGCGGCTACCTGCCTCCCTTCTATCCGCCGGACTTCCCACCGCCCGGCAACCTGCCTCCCTGTCTCGATGTCCAGGACGTGCAGTATTTCTGCACGCCGCGCGGGCTCGAGGCTGATCTCTATCTCCATGACCATGCCGGCTTCGGCGGCGATTCGATCAAGGCCCAGTCAAGGACGCCAGGCGTCGGGGTGACCACACCCATGTCGCATGCGCCAGGCGCGCCTTACACGATCAACATCACCGGCCACTATCCGGGCGACAGAGTGGATGTTGGACTTTGCTTCTACAGGAAGTCCGACAAGGACAAGGGTGGTTACTACCCTTGCTGCAAGATGACCTTGCCGCTCCGAACCCCAGCCGTCAGCTGCGAACGTTGAGGAGGCAAAGATGACCATTCTTGCCCAGTCCCCGTTCGCCACGAACGCTCAAAGAACCGTCATGGAGACGATCATGAAACCCCTGTCATATGCCAGGCGCGGTGCGCGCTGGCTGATGGCGGCCGGTATCGCGGTCGCCCTCGCGCCCGCCCTCCCGGCGGCCGCCGCCCAGACCATCCAGGCCGCCAGCCCGGATGTCCAACCCCTGCAGTTCGACAATCCGCGCATCGTCAATCCGGAGCCGGGACGCGTGGTGCCTTTCTTCACCAAGAAAGGCGGCCAGCGCAGTTGCGATTATGTCGAGTATTTCCTGAGCTTCGGCCTGCGCGGCGATCCGCAGGCTTTTGCCAATCCGAACCTGGCTGCGGCGTTGAAGGCCGCCAAGCTCGAATTCAAGGACCAGCTTCCGCATGGTCTTTCGATCGTCAACGTGCAGGTCGCCGGCGACGGCACCGATGCCGGCGGCGGTCCCTTGCCGGCTGCCGTCATCAGCAGCTCGGCTGGGCCTGACGACACGGCCACGGTGTCCGATTTCCGGATTTCCGCGTCCGATCTCGATGGCTCGGGCGCATTGAACGAACGCGTCATCACCTTCCAGATCACGGCCAAGATCGACCATGCGGCGTTTCCAGCGCCGGCCATGGTCGACAATCAGGGCCTGATCAAGGTCACCGTGGGCACCGGCACGGGCACCATCATCCCGTCACAGGACCCGGCCAAGCCGGACGACGGCAACATCCTCACCGGCGTTAAGACCTCGATCAGGATCGACGTCACGAAGTGCGAACCTCCGCCTCCGACCGACCATGAGTGCTTCAAGGTCGAGCGCGGCACGGTCGATTGCGTGCCCGGTGGCGGCGCCTTCATCTACCACATGCCGGTCGGCCCCGAGATGGGCGGCAAGTGGGTGCAGCTCTCGACGACAACCCCCGGCATCACCATCATTCCCGACACCCAGCAGGTGCCGTCGGGCGGCGGCGTGCTGAACTGGAAGATCGTCGGCGCCTCGCCGGGCGAGACCATCCACATCATCGTCACCGGCATCAACACCTATGCCGGGCCGAAGGAAGGCTGGGGCCTGTGCTGCACGCAGACCATCGACATCGTCATTCCACGCGACCAGAAATGTCCGCCTCGCGACAAGGAACCGGACCTCAAGGTCGAGAAGCACGCCGATGTTCCGCGCTGCACCATGGCCGGCGGCTGCGACTTCACCATCCGGGTCACCAATGTCGGCGACGCGCCCTATAACGGCAAGATCGTGCTCGACGAGGTGACGCTGCCGGCCGGTTCGACGCTGAGTTCGGGGCCCAACCCGCCCTGGGTCTGCGTCCCCGGCACCACCCCGATGACGTGCACCTATCCGGTGACCACGCTCAATCCGGGCGCCTTTGTCGACCTCAAGCTCGGCTTCAAGCCGGCGGCGGGCTGGCAGGGCAGCGTGCTGCGCAACTGCGCCGCCTACAACTACGCCGCCAGCGGCAAGCCGCTGTTCGGCAGCCAGGCCAACGACCGTGGCTGCGCCTCGATCCCGATCTGCCGCCGTGGCGATCGTGACCGCGACTGCCAGCCGCCGGTCGAGAAAAAGGTAGACCTGATCCTGAAGAAGCGTGCGCGCACGGAAGTCTGCACCGGCGACGGCGTCTGCACCTTCGTGATCGATATCATCAACAACAGCACCGTGACCTATAACGGGCCGTTGACGGTGATCGACAACTACCCCAGCGGCGCGCCCACCTCCTCGACCTTCGGCCCGAGCCCGCCCTGGACTTGCGGCCCGAACGGCCCCGGTCAGTTCCGCTGCGACAATGCCGGCATCTCTCTGCCTCCGGGCGGCTCGACGCCGATCTTCGTCAAGGCGGTGGTGCCGGCCAGCTACCGGTCGGACACGGTTCAGAATTGCGCCGAGGTGAAGCCGATCCCCGGCGAGACCGATCTCACCAACAACAAGGCCTGCGCCACCGAACGCGTCCGTCATCCCAATGGCGGCCAGCCCGGCCTGCGCATCACCAAGGTGTGCAGCGGCTCGCTGGCCGGTGCCGCGGCGGTCTCCTGCCGCATCACCGTCAGCAATGCCGGCACGGCTGCACCGACCGGCCCGGTGCGTGTCGACGATGCCGCCACGCTGGTCTCGGGCGGAGCGCCCGTCCAGATCCAGACCGTCACCCCTGACGGTGCGGAATGGGCTTGCGGCCCGGTCCCGGCCAACACGCTGTCGTGCCAGATCCCGGGTTCCGTCATGACGCCCGGAACCTCCAGGCACTTCGATGTGACGGTCTCGGCCAATGGCGAGTTCGAGAACTGCGCGCGCGGCTCCTACGGGCCGGCGCAGGGCGACGACGTCGTCCGTCCGATCGGCCAGGCCTGCGCCAAGGGCGGCGGCTCCTCGACCATTCGTGTCGAGAAGACCGGCGATCGCGAATGCAGGCTCGGCCAGCCCTGCTCGTTCGACATCACCATAACAAACGATGGGACGAGCCCCTTCTCCGGTCCGGTCCGCATCGGTGATGCGATCGGCGTGGACGGCCTCGGCCGGCTGGACGGCGTCGCGATCACCTCGATCGACCCGCCCTTCGGCTGCTCGCCCGAACCGGCGACCCTGCCGGCGTCCTGCATAGCAAACCTGACGCTCGGCGCCGGCGAAAGCCAGTCGCACCATGTCACGGTGGTTATCCCCGACGATGGCCGCCTGGCCAATCTGCAGGGCAACGTCAACGGCCAGAACTGCGTTGGCGTCCTGTCACCCGACACACGGGTGCAGGGCGGCGGCGACGTGCTCGCCGGCGACCAGACCAACGTGCAGGGCGATCGTGGCAAGGCCTATGCGTGCCACCCCTTCACCATCACGCATGAGGTGAAGAACCAGTGCTCGAACGGCCTGGTGATGAACTCGGCCGGCAGATGCGTCTGCCCCGAAGGCACCACCTTCCGCAACGGCCAGTGCACGTCCGATGGCGGCGGTACCCATCTTCTGCCGCTTCCCGTGCCGCCGCCGCCGCGCTGCGTGCTGCTCGAAGGCCAGATCCGCACCGAGGACGGACGCTGCGTCTGCCCGCGCGGCACGGAGCTGGAAAATGGCGTCTGCGTCAAGACGGATCGGCCCGGCTGCACCATACCAGGCTCGGTGCCGACATCGGACGGCAATGGCTGCTACTGCCCGGATGGCACGCATCTCGACAGGAAGGCCAATGCCTGCGTCCCCGACAGGCCGAAGCCGCAGCAGTGCACCATCCGCGGCCAGATTCATGACGCCGACGGCGATTGTGTCTGCCCGCAAGGCACCGAGGTGCGCGACGGCGCCTGCCGTCAGATCCGGCCGAAGCCGCAGCAGTGCCGCATCCCCGGTCAGATCCGCAATGGCGATGGCGATTGCGTCTGTCCGCAAGGCATGGAGGTGCGCAACGGAGCGTGCCGTCCGGTCCGGCCGAAGCCCGACCAGTGCACCATCCGCGGCCAGGTCCATGACGCCAATGGCAATTGCGTCTGCCCGCGGGGTACCGAGGTGCAGGGCAATGCCTGCCGCCGGCCGGGTCCGGTGGTCCAGCAGTGCGACATACGCGGCCAGATCCACAACAAGCGTGGCGAATGTGTCTGTCCGCGCGGGACCGACGTGATCGACGGCGCATGCCGCCGGTCCAGGCAGCAGAGCGAATGCGCTCCCGGCGCGCAGATGGTCAATGGCCAGTGCCAGCCGATCTTGAGGCGGCACTGTCCGGAAGGCACCGTCGGGCGGTTTCCGAACTGCCGGCCGATGCGCGGACAGCCATCACTGGAGGTCAACCCCGGCCTGCTGCTGCAGCAGGTGCTGCCGCGGCGCCGGCCGCAGACTGACCAGCAGGATGCTGTTCCCAACAGAATCCTGAAACTGCAGCAGCAATAGCCAGCCGCTGGAAACCAGGTCAGAAACCCGCCGGAGCGATCCGGCGGGTTTTTTCATGGGCCGCCGAAAATGGCTGATGCACGATTGGCGATTGCCGCCATGCCGTCCCAGCCTTGTGGAGCCACCCTGCTTCTGCCCTCGACAAGTCGCCGGCAGCGCTTTAGGCAGTCGGTTGGCAGTGACCAGATGAAAAAGGCAGCGGGAAAGGCCGTAGCATGAGCAAAAAGACCTTGATCGCGCCTTCAGTGCTGGCGTCGGATTTTTCGAAGCTCGGCGACGAGGTCGAGGCGGTGGCCGCGGCCGGCGCCGACTGGATCCATCTCGATGTGATGGACGGGCATTTCGTGCCCAACATCACCTTCGGCCCGCCGGTCATCAAGGCGATCCGCAACCGCACCAAGGCTTTCTTCGACTGTCATCTGATGATCGCGCCCGCCGATCCCTACCTCGCAGCTTTCGCAGAGGCCGGCTGCGACGGCATGACCGTGCATGCCGAGGCCGGGCCGCATCTCGACCGCTCGCTGCAGACGATCAGGAACCTCGGCAAGAAGGCCGGTGTCTCCCTCAATCCGGCAACGCCGGAAAGCGCTGTCGAATATGTGCTTGACCGGCTCGACCTGATCCTGATCATGACGGTCAATCCAGGCTTTGGCGGCCAGGCCTTCATTCCTGCCATGGTCGACAAGGTGAGACGGGTCAAGGCGCTGATCGGCGACCGGCCGATCCGCATCGAGATCGATGGCGGCGTTTCGCCGGAGACCGCGCCATTGGTAACATCAGCCGGAGCCGACGTGCTGGTGGCGGGCGCCGCCATCTTCAAGGGCGGCAGCGTCGAAGCCTATCGCGCCAACATCGAGGCGATCAGGACCGCGGCGGACAAGGCCGCCGGCTAGTGCCGGCAGTTCCGCGCGAGCGTCCAACCCGACATTCCAAAAAGGCCGGCTAAGGATCGTCTTGTCGGGAGCAACTTGATGCGCCCGAATCAGGCCTGCACGGAGGCCTGATTCGGGAGAAGCCAGCCATTATCTTTGCGCGCGGCAGAAAAGATGCTCGCACGGGAACACGGAAACAGATGATCCTGCGTGCATACGAAACATGTTAAGTTTCTACTGGTTGTGGAGGGCCACGAAGTCGCTCGTCAAACTGCCGTTTTCGATACTTTTCTTTGTCCTAAAGTACAATAACACGATCTTGTGCTTGAGGGTCTGAAGGCGGGCGCTATATGGTACATGTACGGAAAGGGACTGTTTTCGGACTCGAATTGCCCAAGACAAGAGTTGGGGACAAGGAGTCGATTTTGACATACGGCGCTGCCAATCTGAACGACGACGGCACGGGTGCCAAGAGTACGCTCGCCAGCACGGTCTATCATCAACTTCGCGATGATCTTCTCGGCGGCGTTCTCGGGACGGGAAGCAAGCTGCGGGTCGAATGGGTCGTTTCCAGATATGGCGCCGGTGCGTCACCGGTTCGCGAGGCGCTCAATCGCCTTGCCTCCGAGGGGCTCCTTGGCCGTCACGACCAGCGTGGTTTTTTCATCATGCCGGTCAGCGCGGCCGAACTCGAGGAACTGACACGCACCCGCTGCTGGCTTGAGGAACGGGCGCTTCGCGAATCCATCACCCACCGCACCGCCGAATGGGAAGAACAGCTGGTGCTGGCGCTGCATCGCCTGGGGCGTGCCTCGCGTCTTTCGCCGCAGAATCTCTCGTCGCTCGACCTGGATTGGGAAAAGCTGCACCGCACATTCCATCGCGTGTTGATCTCGGCCTGCCGGTCGCACTGGCTGGTGGGGTTCTGCGATCAGCTTTCCGATCACGCCTACCGCTACCGGCAGATGGCCAATGACCGCGAAAGCATGCAGCGCGACGACTTCGGGGAACACCGGCTGATCGCCGAATGCGCTCTGGACGGAAACGCCGATGGCGCCGTCCAGGCGCTGGTCGATCATTACCAGCTGACAGCGGCCATGTGCATGCAGCGCTTCAGGCAAGGCGAAGACGCAAAGGCTACCGCTGCCCCGGGACAGCGCGCGCGCCGCTAAGCGGGGTTTCGGCCGTCTTGTGATCACACGTCAGGCAGGTTTCCGCCGGGCCGGATATTCTGGCCCGTGGTTTGCGACCTTGACGCCGTGGCCAAGAACCGCGAACTCTTCGCGGCCGATGCATGCCGGCTGGGTGGCATGCCCGGCGTCGCCATTGCCGCCACAGCAGGAAGACTTCATGGGTAATCATCTGTTCGACGCGTTCCGGTCCAGCATGCCGGCGCCGGGGCGTCTGTTGATGGAGACCGATGATGGGCGCTCGCTCACTTACGGCGATATGCTGGCGCGATCGGCGCAGCTCGCGCATGCGCTCCTGCAACTGGATATCGAGCCCGGCGACCGGGTTGCCGTGCAGGTCGAGAAGAGCCCGGAGGCGGTCCTGCTCTACCTCGCCTGCGTGCGCGCCGGCGCGGTCTTCCTGCCGCTCAACACCGCCTACACGCTGACCGAACTCGGCTATTTCTTCGCAGACGCGGAGCCGCGCGTCATCGTCTGCGATCCCGCGAAATCGGCCGACATCGGGCGCATGGCCGAGGCGGCGGGTGCCGCCGTCGTCACGCTCGATCAGAATGGCCAGGGATCCCTGACGGATCAGGCGTCGCGTCAGTCGACTGATTTCCACGATGTCGAACGCGGCCCCGACGATCTCGCCGCGATCCTCTATACGTCGGGAACGACCGGCCGTTCGAAGGGCGCCATGCTCAGCCACGAGAACCTCGCCTCGAACGCGCGGGTGCTTGTCGATCAATGGCGCTTCACAGCAAACGATGTGCTGATCCACGCCCTGCCGATCTTCCACACGCACGGCCTGTTCGTCGCAACCAACGTTATCCTGATGGCCGGCGCCTCGATGCTGTTCGAGCGGAAATTCGATGCCGGCCGCATCGTCTCGCTGCTGCCGCGCGCCACCACGCTGATGGGCGTGCCGACCTTATATGTCAGGCTGCTGCAACAGGAGGGACTGGACAGCGAGGCGGCGAAGAACATCCGGTTGTTCGTTTCCGGCTCGGCGCCGCTGCTGGCCGAGACGCATCAGGCCTGGCGCCAGCGTACCGGCCACGCCATCCTTGAGCGCTACGGCATGACCGAGACCAACATGAACACGTCGAACCCCTATGAAGGCGAACGGCGGGCCGGCACGGTCGGTTTCCCCTTGCCCGGCGTATCGCTACGCATCGCCGATCCCGACAACGGCAAGCCGCTCCTCCAGGGCGAGGTCGGCATGATCGAGGTCAAGGGTCCGAACGTGTTTGGCGGCTACTGGCGCATGCCGGAAAAAACCAGGGCGGAATTCCGCGCCGATGGCTTCTTCATCACCGGAGATCTCGGCATCGTCGACGCCGACGGCTATGTCCACATTGTCGGCCGTGGCAAGGACCTGATCATCTCGGGCGGCTACAACATCTACCCGAAGGAACTCGAAAGCGAGATCGACGCGCTGGAAGGGGTCGCCGAAAGCGCGGTCATCGGCGTAGCCCATCCTGATTTCGGCGAAGGCGTCACCGCTGTCGTCGTGCGGGCGCCGGCATCGCGCATCACAGCGGCCGAGATTCTCGGCGCCATCGCCGGCCGGCTGGCCAGGTACAAGCATCCCAAGCAGGTGGTGTTCGTCGACGAATTGCCGCGCAACACGATGGGCAAGGTGCAGAAGAACCTGCTTCGCGATGCCTACAAGGACCTCTATCGCTCCTGAACGGGGGCGACGCCAGCCTTACGTCTTTCCGGCCTGGCCACCTGAGCCCCACAGCGCGCGCTGCAACAGGCCCCGCTTGCGCCTGCGCGGCGCAAGGTCGACATCGCTGACCAGCTTGGCGCCTCCGTTGCGCCGTTCGAGCGCGATCTTGCGGGTATGGAAGGCTTCAAGCTCGGCGCGGTGCGCCACGCTGAGGATGGTGACTTCGGGCAATTCGCGGATCACCGTCCCCATCATCTGGTCCTGGCTCTTCTCGTCCAGCGCCGAAGTCGCCTCGTCGAGAACGACGATGTCGGGGCGGTGCAGCAGGAGCCGCGCGAAGGCGACGCGCTGCTTCTCACCGCCCGACAAGGTCTGGTCCCAAGGGGCGTCCTCCTTGATGCGGCCGGTGAGGTAGCCGAGCCCGACCTTCTCGAGCGCGGCCTTGACCTCATCCATTTTCCAGTTGTCGGCGGCCGCGGGATAGGCGACCACGCGGCGCAGCGTGCCGGACGGGATGTAGGGCCGCTGCGGCAGCATGAACAGCCGCCTGTCTGGATGGAAGTTGACGCTGCCGCTGCCCCATGGCCAGAGCCCGGCGATTGCTCGCACCAGGGTGGATTTGCCGGACCCCGACTCCCCCGACACCAGCACGCGCTCGCCGGGCTCGACCACGACTTCCGTTTCCTTGACCACCGACGTGCCGTCGTCGAGTGTCACGGACAGATCGTCGAGGGACAACATCGCGTCCCCCTTGGTCTCGCCATGCTTGATGCGGCCGAGTTCGTCGCTCTGCTCGGCGCGCTCCAGCCCGTCGAGCGACATCATCAGCGAGGCGATGCGGCGCGCCGAGGCATTCCAGTCGGCCAGGCGGGGATAGTTGTCGACCAGCCATCCGAAGGCGCCCTGCACGATGGCGAAGGCGGACGCGGCCTGCATGACCTGGCCGAGCGTCATCGACCCTTCGAGGAACTTCGGCGCGCACAAAAGCACCGGAACCACCGGCGCGAACAGGCTCGACCCCTGCGACACCAGGGCCGTGCGCATGTGCTGGCCGGTGAGCCGCGCCCATCGTTTCAGCACGCCCGCGAAGGTGCGGTCGATGCCGCTGTTTTCTTCTTCTTCGCCGCCCAGAAGGGCAATGCTCTCGCCGTTCTCGCGCACCCGCGTCAGCACATAGCGGAATTCTGCCTCCGCCTGGTTCTTTTCCTCGGAGAGCTGCACGAAATCACGGCCGATAATGAACATCGAGGTCGAGGTGACCCCGGCATAGACGACCGCCGTGATGACGAGAAAGCCGGGAACGGTGATGGTCGAACCGCCGAAGCTGAAGCTCAGCGCTCCACCGATGGTCCATAGCACGACGATGAAGGTCGATGCCGACAGGAAGGCGGAAATGACGCCGGCGACGAAATCGACGGGCGATTCGGTGGCGACCCGTAAATCTTCCGAGAGACGAGCCTCCGGATTCTGGTGGTCGCCCTTCACCAGGTTCAGCTGATAGTAGCGGCCGTTGGCCAGCCAACGTGCGATGACCGAGGTGGTCAGCCAGGCTCGCCAGCGCCGCTGCATGGTCATGCGCAGATAGACCTGCGCCACGACGAGGCTGATGCTGCCCAGCACCAGGGGCACGAACACCGCGCTCAGGAAATAGACGGTATGAGCGTCACGCTTCTCGATGGCGTCGAAAATCGAGCGGTTCCAGACATTGATGCCGTACTGGAAGCCGACATTGACGCCGATCAGTGTCACCAAGCCGATGGCCAGAGGCCAGCCAAGCTTGTCGCCATGCCGGCCCCAATAGCCGCGACCGCTTATCCAGAACCGTCGCAGCAGGTATTTCTTGCGCGCCTTCGCGGCTTCCTCCGCGGTCAGTTCGGGTCCGGGTTCCTCGGTTTCGGGCGGCGGCGGAACCTCTGCCGCGACATCGGACGCCGCTGCCTCGACGATCGATTCATCCTTCTTTCGTGGCTTTGGCTTTCGTGCCTTCGGGGGTGTCGCCGGCGTGGCCGGCGGCTTCTTTTCGCGCGTGACGTCTTCCCGCGATCGTTCCTCGCGAGCCTTCTGCCGTCGCGACGTCCCTCGCGGCTTGGCGGCGCCGCGCGGCGTGCTGCCGTCGGCCGTTTTCGGTTTGGATCTCGCCTCGGACATGCGCCCCGACAACGGCCCTGAAACCGAAAGGTTTCATCGCGCCGCGCGATATCGGCGCGCCGGCAAGCCTGTCATCGCGGATAGAGCATTTCGGCGACATGATCGGCGATCGCAAGGCTCGCGGTCAGGCCGGGGCTCTCGATGCCGAACAGGTTGACGATCCGGCCCGCGCCATGGTCGGCCGGCCCCTGCACCAGAAAGTCGGCGGCCGGCTGGCCGGGGCCAGACAGTTTCGGCCTGATGCCGGCATAGGCCGGCTGCAGGGCGCCATCGCCGAGATCGGGCCAATAGCGGCGGATAGCCTCGTAAAAGACAGCGCTCCGGCCGGGATCGACCGTGTAATCCACCTGCTCGATCCATTCGACGTCAGGCCCGAAGCGCGCGCTGCCGCCGAGGTCGAGCGTCAGGTGGACGCCAAGCCCGCCTTCGACGGGTACCGGATAGATCAGTCGCGAAAACGGCGACCGGCCCGGCAACGAGAAGTAATTGCCGCGCGCCAGCCACTGGCGCGGGATGAGATTCCTTGGAAACCCTTCGATGCGGCTGGCGACGGCCTGCGCCTCGAGGCCGGCGGCGTTGACGAACGTATCGGCCTCCAACGTGAAGCTTTCGCCATTGGCGTCGCGCGTGTCGATCCGGATGCCGCCGGCCTCGATCGCCGCCCCGCCGACAGTCGTCAGGAAGGCGAAGGACGCCCCGGCCGCCTCGGCGTCGCCGCGCAGCGACAGCATCAGCGCGTGGCTGTCGACAATGCCGGTCGACGGCGACAGCAGCGCGCCAGCGCATGTCAGCGCAGGCTCCAGGCTTTCCGCCTCGCTCTTCGTCAGAAATTCGAGATCGTCGACCCCGCAGCGTCGCGCATTGGCCTCGATCGCCCGCAGCCCGTCCGTCTGGCCGGGCTCGCTGGCGACGATCAGTTTGCCAGTTCGCTGATGGGCTATGCCGTGCTGAGCGCAATAGGCGTAGAGAAGCTGGCGGCCTTCAACGCAGAGCCGGGCTTTCAGGCTGCCCGGCGCGTAGTAAAGCCCGGCATGGATGACTTCCGAATTGCGCGAACTGGTGACGGTGCCGATCGCATCTGCCGGCTCGATCACCACCACGTCGCGGCCCGACAGGGCAAGCGCCCTGGCGATGGCGAGCCCGACGACACCCGCCCCAGCCACAACGCAGTCGATTTCATGCATGAATTTGTTCCTTGGGACGGGACCGTGTCACACGAATCCGGCAAGCAGGCAACACGAGGTTGCGGCCAGTTCCAGCGGAAACAATCACACGCCTGATATCCGGCGCTGCGGCGACTTTCACCCGTTCCGAACGGCAACCGCGGGCGGACGTCGAACTGCTGGCGGTCGGATCAGTGGCCGGGCCCGAGATAGGTGGCGATCTGCCAGAGGTTTCCCCAGCTATCAGCGACCGTTGCGCGTCGATCTCCCCACGGCATGTCGCTTGGAGGCTCGATAACGCGGGCGCCCGATCTGACCGCCGATTGGAATGTCGCATCGGTATCGGCGACATAGACGTAGAGCATTCCGGGCATGGACGGTCTCAGCCCCCCGCCGTCACTGACCATTATGAGGGAATCGCCTACTTTGAGCTCGACCGGCCGGTCAGGTACGTGGTCGCCTTGAGCGCCGAACACGACGCGAATAAATTCGACGAGCCCGGCGACATCGGGCGTAATCAGGCGCGGCGTTACGGTGTGACGGCCTTCCGGCACGTGATTGACCATTCGCTTCCTCCCGACCCGCATACGCAATGTCGGTCATCGGCACCGGATGCTCAAGGGGGCTGCCCTTGCGTCTGTCGCCAGGCCTAAACGCCCGCCTGGAAAACGCTGGTGCCGTCGATCCACACGCGCTTGACATCGAGGCCGTCCGACAGCGCAACGATATCCGCCGCCGTGCCGTTGGCAAACCGCCCGAGCCGATGCGCCTGGCCGACCGCCTGCGCCGGATAGAGCGAGGCCATGCGCAGGGCTTCGGAGAGCTCGATGCCGACCACGCGGTGCATGAAGCGGATGGCCGAGATCATGTCGAGATCGGCGCCCGCCAGCGTTCCGTCGGCGAGCCTGAGACTCCCGTCCTTGCGGTAGATGGTGCGACCGTTGAGGGTAAAGGACGTCATGTCGGTGCCGATCGTCGCCATGGCGTCGGTGACCAGCACGATCCGGCCCGGCCCGTTCTTGGCGCCCAGCGCGATCCGGATCGTGGCCGGATGGACATGGATGCCGTCGGCGATCAGCCCGGCGGACAAGGCGCCGATCTCGATGGCCGCGCCAGCCAGTCCCGGCTCACGGTTGCCGATCTGGCTCATCGCGTTGAACAGATGGGTGACCACGCTGGCGCCCGCTTCGGCGAAGGCCTGAGCCGTCGCGCAGCCAGTATCGGAATGGCCGAGGCTGACGATGACGCCGGCCTTGGCCAGGGCCGTCACACGGGACGGCTCCACCGATTCCGGCGCGACCGTGGTAAGCAGCACCGGTAGTTTCCCGCGTGCGTCGATCAGCAGCGTCTGGTCGGCATCCGTCATCGGCCGTATCAGCGCCGGATCGTGCGCGCCCTTGCGCGCGATCGACAGATGCGGACCTTCGAGATGCAACCCGAGAAAGCCCGGCACCTTCTGCCGGGCCGCGGCTTCGCCGGCGGCGACGGCGGCGGCGGTGATTTGTGGCGTATCGGTGATCAGCGTCGGCAGCAGCGCCGTCGTGCCGAACGGCGCGTGCGCCCGGCAGATGGTTTCGATCGAAGCGACGTCGGGATGGTCGTTGAGCATGACGCCGCCGCCGCCATTGACCTGGATGTCGACGAAGCCCGGCACCAGCATCCCGCCGCCCGTCTCGACCGTGCGGAGGTCGGTGCCAAGCGAGCCGGCAGGCAGAATGGCCTCGACGAGGCCGTCGCGCACCACAAGGGCGTGGTCTTCATGCCAGCGGTCGCCATCGAAAATACGGGCGCCGGTCAGGGCAAAACGGTCGCTCATACGGTCTCCGTCACCTTGCGAAGATTGGGCGGGGTGTCGGGATCGAGGCCACGATGGCGGGCAAAGGCCTCGACGAACATGTAGAAGGAGACGATCAGCGTCAGCGGATCGGTCAGAGGATGGCCCGTCGCGACATGCGGCAGCCGCGTGGCGCGATTGGCCAGCGCCGAGGTGACGAAGACGGGCGCGCCCTTGGCCGCCAGGCTGTCGGCGGCTTCCGCAACCGAGGGCTCCGACGCGTCGCGCGCTGCCAGCGCCAGCACCGGGAAATCGGGGCCGACCAGCGCCAGCGGCCCGTGCATGACCTCGGCCGCGCTATAGGCCTCGGCATGCATGCCGCAGGTTTCCTTGAACTTCAGCGCCGCCTCGTTGGCCATTGCCGCGGAAGGGCCACGCCCGAGAATGAACAGCGATTTCTGCTTCTCGATCGTCTCGGCCAGCACGCTCATCCAGTCGCAGGCGATCGCCTTGCCGAAATGGTCGGGCAGGCGGGCGAGTGCGGCCAGAAGCGCGTCGTCGCCGGTCGAATGCGCCATCAAAGCGAGACCGGCGACAGCCGAGTTGATGAAGGTCTTTGTTGCCGCCACGCTGCGCTCGGGCCCGGCCAGTATGTCGATCGCATGGTCCGACGCGCGCGCCAGCGGCGAATCGGCGGTGTTGGTGACGGCGATGGTCAGCGCGCCGCCGGCCCGGGCTGTTTCGGCCATGGCGACGATGTCGGGGCTCTTGCCCGACTGCGAGATCGCCAGGCAGGCCGAACCGGCAAGCCTGAGCTTGCGGCCATAGATCGAAGCGATGGAGGGACCGACCGAGGCGACGGCAAGCCCCGCCGTCAGCTCCACGGCATATTTCATGAAGGTCGCGGCATGGTCGGAAGAGCCGCGCGCCACGGTGACGACGAAATGCGGATCGCGCTCGCGAATGCCGCGCCCGGCTTCGGCGAGCACGGCGCCGGAACCGTCGAGAAGGCGCGCGACGGCCTCGGGGATCTCCTCGATCTCGCGCTGCATATGGGTGGTGTTGGGGATCATGGTCGGCCCTCTTCGCTCGGCCCTGTCAGCCGCAGTTCGGCGACGAAATCATAGGCGTCGCCCCGGTAGATGGAGCGGGTGAATTCGATCACCTTGCCGCTCGCCAGATAGGAGATGCGCTCGATGTGCAGGCCGGCAATGCCGGGCGGCACTTCGAGCAGGCGCGCGTCGGTCTCGCCGAGATTGGCGGCCGAAATGCGCTGCACGGCCCGTACCGGCCGATTGCCGGTCACTCCGAGCGCCGCGTAGAGCGAGGAGCCGATGCCCGCCGGGTCGGGCAGGACGCTCGCCGACAGCGAGGCGCGCTCGATCGCCAGCGGCGTGTCGTCGGCGATGCGCAGGCGCGCCACCCGCGCCACCAGTTCGCTCGACGACAGGCCGAGCACCATCATCTCGTCGGGCGACGGCGCATAAAGGCCACGGTCGAGCCATGCCGAACGCACCGCCATGCCGCGCCGCGCCATGTCCTCGGTGAAGGAAGTGAGCCGCGACAGCGACTGCTCGACGCGCTCCATGCGCGGCGCAACGAACGTGCCGGAGCCGTGGCGCTGGACGAGAATGCCGCCCTTGACCAGATCCTGCACCGCCTTGCGCACGGTAACGCGCGAAATGTCGGCCTTGGTGGCGATGTCGCGCTCGGAAGGCAGCGCGTCGCCCGGGCCGATCAGGCCGCGATTGACGGCGTCCTCGATGCTTTTCCTGAGCTGCAGGTAGAGTGGCGCGCCGCTCTGCGAGGATTGCTTCAGCGTGGCGAAAATCTGGTCGGCGGCGTCGCTCATCGGGCCGCCTCCGCCTGTCCGGCGAAGAGACGCGCCGCCATCTGCACGGCTCCGCCTAGCGCGTCGTCGAGGGGCTCGCGCAGCAGCGCGCGGTAGCGCGCCGACAGGCGCGGCGCATAGAGCGGCGCCAGCCCGCCGAGCAGGCAGAGCGGCGCATCATCGGCGAGATCGAGCGCGCCGAGCGAGGCCTCGACATCGGCGACCGCCTTGTCGAGAATCCAGTTGGCGACGGCGTCGCCCTTTTGCGCGTGTTCGAACACCTTCGGCGCGAAACCGCCGAAATCGCCCGGCTTGGCGTTGGTGGTAAACTCGACCACGTCTTCGGGATTGTCGCGGAACACGGCCATCATGCTTTGAGTCAGCGGGGAGGCCGGGCGAACCCCGTCATGGGCAAGCAGCGTCTGTTCGAGCAGGTCGCGGCCGATGCGGGCGCCGCTGCCCTGATCGCCGACCTGGAATCCCCAGCCGCCGATGGCGCGCGATACGCCATCCTTACGCGCCATGTAGGCGGTGCCGGTGCCGAGGATCGCCATGGCGCCGTCGCCCGAGCCGACCGCGCCTTCAAGCGCGATCTCGGCGTCCGTCTCGACGCGGCTGGTGCTGAACGGCAGGATTGCTTTCAATTGCTGGCGGTAGGTGCCGACATTGGCGCCGGCGAGACCAAGAATGGCCGGCGTCTGCGGGATGAGCCCGGGATCCTGGCCGGCGGCGACGAACGCCTGGCGCGCGGCCTCGACAATGTTCGAGCGGGCGCCGGTAAGATCGGTGCGGATGTTGGCGGCGCCGCTTTTGGCGCGGCCCATGACAATGCCGTCCGCCGTTGCCAGGGCGGCCCTGCAGCTGGTGCCGCCGCCATCGATACCGAGCACGAATTTCACGCTTTTTTCTCCTCGGGCGGATAATACCAATAAAATACCAATAGCCAAGGATTAATTTCCGTTCAAAAAAGATTAAGCCATATTTTATTGAAAATCCTGCACATTTCGCCGGCGCAACGATTTCCGACCCTCGAATTCGTTAATGCGTGTGGACAAGTGGTATTTTTTTGGTATTGTTCTCGCATCGGAGGAGCAAGGATGGCGGAAACGCGCACCGAAGCGCTGCACAGGAATGCCGAGGGTCTGGACATCCAGGCTCCCGAGGCCATCCTTGTTTCGTTGGCGGAAGCGCAGGTTGAAGCCGCGAAGGCCGTCAGCAATGCCATTCCCGCCATCGCCAAAGCCGCTGAGATTATTGCCGCCAGCCTGAAGGGCGGTGGCAGGCTCGCCTACGCGGCCGCCGGCAGTTCGGGCCTGATGGCGCTGGCCGACGCGCTGGAACTGCCCGGCACCTTCGGCATCCGGCGCGACCGCATCGCCATCATGATCGCCGGCGGTGACGAGGCTTTCAGGACGCTGGCGGGTGGACCCGAGGACAATACCGAGGAGGCGGCGGCCGCTGTCGCCAGTGCCGGTATCGGAGCCGGGGATTGCCTCATCGCCATTTCCGCCAGCGGCACGACGCCATACGCGGTTCGTGCCCTCGAGGAGGCCGCCCGCCGCGGCGCCGCCACCATTGGCATCGCCAACAACGGGGGCACGGCCCTGCTCGACAAGGCAGGCACCGCCATCCTGCTCGAAACGCCGCCGGAAGTCATCGCCGGTTCGACGCGCATGGGCGCCGGCACCGCGCAGAAGATAGCGCTCAACATGCTGTCGACGCTCACCGCCGTGCATCTCGGCCATGTCCATGACGGCTACATGGTCAACCTCACGGCCGACAACATCAAGCTGCGCCACCGCGCGGCGCGCATTGTCGCCGCCGTCAGCGGGCGCAGCACCGAAGACGCGGCCCGCCTGCTGGAAAAGACGGGAGGCGCGGTCAAGACCGCCATTCTGCTCGCCGCCGGCGTGGACACCGCCGACGCGGCCGAGAAACTGCTGGAAGGGGCGGGCCAAAGGCTGCGGCCGGCCCTTTCGGCGCTGGGGCATGATCCCGGAGAAGATCATGCCCGAACGAAGAAGTAGGGCCTGGTTCATTCCGATTTCCATCGGGGTGAAACGGGCTTGCGAGGGGAGCAAGGGGCAAATTGCCCCTGTTCTCATCAAAACCGAACCTGAAAAAGGTCAACAGGGAGACTGAGCATGAAAACCAAACTACTGACGGCACTGCTTCTTGGCACCAGCATCCTCGGCACCGCCGGGGTGGCCTATGCCGAAGACGTAACGCTCAACATCGAAAGCTGGCGCGGCGACGACCTTTCCATCTGGAAGGACAAGCTGATCCCGGCCTTCGAAGCCAAGAACCCCGGCATCAAGGTGGTGTTCGCGCCATCGGCTCCGACCGAATATGACGCGGCGCTCGGCGCCAAGCTCGCCGCCGGCTCGGCGGGCGACCTGATCACCTGCCGCCCGTTCGACAAGTCGCTCGAACTGTTCAAGAAGGGCAACCTCGCCGACCTCTCCTCGCTGCCCGGCATGGAGAACTTCTCGCCGGTCGCCAAGTCCGCCTGGCAGACCGATGACGGCAAATCCACCTTCTGCGTGCCGATGGCCTCCGTCATCCACGGCTTCATCTACAACAAGGACGCCTTCGACAAGCTCGGCATCAAGGTGCCTCAGACCCGCGACGAGTTCTTCGCCGCGCTCGACAAGATCAAGGCCGACGGCACCTACATCCCGATGGCCATGGGCACCAAGGACCTCTGGGAAGCCGCGACCATGGGCTACCAGAACATCGGCCCGAACTACTGGAAGGGCGAGGACGGCCGCGCCGCTCTGATCAAGGGCGAGCAGAAGCTGACCGACAAGGACTGGGTCGCTCCCTATGAGGAACTGGCCAAGTGGAAGCCCTATCTCGGCGATGGCTTCGAAGCCCAGACCTACCCGGACAGCCAGAACCTGTTCACGCTCGGCCGCGCCGCCATCTACCCGGCCGGCTCGTGGGAAATCGGCCTGTTCAACACGCAGGCCCAGTTCAAGATGGGCGCCTTCCCGCCGCCGGTCGAGAAGGCCGGCGATACCTGCTACATCTCTGACCACACCGATATCGGCATGGGCCTGAATGCGGCTTCCAAGCATGCGGACGCGGCCAAGACCTTCCTGTCCTGGGTGGCCTCGGCCGATTTCGCCACCATCTACGCCAACGCGCTGCCGGGCTTCTTCAGCCTGAACTCCGCGCCGGTGAAGATGGAAGACCCGCTGGCGCAGGAATTCGTTTCCTGGCGCGGCAAGTGCAAGTCGACGATCCGCTCGACCTACCAGATCCTGTCGCGCGGCACGCCGAACCTGGAAAACGAGACCTGGGTTGAATCGGCCAACGTCATCAACGGCACCGACACCCCCGAGGCCGCGGCCAAGAAGCTGCAGACCGGTCTCGACAGCTGGTATCATCCGGCGAAGTAAGAGCTCAGGCAACGGAGCCGGCCGGGTGCATGCCCGGCCGGCTTCGGACTGGTTCTTTAAAACAGCAACCGCTCAGATAGCGATTGTCGGCACCGCCTCGCGGCCTTACCCTCGGAGCATGGGGAAGGCTGGCTGATCAGTCGCAGGCCTTTGTTCTTGCCGTAGCGGGCAAGATTGTTCGGGCCGTGCATCGAGGCATCACCTGGCATCACGACCCAATTGGAACCGAGAGACGGCGGGGACCGAACTCATGGCCGCAGATATCAGACCGAAAAGACCTTTCCGCTGGCACATCGCCATCTTTCTGGCGCCGGCGGTGCTCGTCTACACGGCGATCATGATCCTGCCGCTCGCCGGCACGCTGCAGCTCTCGCTGTTCCGCAATATCGACCAGCATCAGGTCTTCGTCGGCTTCGACAATTTCCGCACCCTGTTCGGCGATCCCAACTGGTCGGTGAACTTCTGGAATGCCCTGCGCAACAATGTCTGGTTCTTCATCATCCACATGCTGGTGCAGAACCCGATCGGCGTGCTCCTGGCCGCGCTCCTGTCCAGCCCGAAACTCAGGTTTTCGGCCTTCTACCGCACGGCGATCTTCGTGCCGACCATCCTGTCCTTCGTCATCGTCGGCTTCGCCTGGAAGCTGATCCTGTCGCCGCTGTGGGGCGTGGCGCCGCATCTGCTTGATTTCGTCGGTCTGAAAAGCCTGTTCACGCCGTGGCTCGGCAAGGAGCAGTACGCGCTGACCGCGCTCAGCCTGGTTTCGGTATGGCAGTTCATCGGCATCCCGATGATGCTGATCTACGCCGCCCTGCTGTCGATCCCCGACGAGGTGATCGAGGCGGCCGAATGTGACGGCATCACCGGTATGTCGCAGTTCTGGAAGATCAAGCTGCCGCTGATCCTGCCGTCGATCGGCATCATCTCGATCCTCACCTTCGTCGGCAATTTCAATGCCTTCGACCTGATCTACACCGCGCAAGGCGCGCTCGCCGGGCCGAACTATTCGACGGACATTCTCGGCACCTTCCTCTACCGCGCCTTCTTCGGCTTCCAGTTGCAGGTCGGCGACCCCAACATGGGCGCGACGATCGCCACGATCATGTTCCTGATCATCCTCGGCGGCGTCTGCGTCTACCTGTTCCTCATCCAGACGCGCCTGCGTCGGTATCAGTTCTAGAGGGGCGAGAGATGAGCACCGCCACCCGTTCGCTTCCCCGCACCATCGGCGCCCACGCGATCCTGTTGACCTATACGGTGATCGCGCTGTTTCCGGTGATCCTGGTCATCATGAATTCGTTCAAGTCGCGCGCCGGCATCTTCGGCGCGCCGCTGACACCGCCGACGCCGAAAACCTTCGACCTCATCGGCTACACGACGGTCATCGGCCAGGGCGATTTCTTCCATTATTTCCAGAACAGCCTCGTCGTCACGGTGGGCTCGCTGTTCTTCGTGCTTTTGTTCGGCGCCATGGCCGCCTTCGCGCTCTCCGAATACCGCTTCCGCGGCAACACGCTGATGGGGCTCTATCTGGCGCTCGGCATCATGATCCCGATCCGGCTCGCCACCGTCGCCATCCTGCAGCTGATGGTGGCAAGCGGGCTGGTCAACACGCTGACGGCGCTGATCCTGGTCTATACGGCGCAAGGCCTGCCGCTCGCCGTCTTCATCCTGTCGGAATTCATGAAGCAGGTGTCCGACGACCTCAAGAACGCCGGCCGGATCGACGGCCTGTCCGAATACACCATCTTCTTCCGCCTGGTGGTGCCGCTGGTGCGCCCGTCGATGGCGACCGTCGCCGTCTTCACCATGATCCCGATCTGGAACGATCTGTGGTTCCCCCTCATCCTGGCGCCGTCGGAAGAGACCAAGACGGTGACGCTCGGCGCCCAGCTCTTCCTCGGCCAGTTCGTCACCAACTGGAACGCGATCCTGGCCGCACTTTCGCTGGCGATCCTGCCGGTGCTCATCCTCTACGTCATCTTCTCGCGGCAGCTGATCCGCGGCATCACCTCCGGAGCGGTGAAGTGAGCGACGGCCGAGAGATCATCATAGAGGCCCTCGTGGAGACAGCGAGCCGCTATGGATTTCGAGGCGTTCGCGCCACGAATTTCTACCGCGAATGGCCGGAGACGACCTGCCTGCTGAACCTCCAGAAGTCGGCTTGGGGCTCGCAATTCTACCTCAACGCCGCTGTCTGGTTCACGCGGTTCGGGGCCGAGCGTTGGCCGAAGGAACACAAATGCCACGTCCGTTGGCGAGTGGATTCGCAAATGGGCGACGAGCAGTCGAAGGCGTTCACGCAAGCTCTCAACCTCGAGCATCCGTTGCCGGGCACTCAGAGACTTTCGGCGATCAAGGAAGGTCTCGAGGCCTATGGTTTCGGCCTTTTGTTCCGGTGCGACAGTGAGGAGGCGGCTTTGCGGGTCGCTGATGAGTGCGAGCCTCCCGCGATGGTGTTGCTCGTGGCCCGTACGCAAGAGAAGGCAAATTGATCCATGACTGAACCCCTTCGTGTCGTCGTCGCCGGCCTCGGCAATATGGGCCGCAGCCACGCGCTGGCCTATCACACCAATCCGGGCTTCGAGATCGCGGCGCTGGTCAACCGCTCCGATGTGGCGCTGCCGGAAGGGCTTTCCGGCTACGGCATCCGCCGCTCCTTCGACGATGCTTTGCGCGAGGAAAAACCCGACGTCGCCTGTATCGCCACCTATTCCGACAGCCATGCCGACTATGCGGTGAAGGCATTCGAGGCCGGCTGCCATGTCTTCGTCGAAAAGCCGCTGGCGACGACAGTGGCCGATGCAAAGCGCGTCGTCGCGGCCGCCAAGGCCAACGGCAAAAAGCTGGTGATCGGCTATATCCTGCGCCATCACCCGTCCTGGATCCGTCTGATCGCCGAGGCGCGCAAGCTCGGCGGCCCCTATGTCTTTCGCATGAACCTCAACCAGCAATCGTCAGGCCATACCTGGGAGACGCACAAGCAACTGATGCAGACGACCTCGCCGATCGTCGACTGCGGCGTGCACTATCTCGACGTCATGCTGCAGATCACCGACGCCCGGCCGGTCGAGGTGCGCGGCATGGGCGTCCGCCTGACCGACGAGGTCGCACCCTCCATGTACAATTACGGCCACCTGCAGGTGCTGTTCGATGACGGCTCGGTCGGCTGGTACGAGGCCGGCTGGGGTCCGATGATTTCGGAAACCGCCTTCTTCGTGAAGGACGTCATCTCGCCCAAGGGATGCGTGTCGATCGTCATGAAGGAGGGCGTGAAATCAGACGACATCGACACCCACACCAAGACCTCGACCATTCGCCTGCACAGCGCCGCGACGGGCGCCGACGGCAAATTCGTCAAGCCGGACGAGATGCTGTCGATGGCAGGCGAGCCCGGCCACCAGGACCTTTGCGACCTTGAGCAGGCTTTCGTCCTCAAGGCGATCCGCGAAGACATCGATCTGACCAGACACATGGACGATGCGGTGAAGTCGCTCGCCGTCTGCCTCGCCGCCGACGAGAGCGTGCGCAGCGGCAATGCCGTGAAACTGTAGAACAGGAACGAAGCCGTGGGCTCGCTGAAGATCGAGAATGTGAAGAAGGCCTTCGGGCCGGTCGAGGTGCTGAAGGGCATCGACCTCGAAGTGACCGATGGCGAATTCGTCGTCTTCGTCGGCCCGTCGGGTTGCGGCAAGTCGACCCTGCTGCGCGTCATCGCCGGGCTGGAGGATTCGACCTCGGGCCGGGTGCTGATCGACGGCACCGATGTCTCGGTCACCCCGCCGGCAAAACGCGGCATTGCCATGGTGTTCCAGACCTATGCGCTCTATCCGCATCTGACGGTGAAGAACAATATGGGCCTCGGCCTCAAGCAGGCCGGCACGCCGGCCGCCGAGATAGACCGCCGCATCGGCATCGCCTCATCCATGCTGTCGCTGGAGCCCTATCTCGAACGCCGTCCAGCCGAACTCTCCGGTGGCCAGCGCCAGCGCGTCGCCATCGGCCGCGCCGTGGTGCGCGAGCCCAAGCTGTTCCTGTTCGACGAGCCCTTGTCCAACCTCGACGCGGCACTGCGCGTCAACACAAGGCTGGAGATCGCGCAGCTGCACCGCCGGCTCAAGGCGACGATGATCTACGTCACCCACGACCAGGTCGAGGCCATGACGCTGGCCGACAAGATCGTGGTGCTGAACGCCGGAAGAATCGAGCAGATCGGCGGCCCGATGGAGCTCTACAATTCGCCGGCAAACGAGTTCGTCGCCGGCTTCATCGGCTCGCCCAAGATGAACTTCATCGACGGCGCGCGTCTGGGCGAAACCGCCAAGACCATCGGCGTGCGGCCGGAGCATCTGACCGTCGATCCGAATTCAGGGGCCTGGAAAGGCACGGTGGTGCACGCCGAGCATCTTGGCGCCGACACCAACCTCTATCTCGACTGCGAGAAGGCCGGGCTGATCACGGTGCGCATTTTCGGCGTGTATGACGCGGAGCCGGGGGCAACGCTTTATGCGACGCCCGATCCGGCGAAGACCTATAGGTTCGGGGCTGATGGGAAGACGATCAAGTAGTGCGCAACCGCGCTCTTCCTTCCCCCCTTGTGGGGGAGGGGGGATCGGCGCGCAGCGCCGAGACGGATGAGGGGTGTTCCAGCGGAGTGAGACGTTGGTGTTCCCTGGAACACCCCTCATCCGACCTCGCTTCGCGAGGCCACCTTCTCCCACAAGGGGAGAAGGTAAGGGTGTGCCGCTTTTACACGTCCGCCTTGAACGTCTGCTTCTGCTGGCCGAGGCCCTCGATGCCCAACTCCACCACGTCGCCCGCCTTGAGGAACACCGGCGGCTTCATGCCGAGCCCAACGCCGGGCGGAGTGCCCGTGGAAATAATGTCGCCTGGGTGCAGCGACATGAACTGGCTGAGGTAGGAGACGAGATAGGCCACGCCGTAGACCATGGTCTTGGTCGAACCGTTCTGCATGGTCTTGCCGTTGACGGTCAGCCACATCTTCAGGTTCTGCGGGTCGGCCACCTCATCCTTGGTCACCAGCCACGGGCCGGTCGGGCCGAACGTGTCGCAGCTCTTGCCCTTGGTCCACTGGCCCTGGCGCTCGGCCTGGAAGGCGCGTTCGGACACGTCGTGCGCCACGCAATAGCCCGCGACATAGTCGAGCGCATTGGCCTCGCTGACGTATTTTGCCGTCTTGCCGATAACCACGGCGAGCTCGACTTCCCAGTCGGTCTTTTCGGACCCACGCGGGATCAGCACGTCGTCGTCGGGGCCGACGATGGCCGAGCTTGCCTTCATGAAGATGATCGGCTCCGGCGGCACCGTGGCGCCGGTTTCGGCGGCATGGTCGGAATAGTTGAGGCCGATGCAAATGAACTTGCCGGTGCCGGCGACGCAGGCGCCGAGCCGCGGCTTGCCGGAAACCGCCGGCAGCGCTTTCGGATCGAGTTTGCCCAGCATCTCCAGCGAGGCCGGATGAAGCACCGTGCCGGCAATGTCGGCGACATGGGCGGACAGATCGCGGATCGTTCCATCCGCATCGAGCAGGCCGGGACGTTCACTCCCCGCCTCGCCATAGCGCAGCAGTTTCATCTAAAACCCTTCTCCAGTTGCGGCCTCGCGGCCCTTTGCAAACTCTCCGCCGAGGCGATGGTCCCCTAGCGAGCCGGGCGGACCGTACCCATCGACCCCGGCCCAAGCAAGCGCCGATACCTGTCGGGATCGGCGGCGGACCGGATTTTCAGACTTCCCGATCCCGAGGCCGGGTCGCTGGCCCCGAGCCGCCGGTCAGATCGACCAGCCGCCGTCGATATTGTAGGCCTGCCCCGACGTGTAGGTGGCGCCGGCCAGATAGACGGCAAGATCGGCGATTTCCTCCGGAGTGCCGAGCCGGCCCATCGGCTGGCGGGCGATGAAGGCGGCGCGGGCGGCATCGTAGTCGCCTTGCGCATGCATGCGGTCCTGCAGCGACGGGCTTTCCACCGTGCCGGGGCAGATGGCGTTGCAGCGTATGCCCTTGCCGACATAGTCGGCGGCGATCGCCTTGGTCAGGCCGATGACCGCCGCCTTGGAAACGCCATAGGCGAAGCGGTTCGGCACGCCCTTCTGCGAGCTCGCCAGCGACGCCATGTTGATGATCGACCCGTCGCCGCGCTCCAGCATGCCCGGCAGCACGGCGCGGATGGTGCGGACCATGGCGCGCACATTGAGGTTCAGCGCGAAATCGAGATCGCTGTCCTTCATCTCCAGGATCGAGCCGGCATGGACGAAGCCGGCGCAGTTGAACAGCACGTCGACGCGGCCGATCGCGGCAAAGGCGCCATTGACGGCTGCGTCGTTCAGCACGTCCAGCTTGCGGGTCTTGATCCCGGACGTCTCGGCGAGTTCAGCCAGCAGCGCTTCGTTGATGTCTGTGGCGTGGACGATGGCGCCCGCCTTGGCGAAGGCCAGCGCGCTTGCCTTGCCGATGCCTTGCGCCGCCGCCGTGACGACAACGACCTTGCCTGCCAGATCCGCCATGTCTTCTCCTCGCCTGCTCGCGCCAGATATCCCTATCGTTACCTCGCGTCAGCGTCATGGGCCAGTCAGGTGACACGATGCCTCCTGAAGCCCATCCTTTCACAGGTAAAGATGTTTTTTCTCGTTAAAGAACATGCGCCCGGGCGTCAAGCCCGAACACGATCACCATTGCGACAGGAAATGTCAGTCGCCGTAAGGCACCCAGACATTCTTCACTTCGATCGCCCGGCGCAGCATGGCCTCGCCGGCCGTCTCCTCCGATGCCCAGTCCAGGCTTCGGCCGTGGCCGGTCCAGACGCGCTTGAGGTTACCGATCGAATCTGCCTCCGCCTTGGCGCAGGTCTCGGCGTCAGCAAACAGCCAGAGCCCGTCGACATCGTCATGCTTGGCCAGCACGCCGGCAAGCTCGGCGCTGCGGCCGGTGACGATGTTGATGGCGCCGGCCGGAACGTCGGAATATTCGATCACCTGATAGAGATCGGTGGCAAGCAGCGGATGGCGTTCGGACGGCACGGCGACCACCGTGTTGCCCATGGCCAGCGCCGGCGCGACCAGCGATATGAAACCGAGCAGCGGGCTGTTGTCCGGCGCGACGATGCCGACGACGCCGACCGGCTCATGCAGCGCCAGCGTCACGGCGCGGGCCGGCGGCTGGTGGACGCGGCCCTCGAACTTGTCGGCCAGCCCTGCATAGAGGAACAGCCGCTCGATCGACTGGTCGACCTCTTCCCGCGCCGCCTTGGCGTTGGCGCCGGTGAGCTCGGTAAGGCGGGCGGCGAATTCGCCGGCGCGGCTCGAAAGGTTCTCGGCCAGGTAATAGAGCACCTGCGACCGGTTATAGGCGGTCGCCTCCGGCCAGGACTTGCAGCCGCGCGCCGCCGAAACGGCATCGCGTATATCCTTGCGGCTGCCGAGCCCGACCTCGCCGGCAAGCTTACCCTTGGCGGTGGCGATGCCAAGCGAATAATTGCCGTCCGGCCGCACCTGCTTGCCGCCGATAAACAGCTTTGCCGTGCGGTCTATGGCCGAGCCGTCGGCCTGTTCGACCGGTTGCGCGGAGAGGGTTGCCGGCTTGATGACCGGGCCGAGCGGCAGTTTGGCCGCGAGATACTCGAACATGCCTTCGCGTCCGCCCTCGCGGCCGAAACCGCTTTCGCGATAGCCGCCGAAGCCGCAGGCGGCGTCGAACATGTTGGTGCCATTGACCCAGACGACGCCGGCCTTCAACTGCGGCGCCACATGCAAAGCAAGGTTGACGTTCTCGCTCCACACCGACGCCGCCAGGCCATAGCGTGTGTTGTTGGCGAGCTCGATCGCTTCCTCGGTGTTGCGGAAGGTCATCGTCGCCAGAACCGGGCCGAACACCTCTTCCTGCGCAAGAATATTAGCCGGCGAAACACCGGTGGCGAGCGTCGGCAGATGGTAATAGCCGGAAGACGGCAGCGCGGCATCCGGCTGCCAGCAGACGGCGCCCTGTTTCGCGCCTTCGGCGACCAGCCCCTTGACCCGGTCGAGCTGGCTGATGTCGACCAGCGGACCGATATCGGTGTTCTTGTCGAGCGGGCTGCCGACCCGCAGCCGGCTCATGCGCGTCTTGACCTTGGCGATGAAGGCCTCCGCGATGCCCTCCTGCACCAGAAGCCGCGAACCGGCGCAGCAGACTTGCCCCTGGTTGAACCAGATGCCGTCGACGAGGCCTTCGACCGCGCTGTCGAGATCGGCGTCCTCGAAGACGATGAAAGCCGACTTGCCGCCAAGCTCCAGCGACAGTTTCTTGCCTGATCCGGCGGTCGCCTTGCGAATGATCTTGCCCACTTCCGAAGAGCCGGTGAAGGCGATCTTCTGGATGCCGGGATGGTTGACGATGGCCACGCCGGCTTCCGGCCCGCCCTGCACGATGTTGACGACGCCCTTGGGAACGCCGGCCCGTTCGCAGATCTCTGCGAACAGGATCGCCGTCAGCGGCGTAAACTCGGCCGGCTTCAGCACCACGGTGCAGCCGGCCGCGAGCGCCGGTGCGATCTTCCAGGCCAGCATCAGCAGCGGGAAATTCCACGGGATGATCTGGCCGACGACGCCGACACCCTTGTGGCCGGGAAAGTCCCTGTCCAGCGCCTGCGCCCAACCGGCATGATGGATGAAATGGCGGATTGCCAGCGGCACGTCGATGTCGCGGCTCTCGCGGATCGGCTTGCCGTTGTCGATCGTCTCCAGCACCGCGAACAGGCGCTGGTGGCGCTGCATGGCGCGCCCGATGGCGTAGAGCACTTTGGCACGCTGGTAACCCGAGGAGGCCGACCATTTCGGCAGCGCCTTGGTGGCCGCGGCGACCGCCGCGTCGATGTCGGCGGCCGAGGCGTCCGAGACCTTGGCGAGCAGCTTGCCCGAAGATGGCTCGCTGGTCTCGAAAGTCTTGCCGCCGCTCGCAGCCTTCCAGGCGCCGTCGATGAACAGCGCCTTGGAGAAATCGCGCGCGGCCAGCCAGGCATCGGCCTCGTTGCGGGCTTCGGGAGCAGGGCCGTATTCCATGGCGTGGTAGCGGTCGAGAATGTTCATGGGGTGCCTCCTTCACCCTCCCCCTTGCGGGGAGGGTCGATCGGCAAGGCCGATCGGGGTGGGGGATGCTCAAGCCATCGCGTGGCGGTGATTGGCCGAATAATGCCCGGTCAGGTGATGCTCGAGCTGGCGTTCGATGTCGGTCAGCAGGCTCGACGCGCCGAAGCGGAACAGGTCGGGCTCGAGCCACGGCCGGCCAAGCTCTTCCTTCATCAGCACCAGCCAGTCGAGCGACACCTTGGCGGTCGAAATGCCGCCTGCCGGCTTGAAGCCGATGAGATGGCCGGTTTCCTCGAAATAGGCCCTGATAGCGCGCACCATGGCGAGGCCGACGGGCAGCGTGGCATTGACGCTTTCCTTGCCGGTCGAGGTCTTGATGAAATCGGCGCCAGCCATCATCGCCACCATCGAGGCGAGCATGACATTGCGCAGCGTGGCGAGATCGCCGGTGCCGAGAATGACCTTCAGATGCGCTTCGCCGCAGGCGGCGCGCATCGAGACGATCTCATTGTAGAGCTCGCGCCATTTGGCGCCGAACACCAGGCCGCGCGGAATGACGACGTCGATCTCGTCGGCGCCGTCCTTCACCGAGGCCTCGATCTCCTGCAGGCGGGTCGACAGCGGCGCCAGCCCATGCGGGAAGGCGGTAGAGACCGCGGCGACATGGATGCCGGTGCCGCGCACGGCGTCGACCGCCGTGGCGACGAACGGATGGTAGACGCAGACCGCGGCCGGCCGGATCGTCTCGCCCGAAATGCCCAGCCCCTCGACGATGTCGCGGCGCAGCGGGTTGATCGCCTTGGCGCAGAGCCGGCGCACGCGCTCCTCGGTGTCGTTGGAATTGAGCGTCGTCAGATCCATGCAGGCGATCGCCCGCAGCAGCCAGGCGGCCTGGTTGTCGGCCTTGATCGAGCGCCGCTTGGTCAAGGTGGCGACGCGCCGCTCCAGCGCCGAGCGGTTGACGCTGCGCACCGATTCCAGGAAGCCGAGGTCGAGCTTCATGCCGGGGTTGCGGGCTATGCGATGGTCCGAGGGAACCGGGGTGTTGGCGGCGGCGCGCGCCGGCAGCGGCATCACCTTGGACGCACCGGTGCCCGCCTCGCGGATCGTGTTGCTCATCTCCTGCCCTTTCTCGTTTCGGGCGATACTTACACGATCGTTTGGATCGAAGCCACAAGCCTGAGGAACGCCGCGTCGGACGCCGGCCTACTCGGCCGCCAGCCTGTCACGAGGCCGGCTGATTTCGACGGCTTCAAGGGCAGGTTCATAGTCAACCTGCTCCTCGCCGCGCCAGGAGGTAAGCCACCGCGAGAGGTCGTCGAGATAGAGATAGATCACCGGCGTGGTGAACAGCGTCAGGGCCTGGCTGACGAGCAGTCCGCCGAACATCGTATAGCCCAATGGCTGCCGGATCTCGGCGCCCGTGCCGTTGCCGAGCATCAGCGGCAGCGCGCCCAGCATCGAGACCATGGTGGTCATCATGATGGGCCGGAACCGCAGCAGGCAGGCCTGGCGGATCGATTCGAGCGAACTCAGATGCTGGTCCCTCTCGGCCGCGATGGCGAAGTCGACCATCATGATCCCGTTCTTCTTGACGATGCCGATGAGCAGGATGATGCCGATCAGGCCGATGAGGTTGAACTCCATGTGGAAGACCAGCAGCGTGCCGAGCGCGCCCAACCCGGCGGATGGCAGCGTGGAGAGAATGGTCAGCGGGTGGATGTAGCTTTCATAGAGGATGCCGAGGATCAGGTAGACCACCACCAGCGCGCCGAAGATGAGCAGCGGTATGGAGGAAAGCGATTGCTGGAACGCCTGCGCCGTTCCCGTATAGCTGGTCTGGATGGTCGCTGGCAGCCGCATATCGACGGCGGCCTTGTCGATCGCGGCGGTGGCCTGGCCCAGCGCCACGCCGGGCGCCAGGTTGAAGCTGATGGTCACGGACGGGAACTGGCCTTCGTGGTTGATGACCAGCGGCTGCACCGGCGCCGTCGTCCACTTGGCGATCGCCGAGAGCGGCACCTGAGAGCCGCTCGATGTGGTCAGGTAGATCTCGTTGAGCGCCTTGAGGTTTCCGCGCAGCGACGGCAGCACTTCCAGGATCACGTCATAGGTTGAAAGCTGGGTGAAGTACTGGGCGATCTGGCGCTGGCCGAAAGCGTCGTTGAGTGTGTTGTCGACATCGTTCGCGGTCAGGCCGTAGCGGGCTGCCTGGTCGCGATCGACCTTGAGCGTCAGCGTCGTGCCGGAACTCATCTGGTCGGTCGACACGTCACGCAACTGGGGCAGGTGCTGCAGCGCCGTCAAAAGCTGGGGCGCCCACTGGTCGAGCGTGTCGAGATCGCCGCTTTCCAGCACATATTGATATTGCGACGCGGAAAGCTTGCCGCCGACGCGCACATCCTGCGAGGCCTGCATGAACAGGCGGGCGCCCTGGACGACCGATAGCCTGGGCTGCAGCCGGCGGATGACCTGGTCGGCGGAGGCATCGCGGTCGTCGCGCGGCTTCAGCTGGATGAACATGCGGCCGGTGTTCTGCGTGTTTCCGCCGCCGCCCGTCGAGGCCGCGAAATGCGCGACCGCCGGATCCTTCGAGACGATCCCGGCGAATTGCGTCATGTAGGACTTCATCTGGTCGATCGAGACGTCCTGTCCGGCGATCACCTGGCCGAAGATCAGGCCGGTGTCCTGCTGCGGGAAGAAGCCGCTCGGAACGAGGGTGAAGAAGTAACCGGTAAGGCCCACGCAGCCCAGGAAGACAAGCAGCGTGACGAAACGATGTCCGAGCGCCGTGTCGAGCACGCGTTCATAGCCGTGCAACATCCCGTCGAACACCCGCTCGCTCCACCGGTAGAGCTTGCCGTGATGCTCCTCCGCCGCGGGCTTGATGAAGCGCGAGGCAAGCATCGGGGTCAGCGTCAGCGAAACGCAGGCGGAGACCAGAATGGTCATCGCCAGCGTCACCGCGAACTCCTTGAACAGGCGCCCGATGATGCCGCTCATGAGGAGCAGCGGTATCAGCACCGCCACCAGCGA
The DNA here is from genome assembly GCF_017306585.1 of Mesorhizobium sp. Taxonomy (GTDB): domain Bacteria; phylum Pseudomonadota; class Alphaproteobacteria; order Rhizobiales; family Rhizobiaceae; genus Mesorhizobium. The sequence goes on along the minus strand of NZ_JAFKIC010000136.1, from coordinate 6,577 downwards.
AATCGAGATCGACATGATGGTGAAGCCGATCTCGCTGGCGCCGCGGATCGCCGCCTGCATCGGCTTTTCGCCGTGCTCGATGTAGCGGACGATGTTTTCCAGCATGACGATGGCGTCGTCGACCACGAACCCGATCGAGATCGTCAGCGCCATCAGCGACAGATTGTCGATCGAGTAGCCGGCGACCCACATCAAGCCGCAGGCGCCGAGCAGGGCAAGCGGCACGGTGAAGGCCGGTATGGCCGTTGCCCAGACATTGCGCAGGAACAGGAAGATCACCATCACCACCAGCCCGATGGTGAGCATCAGCGTGAACTGCACGTCCGCCACCGAAGCGCGGATCGTCTGGGTCCGGTCGGAAAGCACCTGCAGCTTCAGCGAGGCCGGCATCGAGGCGGTCAGCATCGGCAGCTCCGCCTTGATCTTGTCGACCGTGTCGATGATGTTGGCGCCGGGTTCCTTGAAGATGACGAGGACGACGCCGCGTGTCGTGTCGGTCCAGCCGGCCTGGGTGTAGTCCTGCGCGTCGAGCACGGCGCGGCCGACATCCTTGACCCGCACCGGCGCCCCGTTGCGATAGGCGATGATGGCGTTGTTCCAGTCGTCGGCGGCGGTCATCTGATCGTTGGAGAAGATGGTGAAGGAGCGCACCTCGCCCTGGATGTTGCCCTTGGGCAGGTCGACCGTGCCGATCGACAGCGGCGTGCGAACGGCCTCCAGCGACAGGCCCCTTGCCGCGAGCTTGGCCGGATCGAGCTGGACGCGGATCGAGGGCGTCTGCTGGCCGCCGACCAGCACCTGGCCGACGCCGTCGACATGGCTGATCACCTGCGCGAGCTTGGTGTAGACGTCGTCGCTCACCGTCGTCAGCGCCAGGTCGGTCGAACTCGCGCCGATCAGCATGATCGGCGAATCGGTCGGATTGACCTCCCTGTACGTGGGCGGATTGGGAAGGGTCTTGGGCAGCTGTCCGCCAGCGGCGTTGATGGCCGACTGCACCAGTCCGGCGGCCGAGGCGATCTGGACGTTGAGATCGAATTGCAGCGTGATCTGGCTGGAACCGGACAGGCTGCTCGATGTCATCTCGGCAATGCCGGGAATCTGGGCGAACTGCGTCTCGAGCGGCTGGGTCACCGACGATGCCATCGTGATCGGGTCAGCGCCCGGCAGGTTTGTCGACACCTGGATCGTCGGAAAATCGACGCTCGGCATCGGCGCGACCGGCAGGTTGAAATAGGCGACAAGGCCGACGAACAGCACGCCGACCATCAGCAGCGACGTCGCCACGGGATAGCGGATGAAGGGCGTGGAAACTCCGACGGAAGCCATCAGCCAGCCCCTTTCGCCTGTGCGGCGGCGTCCTGCACGGGCCCGGCCCCGGGGGCCGGGGTGGCGTCGACGCTGGCGCCGTCGACCACCCGGTATTGCCCGCCGACCACGACGCGCTGCCCGGGGCTCAGCCCGTCGGTGATGACGGTTGCGCCGCCGTCGGACGGACCTGTCTTGACCGTCTGGCGATGGACCTTGCCGTCGTCGCCCACGACATAGGCGAAGAGCCCGTCAGGGCCATGCTGGACAGCCTCGTCCGGCACCATGATCGCACCTGCTATCGTGCCGATATGGATGCGGGTGTTCACCGACAGGCCGGGCCACAGCGCATTGTCCTGGTTGGCGAATGTCGCCCTGAGCGAGATCGTGCCCGAAGCCTGGTCGACCTGGTTCTGGACCGCTTCCAGTTTCCCGCTCGCCAGCACGGTCTTCATGTCGGCGCCCAGCGTGTCGATCGAAACCGGACCGGCCGCGAAGACCTTGTTGATGGTCGACACGTCGTCCTGAGGCTCTGTGAACGACACGTAGATGGGCTGAAGCTGCACGACCGTAAAAAGACCGGGGCTCTGGCCGGCCTGCACGATGTTGCCCGGGTCGATGGTGCGGAAGCCTGTCTTGCCGGCCAGCGGGGCCGTGATGCTGGTGAAGTCGAGATTGAGCTGGGCCGCCTCAATGGCGGCCTTGTCGGCCTCGATCGTCGCAGCGGTGGTGTTGACCACCGCCTGCTGGTTATCGACATCCTGCTGGGTCTCGAACGTCTTTTTCAGAAGCGTGGACAGGCGGTCGAGCACCACCTGCGCGTTCTTCAGTGTCGCTTCGTCCTCCGCCTGCTTGGCCTTCGCCTGGTCGAGCACCGCCTGATAGGGCCGAGGGTCGATCTCGGCGAGCAGGTCGCCCTGCTTGACCATCTGGCCCTCTTCGACCGGAACCCGCGTGACGACGCCGGTGACGCGGCTCGAAATGCTGACGCTGTTTGGCGGCGTAACCGTTCCGAGCCCGTAGAGGTAAAGCGGAAAGTCGTTTTTCTGGACGGTGGCCACGGTGACCGGAATCTTTGGCGCCGGCGCCGATTGCGAGGCCGCGGCGGCCCTTTCCAGCCCGGCGGCGTGGCTGCGCCACAAGCCGTAGCCGCCGACCAGCAGGACGAGCGCGGCTAGCGCCACGATGCCCTGAGAACGTCGGGACCGTCTTCGCCTGGCCTGGTGAGTTGCGGAAATCGTCATTGTCCCGTCCACCTGGCAGGCAAGATTATCCAGCCTTTTCAGGATGATTGGAGCTCGGGATCGACAGCGTCGATCGGCTGGACACTAGCCCCAACGACCCGGCCCTGTCAGGTTACAAGTCGGTCATGTTGCGCTGCGGCATTCAAGGATGCGTGAGCCAGGATTGAGCGCACCATCGCGGCAAAGTGACTTCGATGGGTCCAACTGGTGCTGCACGAGCAGCGTCTGAGCCGCCTACGGTCATGCCGACCCGGTCGACGCGGCGGACGTCGTCTTGTCGTTCCAGACCAAGCCTTGTCGGGCTGAATTCAGATATGGCTGTTTGGCGACGGGCGGTGTGCCTGCCGCGTTTCCGATCGGGAAGCCCGTGTTTCAGCCGACGAAAGCGCGCTCGACGACGAAGCTGGCGGGATGGCTGAGCGAACCTTCCTGGAAGCCAAGGCTTTCGGCCATCTCCTTGACGTCCTTCAGCATGTGCATGGAGCCGCAGATCATGATGCGGTCGGTCTCGGGATCGAGCTTGTCGATGCCGAGGTCGCTGTAGAACTTGCCCGAACCGATCAGCGCGGTGATGCGGCCCATGCGCGCCGACTCCTCACGGGTCGTCGAATTGTAGAGCGTGACGCGCCCGGCTGTCAGTTCGCCGATCAGCGGATCGCTTTCCAGCGCCGCCACCAATTCCTGGCCATAGGTCAGCTCGGCATTGTCGCGGCAGGTGTGGGTCAGGATCAACTGGTCGAACTTCTCATAGGTGTCGGGGTCGCGCAGCAGGCTGGCGAAGGGCGCGATGCCGGTGCCCGTCGAAATCATGAACAGGCGCTTGGCCGGGGTCAGCGCGTCGACGACCAGCGTGCCGGTCGACTTCTGGCGCATGATCACGGTGTCGCCGACCTGGATCTTCTGCAGTTCGGAGGTCAGCGGGCCGTCCGGCACCTTGATCGAGAAGAACTCCAGCTCCTCGTCCCAGGCCGGGCTCGCCACCGAATAGGCGCGGAACACCGGCTTCTCGGCATTGGGCAGGCCGATCATGACGAACTCGCCGGAACGGAAGCGCAGCGACTGCGGACGCGTGATGCGGAAGGAGAACAGCCGGTCGGTATAGTGCTTCACCGAGACGACGGTTTCGGCATAGACATTTGCCGGAATCGGGAATTGCAGCGAGCGGGCGCCGTCGGCGTTGAACGCGGGTGTGGTGTTCATCGATTCCAACCTTCTCGCCCATTTTCCAACGCGGGCGCCAGACCTTCCCGTGCACGCCCGAACCCTTCAGGTTCCGGCGTGCCTTGCACACACTCCGAGATGGTAAGCTCTTGTGTCCGGGATTTATTAGTATACAAACGATATTTGCGTCAAGATGCCGGCGTAAAACACCTTTCCAAACTGAGACATATCCGTAGTCCTGGTATTTCGGGTTTCGACGATGAAAGAGAATTTTTCGACGGTGCCGCGAGACTCCTCTGGCAATGTCGTCGCCGGCATCGATGTCGGCGGAACCTTCACGGACCTCATTCTGATCGACGGCAAGGATGGCGGCAGGGTGTATCTCGCCAAGACGCCGACCACGGTCGAGAATCAGGCTTTTGGCGTGGTTTCCGCGCTTGGCGCCACCGGCTTTGCCATCGACGGCATCGATCTTATCGTGCATGGCACGACCACCACCACCAATGCCGTTCTGGAGCGCCGGCTGGCGAAAACCGGCATGATCACGACAGCCGGCTTTCGCGATGTGATCGAGCTTGGCCGGCGCACGCGGCCGCAGCCCTATGGCATGACGGGAAGCTTCGTCCCGGTCATTCCGCGCGATCTGCGCCTGGAAGTGTCCGAACGCGTCGAGGCCTCGGGCGCTGTCCGCACCCCGCTCGACGAGGCCGGGATGCGCGAGGCGGTGAAGACGCTTATCGCCGCCGGCTGCGAATCCCTCGTCATTCATTTCCTCCACTCCTACGCCAACCCTTCCCATGAGCGGCGCGCCGCCGAAATCGCCGCCGAGCTCTGGCCGAACGGCTACATCACATCAGGCCATGCGCTGCTTTCGGAAGCGCGTGAGTTCGAGCGTGGCGTAACGGCCTCGGTCAACGCCTCGGTGCAGCCGATCCTGGAGCGTTATGTCGAGCGGTTGCGCAGGGAATTGGCCGACAAGGGCTATATCAGGGACTTCCTGATCATGAACGGCAATGGCGGCATGATCTCGGCGCGCTTCGTCACACGTGAATCGGCCAAGACCGTCATGTCCGGCCCGGCCTCGGGCGTCATCGCCGCGGCCTATACGGGCAGGCGCGCCGGCTTCGATAACCTCGTCACCTACGACATGGGCGGCACCTCGACCGACGTGGCGCTGATCCGTAACGCCGAGCCGGCTGTCTCGAACGAGACCGAGATCGAATACGCCATGCCGATCCATGTGCCGATGGTGGCGGTGCACACGGTCGGCGCCGGCGGCGGCTCGATCGCCCGCGTCGACGCGGCCGGCCTGATCCAGATCGGGCCGGAAAGCGCTGGCGCCAATCCCGGCCCGATCTGCTACGGGCGCGGCGGGCAGGAGCCGACCATCACCGACGCCAATCTCGTGCTTGGCCGGCTGGCGCCGAAGAAGCTGCTGGCCGTCGATCATCCGGTCACGACGGAGCGCGTCACCGACATCTTCGAGGACAGGATCGGCAAGGCGACCGGCCTCTCCGGCGTCGAGGCGGCTGGCGCCGTGCTCAGGCTCGGCAACATGAAGATGGCCGGCGCCATCCGCATGGTTTCCGTGTCGCGCGGCCATGACCCGCGCGATTTCGCGCTGTTCGCCTTCGGCGGCGCCGGGCCGCTGCACGCGACCGCGCTTGCACGCGAACTCGGCCTGCCCCGTGTGCTGGTGCCGGCCCGACCCGGTATCACCAACGCGCTCGGCTGCGTCGTCGCCGATCTGCGCCACGACTTCGTCAACACGGTCAACCAGCCGGTCGCGCTGCTTGATGAAAGTCAGCTCCACCAAGTATTGGAACGGCACCGTAACGAAGGCGAGGAACTGATCGCCAAGGAAGCGGTCAGGCCGGAGACGATCCGCGTCACCCATTCCGCCGACATGCAGTTCGTCGGCCAGACGCACATCATCAACGTGCCGCTGCCATCCTCATCGGTGACCCGAGACGAATTGCAGGCCTTGTTCGAAAAAGCCTACTTCGCCCGCTTCAAGGTCGAGTTACCCGAGATTCGCGCCAACCTCGTCAACCTCAACACTTCTGTCACCGGGGTGAGGCCGGCGATCGACCTGTCGCGCTTGATCGATCCGGCAGGCCGCGCCAAGACGCTCGACGAGGCGCGACGCGAGATCCGGCCGGTCTGGTATGCCGGGCGCTGGCACGACACGCCGGTCTATGCCAGGGACAAACTGCCGCTCGACGCGGCCATCGAAGGCCCGGCGATCCTCGAACAGATGGACGCCACCACCGTGCTCGAGCCCGGCGACCGCGCCCGGTCGGATGCGGACGGCAACATCATCATCGACATCGGCGAGGCCTGACCATGCCAGCTTCAGAAGCAAAGCTCGACGCCATCACGCTTTCGGTGCTGCAGGCGGCGTTGCAGCAGGTTTGCGACGAGATGGACCTGACCTTTTCGCGCGCCGCCTTCTCGCCGGTCATTGCCGAGGCCAATGACCGTTCCGACGGCATCTATTCCGCTGTCGACGGGTCATTGATCGCACAAGGCAGCCAGGGCCTGCCGGTGTTCGTCGGCGTCATGCAGTATTCGACGAAAACGGTGATCGAGATGATCGCCGACGGTCGCTGCCTGCCTCCGGAACCGGGCGACATCTACATCGTCAACGACCCCTATCTCGGCGGCACGCATCTGATGGATGTGCGCTTCGTCATGCCGGTCTACCGCGACGGTAAAATCTTCTGCTGGCTGTCCAACACCGGCCACTGGCCCGACATCGGCGGTTCGGTGCCGGGCGGCTTCTCGGCGTCCGCCACCGCCGTCGAGCAGGAGGGCCTGCGGCTGCCGCCGGTGAAACTGTTCAAGAAGGGCGTGCTTGATCC